>DATHVW010000019.1:0-28320 GCA_035461085.1 Longimicrobiales bacterium | reverse complement strand
CTGATGCGCACGCCGGTCGCGCTGCCGCTCGTCACGTCGATGTCCTCCTCGAACGCTGCGATCGGACGGAACGTGCTCTCCTCGAAGCGCGTGATGTACATCGTCTTCGGCAGCCAGCCGGCGGCCACGCGATGGTCGCGGAAGAGCGGCAGGTACTCCTTGCGGCCGCGCAGCGTCGCGTCCAGGAACGCACTGATGTAGACCTTGCCGAACTGCCGCTGATCCTCCGCCGGCATGAGCGTGCGCAGGTCCAGGATGCGGGCGCTGCGCGGACCGTTGTCGTGAGCGCCCCAGACGGTATTCCACTGGCCGTGGTTCGCGCGGTACACGAACACGGCCGCCTTCAGGTGCGGCTGATCATCCGTGAAGCGCACGCGCTGGTACTGCCGGATGCCCATGAAGCTGGAGACATCGCCGTCGTGCGAGCCGTGGAAGACCAGGTAGTTGACGTTCTCGACCGGCACCAGCCGGTTGCTCGGCTGGTACTGCCCGTCTACGGGCGCGATCGCGATGATGGACTTGATGCCGAACCCGAAATCGAACCGGACGTTCGCGTTGTCGGGATAGTGCGTCAGCGTGTTGAATGCCGCGGCGTGGCCGACCGCCTCGCCGCCGCGCGAGTGACCGATCAGCGCGACGTTGTCGAGATCGACCCGGCCGCTGAACGGGTTGCCCTCCTCATCGTTCCATTTGCGCAGCTGTTCGAGATGCTTGAGGAAGAACCAGCCGCGCGCGTCATTCTCGCCGCTGATGCCGCCGTTGATGAAGTTCATGTCGAGTGATGCGACGATGTAGCCGCGGCTCGCGAGCAGCTCGCCGATCCAGCCATAACCGGGGTCGGAAAAGTCCTTCATGTTGTGGTTGCCGTGCGCGATGAGCACGACCGGAAACGGACCCGCGCCTTCGGGATACCAGACGCGCGCATTGAGCGGCATCTTCGACGGTGTGAAGCCCCAGTACGCGTTGCGACTCTTTGCCGTCGTGCGCAGGTCCACGAGCTTCGACGCGTCCACCGGTTCCGTCTTCAGGGCGACGGAGTCGCGGTATTCGGGTCGGTTCCTGTCCGTGCCGCTGCCGTAGTAGAGGAAGCGAACGGGGAACGGCCCCGGCTGCGACGGGTCGGGCGCGGTGAGCCGGTGGCTGGTCAGGACCTCCTGCGAATCGTCGGGGGCCAGCTTCAATGCGGGCGCACAGGCGGACATCGCGAGGGCCAGCGCAAACGGGGCCAGACGCAGCGCACCGGCAAAGCGGGACGGAATGGTGAGGCCAGTGAGGGCATGAGCGGGCATGATGATCCTGTGTGCATGTCTGCGGTTACTGGCAACTCGAGCGGCTGATGAACGCGCGCAGCGTCAATGCTACCCGGCGCGCCGGTTCGGATGACCAGCGCGCCGGTTCAGGGGACTAGCGCGCGGGTTCGGGCACCGGCTCGAGTCGTACGATGTTCGTGGGCTGGCCGCCGCGATGGTCGATCGCCAGGTAGATGTAGCCGTCGACGCCCTGCCGCACATCGCGGATACGGCCCATGCCGCGCACGAGCGTTTCCTCGATGCGTACGGTGGTGTCCTCCATCTCGAGCCGGGCGAGCTGCTCGCCGGCGAGGCCGCCGATGAAGAAGCTGCCACGCCACGCCGGGAAGCGATCGCCGGTGTAGATCATGAGGCCGGACGTAGCGATGGAGGGGACCCAGACGTGAACGGGCGATTCCATGCCTTCGCGGTGGGTGCCTTCGTGTATGGCGGTACCGCTGCGGTAGTTCACGCCGTAACCGATCACCGGCCAGCCGTAGTTGGATCCCGCGGTGATGCGGTTCAGCTCATCGCCGCCCTGGGGTCCGTGCTCGTTGGCCCACAGGTCGCCGGTCTCCGGGTGAAAGGCGAGGCCCTGTGCATTGCGGTGGCCGTAGCTCCAGATCTCCGGGCGCGCACCCGCGCGATCGACGAACGGGTTGTCAGCGGGCACCCGGCCGTCGTCGTGCAGGCGGATGATGGTGCCGTGATGATTGGACAGGTCCTGCGCGGGGTGCGCCTCGAGGTCTCCGGTGGAAGGGGCCTGCCGGTCGCCGACGGTAATGAAGACGTAGCCCTGACCATCGAACGCGATGCGGGAGCCGTAATGGCCGCGACCGCGCGAGGTCGCCTCGAAGATCTGCTCGACGTCCGTGAGTCGATCGCCGCTGAAGCGACCGCGCACGACCGCCGTCGTCGCGCCCTGCTCACCTGCAATCGGCTTCGAGAAGCTCAGGTAGATGAGCCGGTTCGATGTGAAGTCGGGGTGTGGGACCACATCGAGGAGGCCGCCCTGGCCCTCTGCCAGAACCGTCGGCACGCCCGGCACCGGATCCGGCAGCAGCCGTCCATCGCGGATGATGCGCAGCCGTCCCGGTCGTTCGGTGACGAGCATGTCTCCGTCCGGGAGGGCGGCAATGGACCACGGGTGGACGAGCCCTTCCGCGACCGTGACGACACGATAGTCATGGTGCGCGGAGGGAAACACGGGTGCCTGGGCGGAGGCGTTCGTCGCCGGGACGATGACGAGTGCGAGGACGGAGAGGCCGAGAGTGTTGCGCATCTGTGTCTCCTGTCTGTCGTGCCGGGTCAGCGCATACGGCGGTCGTGCGCGCGCACGTCAGTATACGGGATGCAGCGCCGGCGAGCGACCGTGGGCTACGGCGCCTTCGGGACAGGCAATTCGAGCAGGCTCATCGCATCGACGGTGTGGCCGCCGTAGCGGACGATCCAGTGGAGGTGCGGCCCGGTCACGCGTCCGGTTGCACCGACGCGTCCGATGACCTGACCGGACTCGACCGTGTCGCCCTCGGCCACTGACTTTTCACTGAGGTGAAGGTAGGCGGTGACGAGACCGGCGCCGTGATCGAGATAAACGACGCCGCCGCCGAGATGGAAGTCATCGACGAGCGCAACGATGCCGCGCGCCGGAGCGTGCACGGGTGCGCCGACAGCGCCGGCGAAGTCGGTGCCCGTGTGGCGACTCTGAACCTGTCCGTTGAAGACCCGGCCGTTTCCGAAGCCGCTCGTGATGCGGCTCTCGCGCGGCTGCACGAACGGTGGCTCCCACATGCGCGGCGTGCCGTGCGACTGCGTGGACACGGCGCGGGCGCGGGCAGCTTCTTCGGCGATGCGCTGCTGGATCGCGGCAGGCTGCGGGCGACCGAATTGAGGGGCAACGCTCAGCTGCTCCAGACGGTAGTCGCCGGAGTCGATCGGCACGACAACGTTGTCTTCGTAGCGTGTTCCGTCCGCATGCGTAACACGGACGCGGAGCTGGCGCGGTCCGACGGAATCGAGCGGCGCGGCGGCGAGTGCCACCAGTGCGCCATCCTCGCGCGTGTGGAAGTGGAGCGGCTCTCCGGCGAACTGACCCTCCGCGCTGCGGGCGGGCGGCTGGCCGCCTTCCACGATGACCGTGAACAGCGTGCCTTCGACGACGTGCTCGGGCAGCCAGCGAACGGCCGGCGGTGCCTGAGGGGTCCGCGGAGCGTCGATGACGACGGCCGGCTCACCTTGCCAGCGTTCATCCTGCCAGAGCCCGGGGAGATCGAGCTTCCAGGCGCCGATGATGAGCGCGGTCGCGCCGAGTATGACCGTCAGCCTCTGCCACGTGTGCTTGCGCATCGGACTCCTGCCCGTGAGCACCTCAATCCGGGCTGCCCTCGATTGGTCGTATCGCCGCACGAGGGCCGCACCTGCACCCGACTCCCGAAGGTGATCCGAGCGGGTCCGGGGGGCAAGTGCGGGCCGGAGCCACGCCCGGAAAAGAAAGTTCGTGACTCCCGGAAAGCAGGTGATTAGCTTCGACTGGGACCGGTCTCCGCCGGCCCATCTCCCGTACAGAGATCCCACGTCCCACGCCGGTACGCCGGCGTGCTTCCGCATCCCTGGAGGTCGCATGAAGACCTGGCAGCGCCGGCTCGGCATGACGTTCGGTGGAATCGCAGCCCTTTTCCTGCTCGTGCTGGGCGGTGTGTACGGGATGTCCGCGTCCGCGGTCGGCAGCGGCCACACAGCTGACCCCCATCCGTTCAACAGTGCTGTCGGCAACGCCGCGGAGGGGGAGCGGCTCGGCACCGTGTTCGGTTGTACCGAATGCCACGGTCCGGACCTGGGCGGGCTCGTACTGATGGACGGCATGCCGTTCGCCCGCGTGCCGGCACCGAACCTCACCGCGGGCGCGCCGGACGGCGCATTGAGCGACGTGGAATTCGAGCAGGCGGTCCGCCACGGCATCGGACGCGACGGCCGCAAGCTCTTCATCATGCCCTCGGCGGAATACACCTATCTGAGCGACCAGGATGTCGCCGACGTGCTCGCGTGGATTCGCACGCTGCCGCCGGTCGAGCGGGAGCTGCCGTCGCGGAGCTTCGGACCGGTCGGCCGGGCCATGGTCGCGCTCGGCAGAGTGCAGTTCCAGCCGGATCTCATCGCCGCGGATCCCAGGGCGCAGCACCTCGATCGGCCACAGGCATCCGATCCGCTCGCGCTCGGTTACTACCTGACGCGGCTCTGCACCGGGTGCCACGGCCTCGATCTGGGCGGTGCCCCCGCGTTCGAGCCGGGCGCGCCGCCCGCACCCGACCTGACGCCGTCGGGCAATCTCGCGCAGTGGTCGCGCGACGATTTCCAGGAGGTGTTCGCATCCGGCCGCACACCCGACGGCCGGGTGCTGAGCGACGCCATGCCGTGGAAGGTGATCGGGCAGGCCGAGCCGGATGAGCTGGACGCCATCTGGGCGTATCTGCAAACGCTGCCGCCGCGCGTCGCGCCGGCACAATAAGCGGCCTGCGCCGTCGCCGGTCGCGGCGCGGCAAGCCGGCCAGGCGACTCTTCGCGTCGCGACGCGACGTCGAACTCGTATTACGCCGGCGGATCGAAGAGGTCGGTGTACTTGCGCGTGTGCTCCGGTGTGCGCCCCTGCGCATGCCGGTCGCACACGTGCTCGTAGAACTCGAGCGTCTGCCGTGCGATGCTCTGCCAGCTGAAGCGCTGTTCCACACGCGCGCGCGCCTTGTGCGCCATCGTTGCGCGCAGGTCTGCATCATCGAGCAGGGCATTGACCGCGGTGGCAAGATCGCGCGCGAACTGCTCCGGGTGTCGCGGCTCGACCTCCGTCGCACTGATCGCCTCCGGCGCTACCAGCAGTCCCGTCTCGCCGTGCTCCACGACTTCCGGTATCCCGCCGACCGCCGACGCGACGACCGGTGTGCCGCATGCCATCGCTTCCAGGTTGATGATGCCGAACGGCTCGTAGACGGACGGACAGACGAAGATCTCTGCGTGCGTGTAGAGGTGGATGATCTTCTCCTTCGACAGCATCTCATCGATCCAGATGATGGCGTGCGAGCTCTGCGTGCGCGCACGCTCCACCGCGTCGATCATCTCGCGCGCGATCTCGGGTGTGTCCGGCGCACCCGCGCACAGGACGATCTGCACACCGGGCTGGATGTGCCGGATGGCATTGACGAGGTGAATGATGCCCTTCTGCCGGGTGATGCGGCCGACGAACAGGACGAACGGGATGTCGGGATCGATGCCCCACTCGCGCAGTGTCGCGAGGTTCGGCGTGGGACGGTACTCGTCGAGGTCGATGCCGTTATGGATCACCCGGACGCGGTCGAGCGGTACGCCGTACAGGGCGTGCACGTCGCGGAGCATGGACTGGGACACCGCAACGACGCCATCCGCGTTCTCGTAAGCCGTCCGCTCGATCCACGAGGACACGTGGTACGCCGTGCCGAGCTGCTCGACCTTCCATGGCCGGTGCGGCTCGAGCGAGTGTGTCGTCAGAATGAGCGGCACACCATGCAGGTACTTCGCGAGGCAGCCGGCGAGGTGCGTGTACCAGGTGTGACAGTGGACGATGTCGATATCCGCCAGCCGGCCGCTCATCACCAGGTCCTGCAGCAATGTCGCGAACAGCTTTGCATGGCGCGGGTCCTGGGCCGGCAGCTCGACGGGCGCCTGCACGCCCTCCACGCTCAGGCTCGGGCCGGTCTCGCGCTGGGCGCCGAAGCTCAGGACCTGTACGTGATGACGTCCGCCATCGAGCGCGGCCAGCTCGCGCGTCAGGTAGTCCACGTGCACGCCCGCGCCGCCGTAGACGTGCGGCGGGTACTCGTTGGTCAGGATGGCGATTCGAATGGTGTCCCCGCTCTCGATCGGTTGACGACAACGGCAATGTGGTGGATAGGTCTGCAATCGCCAAGCCGGACGCGGAACCCACTCTGCATAACGGCACGGTTCCACATGGCCGTGGCGCGCTGCGACATGTCGTCCCGCGCTCCCGGCGACATGTGCATGCTCCACTGAGCCGTTCTGCAGAGTGGGTTCCGCGTCCGACAGCTACCGCGACCGCAGCGCGAGCTTCAGCAGGCGGTTGACCAGACGGCGCCGCGCGGCGTCGTACGGCGGCAGGAGGAGCGACGTACCGGCACGCCGGCTCTGCACCATGACGCCGCGCTTCTTCGAGAACGTCTGGAAACCGTCGAACCCGTGATAGCTGCCCATCCCGCTCGCCCCCACACCGCCGAACGGCAGGTTGTGCTGACCGAGGTGGTAGATGCAATCGTTGATCGTGACGCCGCCCGAGAGCGTGGCCGCCAGCAGGGCGTCCACCCGCGCTTCATCATGATCGAAGTAATAGAGCGCCAGCGGGTGCGGGCGCGCGTTCACGTATGCGATCGCGTCGGCGAGAGTGCGGTAGGTGACCACCGGCAGGATCGGCCCGAAGATCTCCTCCTGCATCAGCGCCATGTCGTCTGTCGTATCGAAGACGAGGGTCGGCGGAAACAGGCGATCGTCCGCGCCGATGGCCCCGCCGTCCGAGCCATTGGCCTCGCCGCTCTTGGCCCCGCCGTCCATGCCGGTGGCCTCGCCGTCCGCGCCGAGTGTAACCACGCGGGCGCCTTTCGCTTCCGCATCTTCGGTCAATGCCTGCAGCCGCTCAAGGTGCGTGTGGTTGACGATGCGCGTGTAATCCGCGTTCTGCGCCAGGCGCGGATACAGCTCCGCCACCACGCGGCGTGCTTCGGTCTCGAAGTCGGCCTTGCGGCGCTCCGGCAGCAGCACGTAATCCGGGGCGACACACGTCTGTCCGGCGTTCAGCAGCTTGCCCTTCATGATGCGCTGTACTGCACGCTCGAACGGGTAGCTGTCGTGAACGATCGCGGGCGACTTGCCTCCGAGCTCGAGCGTCACGGGCGTCAGGTGCGCGGCTGCGGCGCTCATCACGAGCGTGCCCACGCGTGTGGAACCCGTGAAGAAGAGGTGGTCGAACGGCAGCTGCGAGAACCCGGCGCCAACGTCGGGTCCGCCCGTCACGCAGGCGATGTACTCCGGTGCGAACGCGTCGGCGATGATACGGGCAATCACGTCCGCGGACCGCGGCGTGATCTCCGACGGCTTCAGGATGACATGGTTGCCCGCGGCAATCGCATCCACCACGGGACCGAGCGTGAGCAGCAGCTGGTAGTTCCACGCGCCGATCACTCCGACGACGCCCAGTGGCTGATACTGGTAGAACGCTCTGCTCGGCCACAGCACCCAGCTCGTGCGGACCCGCCGCCGTCGCATCCAGCCCTTCAGGTGGCGTCGCGCATGCCGGATCTGGTCGTATAAGGGAAACAGCTCGAGCAGCTGCGTCTCCTCCGGCGCGCGTCCGCCGAAGTCCGCCGATACCGCCCGCAGCAGCTCGTCCTGACGTGCACGCACGGCGTCGCGCAGCGCCGCCAGCGCTTCCATGCGCTGCTCGTAGCCGGGAGCACCGCGCGCGAACGCAGCACGCTGCGTGTCGAGCAGATCATGCAGCTGCGAACGCTCCACTTCGGCCGGCGGCGTGGCCTGCCGCGTCGCGATCGCATCGACGTCCGCCGGCGCACCTGCATTGGCGTCGCTCACCGCTGCCTGCCCGTGAACGTGCTCATCGTGTCATACACGCCCAGCCACTCGCCGACAATGCGATCGAACCAGCGGGCCGGCAGCGCGCCGCGCAGCAGCGGCACGATGTTCAGCAGGCCCGGAAGCCGGATGAGAATGCGGTCCTTCCTGATGGCCGTCACGATGTCGCGCGCGGCCCGCTCGGGCTTGAGCAGCGGCAGGACCCGCGAGCGCACGCCCGCGAACATCCCCGTCTCGATGTAATACGGCATGACAGTCGTGACCCGCACTCCGCTCCTGGACCGTTCCAGCTCGATGCGCAGCGACTCCGACCACCCCGTCACGGCCCACTTGCTCGCGCAGTACACCGACATGCCCGGATTCGCGGCCATGCTCGCGGCCGATGCAATGTTCACAATGTGGCCGCTCCCGCGCTTCAGCATGTCGGGCAGGAGCGCGCGCGTGAGGTGCATCGGCGCGAGAGCATTGATCGCCATCGTCCTGTCGATATCAGCGTGGTCGTGAGCGATGAAATCGCGACCCACAATGATGCCGGCATTGTTGATCAGCACATCGGTGTGGACGCCCCGGACCTGCATCGCATGGAGGGCATGCCGTACCTGCGCGTTGTCCGTGACATCGACGCAATACCCGTCCACGTGGTGTCCACGCGCGGTAAGCTCCGCCGTCACGCGCTCCAGCGCCGTCGCATCGATGTCCCAGATGACGAGGCGGGCGGCGCCCTCTGTCAGCATTCGCTCCCCCATCAGGTAGCCGATGCCGGACGCGCCGCCCGTGATCAGCGCCGTGCTGCCGACGATCCTGCTCATTACGCCTCCACTGGTAACAGCATGCGCACTGTCCGATCAGCCCGCTCGTACCGCCGACAGCACCTTGAACTGGCGGCCGTCGAACGCCGTGTGGAACGACCCGAAGCATTCCCGCAGCCACAGCTCGTATGGCAGAGTACGGTTTGCAACCAGCACGAGCCGACCACCCGGCTTCAGTACGCGGGCCGCATCGCGGACGAACTGCGCGGCGACAAGCAGGTCGGTCGCCTTGCCGGTGTGGAACGGGGGATTGGTGAGCACCAGGTCGATGCTGCGATCGGGGATGACAGCGGCTATGTCGGATGCAACGACCTCGCACCGCCCCGCGAGACCGTTCTCTGCGATGGTGCGTCGGCTCGATTCGATGGCATCCACGTTGACGTCCGTCATGGTGACGCGTGCCTCGGGAGCGAGCCGCGCTGCGACCGCGCCGATGATGCCGAAGCCGCAGCCGAGATCGAGGATCGCGCCGCCACCTTCCACGTCCATGACGTCGAGCAGCGCCCGCGTGCCGGCGTCCAGCCGATCCCACGAGAATACGCCGGGTCGTGAGCGGACGTCGATCTCGAGCCCGCGTGCCTCCACGCGGAGCTCATGGAAGACCGCGGGATCGAGCCACGGCATGTCGAAGTCGCCAGTCCGCCCGGCCTCCGCGTCCGGCCGTATCGCCATGCCGACGCGGTTTCCGCCGCGGTAGCCGAGCACGGAGGCGCCGCCGAAGAGCTGCTCCAGCTGGCGCAGCGCAGTCCTGACTCCCTCGTCGTTGGCGCCGGCGAGGTAGCACCGTCCGCCGGGACGCAGCGCGTGATATGCATCCCACATCAGCCGCAGGGTGGGAATCCGTCCCTTCGGCAGGCGCACGACGGCGACATCCACGCGCTCCGCGCCGAGCGCGTCCGCGGCGCGGCCGAACGTGACCGATGCGCGGTCTGCACCGTTGGATTCCGCGGTGCGGCGCGCGGCCTCGACCGACAGGAGGTTGGCGTCGCACATCGAGACAGTACCCGATGTGCGCAGCGCGGCCGATACCCCCACGGCGCCAGTGCCGCAGTGCAGGTCGCAGACGGTGTCGCCGTCCTCGATCTCGAGATGGTCCAGGAGCAGACCCGTCGCAGGATCCAGGTCGCCGAAGCCGGGGACACCGGGCTTCGACGCGACGGTGAGCACGCGCGCCCCCGCATCCACCTCACTGGTGCGCCAGCGGTGATAATCGTCGTCATCGCAGCGGAACCGATCGAGCGAGGGGTCCCGTGACACCCGTAGCGCGGACTTCCGCGAGTTCGTCATGTCGCCGACCGTTCCGCCGCAGACTGCGCGCGGAGCGCAGCGATCTCCGTGCGGATCGCGTCAATCTCCTGCGCTGTGAGTGTGCGCCACTCGCCTGCGGGCAGATCACCGAGGTCCAGGGGCCCCAGGCGGCTGCGGTGCAGTGACACGACGTGGTTGCCGACCGCGGCGAACATCCGGCGCACCTGGTGATAGCGCCCCTCGTGAAGCGTCACGTGCGCGCGCCGCTCATCGACCACCTCCATTTCCGCCGGCGCCAGCGGTGTGTCCTCGCCTTTCAGCATCAGCGCCCCGCTCGCAAAGACATCGGCCTCATTGCCGCGCAACGGGTCGGCGAGCGTCGCATCGTAAACACGAGGCAGATGCGAACGCGGGGATGTAATGAGATGGTTGAGCGAGCCGTCGTCCGTCATGAGCAGCAATCCGGACGTGTCCCCATCCAGGCGGCCGACGGGTGCGATGACGGGTGAGCGGTGCAGGAACCGGTGTGGCAGCAGGTCGTAGACGACGGCGTTCACATCCTTCGTGGAGCAGACGTATCCAACCGGCTTGTGCAGCATCAGCACCGCGCCGGGCGGAGGGTCGAGCGGCTCGCCATCGACTCGCGTGTCGTCATGATCGACTGGATCGTCATGCCCGAGCGCGTCGCCGGCGGCGTTCGTCACACGTCCGCGGGCGATCATGGCCATGACCTCACGGCGGCTGCCGTACCCCAGATTCGATATGTACTTCGCGAGAGTGCCGGCCTTCATGGCCGCAATCTCACACCCGTCCCCGCCGCTCACAAGGCGGAATGTCAGCCGCTCCCCCACGGCCGTGGGGGTGATTGCCTGACTTCATCCGCGCTTCCGGCGTCTACGTTGGGAGAGCACTTCGAACCGTCCAACCGCGTCACACCCGCCCGACAGGAGCCTCTCCATGCACCGTCATGCACGATTTCTGATCCTTGCCGCAGCCATGGCGGCTGCATCCGGCCTCGAGACGCCGCTGCATGGCCAGCAGCGCGGCAACAACACCGAGCTGATCGAGCGGCGGTGGCAGGTGGAGCGCGCACTCGATTCGGTGGCCGTGATCGAGCGCAGGTTCATGATGCCGATGCGCGATGGCGTTCGGCTCATGACCGACATCTACCGCCCGAGGAACGCCACGGCCGGTGTGCCGACGATCTTCGTGAAGACGCCCTACAACTTCAACTACTGGGACGTGCGCACGGGTGCGCCGCGTGACATGAGCGCGGCTCTCGATGCGGTGCGTCGCGGCTATGCATACGTGGAGCAGAACGAGCGCGGTCACTTCATGTCGGAGGGGAACTGGGACATCCTCGGGCCGCCGACCACGGACGGATACGACGCGTTCACGTGGATCGCGGCGCAGCCGTGGTCGAACGGGAAGGCCGGCACGATGGGGTGCTCATCGACGGCAGAGTGGCAGATGGCGGTCGCGTCGATGGGCCATCCGGCGTTCGCCGCACTCCAGGCCGCGGGCTACGGCGCAGGTGTCGGTCGCGTGGGCGGGTTCTACGAGCAGGGCAACTGGTATCGCGGCGGCGCGGTTCAGATGCTGTTCATTGCCTGGATCTACGGCCAGCAGAACCAGGCCCGCCCGCTGTTCGATCCGCGCATGTCGCAGCAGGACCTCATCGCGGCGTCGCGGCTCTACGATCTCGCTCCGCAGATGCCGGCCGTGGATTGGTCGCAGGCGCTGCGGCATCTGCCGGTGCAGGACATCATCAAGGCCGTGGACGGTCCGCGCGGCGTGTTTGCCGATTCCATGCCCGTCGCGACGGGCGGCCGCATGATCCAGCGCACGCCGAACGATCCCGCGTGGTACCGTGGCGGGCTGTGGCATGACGACATGCCGATCGGCGTGCCCGGCATGTGGCTCATGTCGTGGTACGACGTATCCGTCGGTCCGAACCTCGCCCTCTACAACCACGTGCGCAGCACGGCCGCACCGGAGATCGCGGACCGGCAGTACGCGGTGATCGCGCCGACACTGCACTGCGCGTATCGCCGCGCGAGCGAGGAAACGATCGTGGGCGAGCGCAGCATGGGCGACGCGCGGCTCGACTGGGACGCGCTCACGTGGGGCTGGTTCGATGCTCTCCTCAAGGGCACGAAGAACGGCATGCTCGACACGCTGCCGAAGGTGCAGTACTTCACGATGGGCGCGAACCGCTGGCAGAGCTCGGACACGTGGCCGCCCGCAGGGGCGCGGCCGCTCACGTACTATCTCGCGAGCGGCGGCAATGCCGGCACGTCGAACGAGGACGGCCGCCTACAGGACGCGCCGCCGCCCACCGATGCGCCGGACCGGTTCGCGTACGATCCGATGAACCCCGTGCCGTCATACGGAGGGAACGTGTGCTGCACGGGCAACGCCGTGCAGGGCGGCGCATTCGATCAGAGAGAGCTGGAGGAGTCCCGCAGCGACATCCTCGTCTACACCACCGAGCCGCTCGCGGAGGGTATCGAGATCAGCGGCCCGGTCGAGGTGACGCTGTACGTGTCGTCCGATGCGCGCGACACCGACTTCACGGTGAAGCTGATCGACGTGGACGCGGAAGGCCGTGCGTACAATCTGGACGAGACCATTCAGCGCATGCGGTACCGTGAAGGCTATGACCGCGAAGTATGGATGGAGTCGGGCAAGGTGTACGAGGTGGTGCTCGGTCCGCTGACCACGAGCAACTGGTTCGCTCCCGGACACCGGATCCGGATCGAGGTGTCGAGCAGCAACTTCCCGCGGTTCGACCGCAACCTGAACACGGGCGGCCGGAACTACGACGAATCGCAGGGTGTCGTCGCGAACAACGTGGTGCATCACTCGGCGCAGTATCCGTCGCACGTGCGGCTGACGATGGTGCCGGCGCGGCGGTGACCGCGGGCAGCGGGGTTGGCGGGCGGGTGGCGGGCGGTGGGGGTTGGCGGGCGGGCGGGTGCCGGGCGGCGGGCGGGCGGTGGGCGGGCACGGCGGGCGACGGGCGGGTGTGCCGGGAACGGTGCCGCCAACCTTCCACCAGGTGGCGCGAGTCGTCGCGGATGGAGGATTCGCCGCGCTATGCGCGTCGAACTATCCATCGGCGTCGAGCTGGCGGGCGTCGATGGAGTTTTCGGTGTGGTATCCGCACCGAAGGTTCCGATGTCGGCGGAGGGGCGCGGCAATTGGACGATTGCGCTATGTCGAGGGAGTCCGGACGAGCGGCGCGATCATCGACGGAAGCGCGTCAAACCTGCACGCCGCCGCCCGCAATCGCTCCGCTCGCCCGTTTCCAACTGCCCGTCAACCGCCGGTCCACCCCGCGATGATGTCGACTGCGGAGAAGCCGAACTGTGTGAGCAGTGCGGTGGCCTCCGCGAGCGTCGCTCCGTACACGCCGGATACGACGCTGAGCATGTCGCCGAGTGAGGCGCCGAGCGCGGCGAGAATGCCGAGCGTCGTGTCGGCGAGGAGACCGTAGACCTCGGAGAGCCAGGCGCCGATCTGCACGAGTGATGCTCCGGCCTCCAGATAGACCGCTTCCGCAGCGTCGGCCGCGGCGAAGCCGGCATTCTTCAGTGCGACGAAAATCGTTCGCGCCGACTGACCGGTGGTGTCGAACACGTATCGGGTGATCTGGCGCGCGCTGTATCCGCCATAGCGGAGCACGGCCACGGCGCGATCCGTCACGCCGCCCGCCTTCGTCCAGACCCACGCCGCGACATCGTCGAACGCGTACCCCGCGTCCGCCAGCAATCTGGCCGTCATCTCGAACGCCAGGGTGCCGCCGGCAGAGAACCGTTCGAGGGCCCATTCACCCACGTCCGTGGCGAGGTAGCCCGCGTCTCTGAGTGCCGAGACGGCAGCTTCCTCGGTCAGGCCCCAGGCGTCGATCATCGCATCCGCAAAGTCCTCCGCCTGCTGACCGGCGGCGTACATCGCAGCGACGAGCTCACCGACCGGCACGCCCCATCCTTCCGCGATACGGGTCACGCGATCGGCCGTCATCCCCATCGTGTTGATCATGAACTCGACGAGGTCCTTCGTCGCGAAGCCGGAGAGGCCGAGGGCATCGACGATGTTCTCCTGCGACCACGCGCGGAGGGGGTCCATCAGTGCGTCCTTGAAGTCGTTCAGCGTGTAACCGGCGCCCCGCATCACAGCGACGGCGAGGTTGAGTGCGAAGTCAGCCGGATTGCCGAGGAAGTTCACGCCCAGGTCATAGACGGCGTTGAATACCACCTCAGCCTGGAGTCCGAGGGTCGCGAGGTTGGCGGCGGTTTCGTCGAGCGTCTGATTGTATGTGTCCATGAGCGCCGTGCCGATCTCGAGCGCGGTGGCGCCGGCATCGGAGAGCGCCTGACCAAGGTCGGCTGCCGAGGCATCGAACGCGGCGATGGCGCCCGCAGCGATGTCCTCGATCGCGGCGCCGGCGTCAACGAGTGCATCGACGACGTCGGGGAGCGGAACGCCCCACGACTCCGCCTTCGCCATGACGGTGTTGACGGTCAGGCCCATGACATCGAGCATGAACGGGACGAGGTCGCTCATCGCGTAGCCGGAGAGGCCGAGTGCATCGGTGATGTTGTCCTCAGTCCACGCGTGCAGCCCGCCGAGCAGCCCGTCCCTGAAGTCGTCGAGCGCGTAGCCGAGGCCGTGCATCGTCGCGACCGCGACCCGCAGCGCGAAGTCCGCCGGATTCCCCAGCACTTCGACGCCCATCCGATACGTCGCAGCAAAGACCGCCTCTGCGTCGAAGCCGCCGCTGGACAGCAGCGCCGCCGACTCCTCGACGGTATGGCCGAGTTCGTTCACGAGCGCTGCGCCGACATCAAACGCGTCAGCACCGAGACTGTGCAGGACCGCCACGGTCTCGTCGGCCGTGTATGCGAACACATCGCGCAGCACGACGGCCATGTCGGCGGCGGGATAGCCCAGCGCAGAGAGAAGGGATGCTGTCGCGGCCGCATCGAGACCGCCATCCGTGACGAGCAGATCCGCGATCTCGTCGGCCGACGCGCCGGCCGCGGCCTGCTGCCACGCCGAGATGACGATGTTGCGGCGGACGGAGAACTTGACGGGAACGCCGCGTCTGTCGAGGAACGCCAGGGTCTCTCCGGTCGCGGCGTTGCGGAGGTCACTGCCGTTGCTCACCAGCTGGACGTCCACGTAACCGAGCGCGAGACCGGCGACCCGCACGCGCAGCCGGTATGTGGCCGGACTCGGCAGTCCGAGGTCGGACGGCATCCAGTTGACGATGAACATCTCCTCCAGCTCGCTGATCCGGATCGTCTCGGCGCCCGGCCCGGTCAGCGACGTGTAGGTCGCGATGGGAGCACCGTCACACGCGGAGACCTCACAGACCTCGAGGACCAGCGCCGGGAGCACCGATGGATCGAACTCGCCTGATGTCGCGTCGGTGGCGAATGGCGCCAGGAACGTGAACGCGCCGTCCAGGCGTGACTCGAGCGCGGCATTCCCGGTCGCGGCAACGCTGCCGTCGGCGATCGCGGCAGAGGGAGCGAGCATCATTTCGGGAGGTCCGACGTCGATTCCGGGGGCCGTGGGGTCGCCGTCGCAGGCGGCCAGCAGGCTGATGGCGGCAAGCCAGGCTCGGGTCCTGGAGGACATGGTTCGTCTCCTTCGGTTCGTTGGGTGCCGCGGCGTGGGGATGGCGCCGGGTACTCTCTCTATCGGGAAATCGAGCCGGAGAGTGACATCCAGGCGGTGCGGCAGAGGCGACGAAGGTTGACCGTGAGCGCTTACGGCAGGTAAAGTGGGGCCAGCGCCTGACGGAAAGGCGACCGCTCCCCGTGCTGTAAACTCCACGTGATGCCTGCTGAACAGCTGACGCTGCACCTGCTCTCCGCCGCGCGCGCCGGGGACCGCGACGCGTTCGACCAGGTCTATTCAAGGGTCTATGCGGAGCTGCACCAGATCGCGCGCCAGCGGCTCCGGCGTAACCGGCCGGGCGAAACGCTGAACACCACCGCGCTCGTCCACGAGGCATATCTGAGGCTGGCGGACCATGAGGGGGCGGGCGCGAACGACCGAGCGCATTTCCTGGCGTTGGCGTCGCGCGCGATGCGATTCATACTGGTCGATCATGCGCGCGCGCGCAGCGTGCAGAAGAGGGGCGGGGGACAGGAGGACGTGTCGCTCGACCGCGTCCAGGTGGCGGTGGACGAGCCCCTGCCGGACCTGCTGGCTCTGGACGAGGCCATGGAACGTCTGCGCGGGCTGAGTGAACGCCAGTGTCAGCTGGTGGAGTACCGCTTCTTCGGCGGGCTCAGCTATGAAGAGATCGCGGACGTGATGGGCGTATCGGTGCGCACCGTGAAGCGCGACTGGATACGCGCACGGACCTGGCTCTACACCTACATGCAGGCGACCCCATGATCCCCGATTCGCCGGAGCGCTGGGAACAGATCGATGCGCTCTTCGCCGAGGCCCTGGACCGGCCCGAGGCGGAGCGCTCGGCATTCCTCGCGGCCGCCTGCGCCGGTGATCCGGAGCTGCTGGAGGCGGTCCGCTCGCTGCTTGCGAGCGAGGTCGCGGCGGCACGCATGATCGGCGAGTCCGTGGGCGACGCGGCCGCCGACCTGCTCGCGTCCCTTTCGGATGAGGTGGACGCGGCGGAAGCCGGAATGATCGGGCGCATCATCGGGACGTACCGCCTGGTGGCAGAGCTGGGCCGAGGCGGCATGGGCGTCGTGTATCTCGCGGAACGCGCGGATGGCGAGTACGACAAGCGCGTGGCGCTCAAGCTGGTCAAGCGCGGGATGGACACCGACGAGATCCTGCAGCGGTTCCACATGGAGCGGCGCATCCTCGCAGCGCTCGAGCATCCGAACATCGCGGCTCTCTACGACGGCGGCGCCACGGACGATGGGCGCCCGTATCTGGTGATGGAGGCGGTCGAGGGCGAGAGGATCACGACTTACTGCGACGCGCGCCGGCTCACGGTCGCGGAGCGACTGGATCTCTTCCGGTCGGTGTGTTCGGCCGTACAGTACGCGCATCAGAAACTGGTCGTCCACCGCGACATCAAGCCGTCGAACGTGCTGGTTACCGCTGGCGGCACGCCGAAGCTGCTCGACTTCGGCATAGCGCGGCTGCTGGACGCCGAGCCCGGCGGGTCGATGCGCACGCGCACGCGCCTGCGCATGCTGACGCCCGATTACGCCGCTCCCGAACAGATCCGCGGAGACCCGGTGACGACCGCGAGCGACGTGCACGCGCTCGGCGCCGTCCTCTACGAGCTGTTGACCGGCCGCCGCCCCTATGGCAACCGCGATTCGGTCTCCGCAGAAGAGCCGGGAATGGAGCGGCCGATCCGCCGGCCGAGCCTCGCGGTGGCTGCGGACGCGGATGCCGAGGGCGTCGCCATTGCGCGCGGCACGCATCCGAACCAGCTCCGGCGGTCACTGAAGGGCGACCTCGACACGATCATCCTCAAGGCGCTGGAGCCGGACCCGCGACTGCGCTATCAATCCGCCCGTGAGCTGATCGAGGACCTGGATCGCTTCCGGTCGGGACTTCCGGTAACCGCGCGGATCGCGGGCCCGGCCTACCGCGCCGGCAAGTTCGTGCGCCGGCACCGGATCGGACTGGCGGCGGCGGCCGTGGTCCTTGTCTCGCTCGTGTCGGGGCTCGGCGCCGCCCTGTGGCAGGCGGAGCGCGCGGATGCGGAGCGTGCGCGGGCGGAACGCGAGCGGGCGATCGCGGAAGAGCAGCGGGACGCGGCCGAGGAGGTGGCTGCATTCCTCGAGGGCATGTTCGCAGCCGCGAACCCGTTCTCGATCCAGCCGGGACGGCTCGACACGATGCGGATCGGCACGCTGCTCGACCGCGGTGCGAGCCGCATCGGCACGGAGTTCACCGATCGTCCGCTGATCCGCGCGCGGATGCAGGGCGTTCTCGGGCGCGCATATCGCAGTCTGGGGATGTACGACCAGGCGGAGCCGCTGCTCACGCAGTCGCTCGACACGTATCGCGCGGTTTCCGGCACGGGCCCGGACGCGGCCAACGCGATGAACGCTCTCGGCAACCTCTATCTCGACCTCGAGCGCGCTGCGGACGCGGAGAACCTGCATCGCGAGGCGCTCGGCATTCGGCGGCAGCTGCTCGGCTCGGACCACAGCGATGTGGCGCAGAGCCTGAACAACCTCGCGGCGGCGTTGCAGAACGCGGGGCGACTGGACGAGGCCGAACCGCTGTACGATGAGCTGCTGGCGCTTCATCGCCGTCTCGATCCGCCGGATTCCGCTGCGTTCGCCGATGCCCTCAACACGCGGATGGTGCTCGCGTACCGCAAGGACGACTTCGACACCGCGCTCCCGCTCGCACGGGAGATCCTCGACATCAACCGCGCACTCTTCGGCACCGACCACCCGCGCGTCACACAGAGCATGAACAACCTGGGTCAGCTGCTGTCGCGCACGGGGGAGCTGGAAGAGGCGGAAACGCTGATGCGCGAGTCGCTGGAAATGAACCGGACCATGCTCGGTGGCATGCATCCGAACATCGCGGCCGGCGCCGCCAATCTGGCCGGTGTGCTGCTCCGGCTCGACCGTGTCGAGGAAGCGGAGACGCTGTACCTGGAAGCGATCGCGATAAACCGGCAGGTTCTCGGCGACCGGCACCCGGGGCTGGCCATTTCGATCACCAGCTATGCCGACCTCCTGGTCGCGCGCGGTGCGCTCGATGAGGCGGAGCGGCTGCAGCGCGAGGCGCTCGCCATCAATCGCGCGGCCTTCGGCGCCACGCATATCAATGTCGGGATCGTCACTGCGCGACTCGCCGAGAACCTCTGCCTGCAGGGTCGTACGGACGCGGGACGGGGCCTGTTCCGCGATGCGCTGGCCGGTCTGCGGGCCAGTGTGCCGGAGACACATTCTGCCGTTCGCAGTGCGCGTGAGGCTGCGAGCCGCTGCGCCGTGGAGTCGCTGCCATGAGAATTGCCCGTCCGCTGTCCCTGCTCTTCGCAATCGCTACGGTCGCATGCGGTGATCAGACCGTCGCGCCCGGCGCGCGTGTCAATGAACAGATCTTCCTGACACGCCATGACGGGGACCAGCAGATCGGCACGGTGGCAATGGCGCTGCCGACACGCATGGTCGTGCGCGCTCACGATGCCGCAGGTCGCAGCAGGGCTGGCGTGCCGGTGACGTTCCAGGTGGCCATCGGCGACGGCTGGGTGGAGAACGGCGAGGAAATGCTGACTGATGAGAACGGCCTGGTCAGCACCGTCTGGTACATGGGTCCTCGCCCCGGCGCGAACATACTCCACGCGCGGGCCGGGTCCGCCACCACCGGCTTCAGGGCATCGGCGACGGAGCTCGAGCCGGGCGTGACCTACGTCGGCACCGACGGTCTGGTCGAGATGACGGTCGGCGATCTGCCCGTGATCGTCACAGCCCCGCATGGTGGGACACTGACGCCGGCAGGGGTGCCGGTGCGCGCGGACGGCGGCGCGCCGGACGTCCACAGCGCGGACGTCGCATCGGCCATTGCCGGGGCGTTCGAATCACCGACGAGCCGGCCGACCGTGCTGGTGTCGCGCCTGAGCCGCGGCATGCTGGACGTGGACCGGGCGCTGCCGGGCCCGCCCGTTCATCCGGTCGCGCTGCGCGCATGGCAGGAATACCACGCGCTGCTCGCCGCCGCACGCACGCGCCTCGAAGATGCGAACGTGCGCGGCCTGATCGTGGACGTGCACGGCCATGACACCAGTGACGACGCGGTCCAGCTGGGCTACCTGCTCACGTCCGCGGACCTGGCCGAGCCGGACTTCACGCTGAACGGCTCGACGTACATGCTGAAGAGCTCCATCCGCGACGCGGCGCGCGGCCAGGTTTCGTTCGCGCGGGTCGTGCGCGGCGAGCGGAGTCTCGGCGGTCTGCTGGATGGGTCGGGGTATGCGGCCGTGCCGAGCCCGGCGCGCGCCGCGCCCGCAGGAGCGGACTACCTGGCTGGGACGTTCACGACGAACCGCTACGGATCCAGGGACGGCACCCTCGTGAGCGCCGTCTCGCTCCAGGCGCCGCTCCACGTGCGCGCGCCGGGGCCGCAGCGGTCCGCGTTCGCGACGGCGTTCGCTGCCGCGCTCGACGCGTTCTTCGACGACAACATCGGCGCTTCGCTCTACAGTCGCTGAGCGGCGGCGCCTCGGGCTACTGCCCGCGTTCCGGACGTCCGCCCGGGTGCCACTCCGGACGCGGGCCGTTGGCCAGGCTGCTGACGGCGCGGGCGGCGGCGTGGATGACATCGGTCATGTGCTGGAAGTCCACACGACTGACATCGTCGGACGGCTGATGGTAATCCCGGTGCAGTCCGAAGCTCGACAGGGTGTGGGCCGGAATGCCGAGGTAGGCGAACGCGATGTTGTCGCTGCGGAAGAAGAAGCCCTGGTCCGGTCGCGGATCCGGAACGATCGGCACACCGCTCTCCGCGAGCATGTCGCCCATGGTCGAGCGTTCATACCCGGTCAGCCAGGCCCTGCCGGCGCCGCCGGCCGCAGAGTCCGGCCGGCCGATCATCTCGATCTGAAACTGCGCCACCGTGCGCTCCAGCGGGACGATCGGGTTGGCCAGGTAATGGTGCGTCCCCAGCAGCCCCACTTCCTCGCCGGTGAAGGCGACGAACAGCACTGAACGCCGGGGTGCGGGGCCGGCGCTCAGCACGCGGGCGATCTCGATCATCGCGATCACGCCGGACGCGTCATCATCCGCGCCGTTGAAGATCGAGTCGCCGCTCGCGTGCTGGCGGATGCCCACGTGGTCGAAGTGCGCGCCGACGACGATCACCTCATCGCGGACCGCCGGATCGGAGCCGGGGAGCATGCCGGCTACGTTCACATCGTTCACGCGGCGGGCGGCCGGAAACGTGTCATTCGCCGCATCCGTGATCAGCGTGAATCCACGCCGTCCTTCCACGCGTGCGAGCGGCACCCGCTGAAACCAGCCCGCACTGTCACCGGCCGGCCGCAGACCGACCGCCTGGAACTCGGCCGCAATGAATCGCGCCGCCCGCGCCGCGCCGGGCGATCCGGTCATCCGGCCCTCCATGCTGTCGTGCGCCAGCGCGGTGAGGCCGCGCCGCACGTCCTCGATATCCACGGCGGCGAGCGCGCCGGTTCGCGCGGCAGCCGCCTGCGCCTCTCCAGTCTGTGGCTCCGGCGCCTGCGCGCGCGGCTCGACGGTGCCGCAGGCGACGAGGGCCGCCGTACACAGCATCGTCGCCGCAGGGATGTACTGATGTACCCGGCTAGACACGCGAGCGCCCGCGCATGATGAGGTGGAGCAGGAACAGCAGGACCACCGCACCGACGAACGCGGTGAAGATCGTTCCGGCGAGGCCGCTGAAGGGCGTGGTCACACCGAGCTGCTGAAAGATCCAGCCGCCGACGAAGGCCCCGACGATGCCCACGATGATATCCCCGATCAGGCCTACCCCTCCGACGACCAGTGCTGCGAGCACGCCCGCGATCAGACCGACAATCAGCCAGGTCAGGATATCCATTCGCCGCCTCCGTTGGGTTGTGGGCCCGATCGGCGCAACCGCCGTGCCGCTATTGAAAAAGCGCCCGGTTCTTGCGTTGGAAAATCAGGCTGTTCGATGCACCCGCCGCCCCTGAGCCCGCCTCGGTCAGCGGCACGCGACATTAAACAAATTCAGGAGCACCATGGCTTTGCAGGATACGCCCGCCGGCGAGAACGAATCGTCGGCCCAAGCCGCCGCCGAAGAGGGCGCCGAAGAGGGACGCACCGGCGGCTCGCGCCGCGCGGGGACCAAGGCCCGCCGCAGCTCGAAGGCCGGCCCGGCGACGAAGCGCCGGCGCCCGGCCGGCGGCGGCACCGTCGTGACGAGCTACACCCTCGAGGACCTGCTCGAACAGCTGCAGCGGATCCAGGCTGGTGACTTCGCGGCCCGGCTGCCGGAAGCGGGCGATCCGCTGATGGCCGGGATTGCGCGCGCCGTGAACGGCATCGCGCACCAGAACGCCCGCCTGACGGAAGAGATCAGCCGCGTGAGCACGACGGTGGGCCGGCAGGGCAACATGAACGACCGCGCCTCGCTCCAGGACACCTCGGGCGACTGGGGCCGGACCGTGGAAGCCGTGAACATGCTGATCACGGACCTGATGCAGCCCACGACGGAGGTCGCCCGGGTTCTCAGCTCCGTGGCGCGCGGCGACCTGTCGCAGAAGATGGTGCTCGAGATCGACGGCAAGACGGTACAGGGCGAGTTCCTCCGGATCGGCACCACGGTAAACACGCTCGTCGATCAGCTGTCCGCGTTCGCGTCCGAGGTGACGCGCGTCGCGGGCGAGGTGGGAACGGACGGCAAGCTCGGCGGGCAGGCACGCGTGGAAGGCGTCGCGGGCGTGTGGCGCGAGCTCACGGACAACGTCAACGCGATGGCGAGCAACCTGACCAGTCAGGTGCGCGCGATCGCGGAAGTGACGACAGCCGTCGCGAACGGCGATCTCAGCCGGAAGATCACGGTGGACGTGAAGGGCGAGGTGCTGGAGCTGAAGGACACCATCAACTCGATGGTGGACCAGCTGTCCGCATTCGCGTCGGAAGTGACGCGCGTCGCGCGCGAGGTCGGGACGGAGGGTCAGCTGGGCGGTCGCCAGGCGGAAGTCGCGGGCGTGGCCGGCGTGTGGAAGGACCTGACGGACAACGTGAACGCGATGGCGGGCAACCTCACGGTCCAGCTGCGGGACGTGTCGGCCGTCGCGACCGCGATCGCGGACGGCGACCTCACGCGCAAGATCACGGTCGATGTGCGCGGCGAGATCCTCCAGATCAAGGAAGTCATCAACAGCATGGTGGACCGCCTGCGCGTGTTCGCGGGCGAGGTGACGCGCGTGGCGCGCGAAGTCGGCACCGAGGGCGTGCTCGGCGGCCAGGCCGAGGTGCCGAACGTCGCGGGCACGTGGAAGGACCTGACGGACAACGTCAACTTCATGGCGGGCAACCTCACCGCGCAGGTGCGCGACATCGCGCTCGTCACCACCGCCGTCGCGAACGGCGATCTCAGTCAGAAGATCACGGTCAACGTCCGCGGCGAGATCCTCGAGCTGAAGAACACCATCAACACGATGGTCGATCAGCTCGGCGCGTTCGCGTCGGAGGTGACGCGCGTCGCGCGCGAGGTCGGCACGGAAGGCCAGCTCGGCGGCCAGGCGGAAGTGCCGAACGTGGCGGGCACGTGGAAGGCCCTGACGGACAGCGTGAACGCGATGGCCGGCAACCTCACCGTGCAGGTCCGCAACATTGCCGATGTCACGACCGCGGTCGCACGCGGCGACCTGACGCAGAAGATCACGGTGGACGTGAGCGGCGAGGTGGCGGAGCTGAAGGACACCATCAACACGATGGTCGATCAGCTGTCCGCATTCGAGTCGGAGGTGACGCGCGTCGCACGCGAGGTCGGCACGGAAGGCAATCTGGGCGGGCAGGCGAGCGTGCCGGGCGTTGCAGGCACGTGGAAGGATCTGACCGACAGCGTGAACTCGATGGCCGGCAACCTGACCGCGCAGGTGCGCAACATCGCGGACGTGACTACGGCCGTCGCGCGCGGCGACCTGTCCCGCAAGATCACCGTGGACGTGAGCGGCGAGATCCTCGAGCTGAAGGACACGATCAACACGATGGTCGATCAGCTCGGCGCGTTCGCGTCGGAAGTGACACGTGTCGCGCGCGAGGTGGGCACGGAGGGCGTGCTCGGCGGCCAGGCGAGCGTGCCGGGTGTCGCGGGCACATGGAAGGACCTGACCGACAACGTGAACTTCATGGCCGGCAACCTGACCGGCCAGGTGCGCAACATCGCGCTCGTCACGACGGCCGTCGCGGCCGGTGACCTGACGCAGAAGATCACGGTCGATGTGAAGGGCGAGGTTCTCGAGCTGAAGGACACGATCAACACGATGGTCGACCGGCTCAGCGTCTTCGCCGATGAGGTGACGCGCGTGGCGCGCGAGGTCGGTACGGAAGGCCAGCTCGGCGGTCAGGCCGAGGTCCCGAACGTCGCGGGCACCTGGAAGGACCTGACGGAAAATGTGAACGCGATGGCCAACTCGCTGACCGCGCAGGTGCGCGCGATCAAGGATGTCGCGACCGCGGTCACGGAGGGCGACCTCACCCGCATCATCACCGTGGACGCGCGCGGCGAGCTGGACGAGCTGAAGCGCAACGTCAATCGCATGATCGGCAACCTGCGCGAGACGACCGCGAAGAACGAGGAGCAGGACTGGCTCAAGACCAACCTCGCCAAGTTCTCGCGCATGATGCAGGGGCAGAAGGATCTGGAGGCCGTCTCGCGGCTCATCATGTCCGAGCTCACGCCACTGGTGTCGGCGCAGCACGGCGCGTTCTTCCTGATGGACCAGGAGAACGGCGAGGGGCCGGTACTGAAGATGATCTCGTCGTATGCGTACAAGCGGCGGAAGCACCTGGCGAACCGGTTCGCGCCGGGCGAGGGACTGGTCGGACAGTCGGCGATCGAGAAAAAGGCGATCATGCTGACGAACGTCCCCGAGGACTACGTGCAGATCAACTCGGGGCTGGGCGAGGCGCCGCCGCGCAACATCATGGTGCTGCCGATCCTGTTCGAAGGCGAAGTGAAGGGTGCGATCGAGCTGGCGTCGTTCAACCAGTTCAGTCAGATCCATCAGATCTTCCTCGACCAGCTGACGGAGACGGTCGGCGTGGTGATCAACATGATCACGGCGAACATGCGCACGGAGGAGTTGCTGCAGCAGTCGCAGAAGCTGACGCAGGAGCTGCAGAGCCAGTCGCAGGAGCTGCAGTCGCAGCAGGAGGAGCTGCGCGTGACGAACGCGGAGCTCGAGTCGCAGGCGCGCACGCTCAAGGCCAGCGAGGAGACGCTCAAGGAACAGCAGGAAGAGCTGCAGCAGGTCAACGAGGAGCTGGAGGAGAAGGCCTCGCTGCTGGCGGAGCAGAACAAGAAGGTCGAGCAGAAGAACGAGGAAGTGGAGGCGGCGCGGCTGGCGCTGGAGGAAAAGGCGGAGCAGCTGGCGGTGTCGTCGCGTTACAAGAGCGAGTTCCTGGCCAACATGAGCCACGAGCTGCGCACGCCGCTGAACTCGCTGCTGATCCTGGCGAAGCTGCTGACGGAGAACCAGGAGCAGAACCTGACGCCGAAGCAGGTGGAATACGCGCAGACGATCCTGAGCGCGGGTACGGACCTGCTTGCGCTGATCAACGACGTGCTGGACCTGTCGAAGATCGATGCCGGCCGCATGGACATCAACGTGTCCGACGTCCGCTTCGACGAGATCCGCGAATTCGTGCGGCGCAGTTTCCAGCCGCTCGCGGAGGAGAAGGGCCTGCAGCTGGTCGTGGACGTGGATCCCGCACTGCCGGCGTCGATGGAGACGGACGGCCAGCGGCTGCAGCAGATTCTGAAGAACCTGCTCGCGAATGCCGTGAAGTTCACCGACAGCGGCGAGGTGCGGCTCACAATGCGGCCGGCCGACACGACACGGCGGTTTACCGTCGAGTCGCTGAACGAGGCCGACGCGGTCGTGGCGCTGGCAGTGAGCGATACCGGAATCGGCATCCCGAAGGACAAGCAGCGGCTGATCTTCGAGGCGTTCCAGCAGGCGGATGGCACCACGTCGCGGAAATACGGCGGCACGGGTCTCGGACTGTCGATCTCGCGCGAGATCGCGCGGCTGCTCGGCGGCGAGATCCGGGTGGAGAGCACGGAGGGCGCAGGCAGCACGTTCACATTGCTGCTGCCACTCACACTCGACCAGCCGGAGGCGCCGCCCGAGTATGCCGGCGCAGCGGAGCCGGCGTCGCGCCCGAAGCCGGCGCAGCCGCGCCCGCACATGCCGCAGGTTCATGACGACCGCGGCAGCATCGGGATGGACGACCGTGTGGTGCTGATGATCGAGAACGACGTAACGTTTGCGAGTATCCTGCTCGACATGGCGCGCGAGAAGGGGTTCAAGGGGCTCGTCGCGCTCGATGGCGAGACGGGCCTGGAGCTGGCCCGGGACTATATGCCGGATGCCATCACGCTCGACATCGACCTGCCCGTCATCGACGGGTGGACCGTGCTCGACCGCCTCAAGCATCAGTCCGCGACGCGCCACATACCCGTTCACATCGTGAGCGGAATGGAGAAGCGGCAGCGCGGGCTGCAGCAGGGCGCGATCTCCTACCTCGAGAAGCCGGTCAGCAAGGAAGCGCTCGACGATGCGTTCGAGCACATCTCGACGTTCATTTCCACCAGCGTGCGCAAGCTGCTGGTCGTGGAGGATGACGAGACGCAGCGTCAGAGCATGATCGAGCTGATCGGCGCCGATGACGTGGAGATCACCGCCGTCGGGTCCGCCGAAGAGGCGCTCGAGCAGATCGCCGCCACACGCTTCGACTGCATGGTGCTCGATCTCGGGCTCGCCGGCATGAGCGGGTTCACGCTGCTCGAGCAGATCAAGGACACGCCCGGCGCGGAGGACCTGCCGATCATCGTGTACACGGGCAAGGACCTGTCATCCGCGGAGGAGACGCAGCTGAAGCGCTATGCCGAGACGATCATCGTCAAGGACGTGAAGTCGCCCGAGCGGCTGCTCGACGAGACGGCGCTCTTCCTGCACCGCGTGGAAGGCCGGCTGCCGGAAGGGAAGCGCCGGATGCTGGAACGGCTGCACAGCAGCGAGCCGGCGTTCTCGGGCAAGACGGTGATGATCGTCGATGATGACGTACGAAACATCTTCTCGCTGACGAGCCTCCTCGAGTCCTATGGCATGAACGTGGTGTTCGCCGAGAACGGACGCGACGCGCTCACGCAGCTGGAATCGCAGCCGGGTATCGACCTGGTGCTGATGGACGTGATGATGCCGGAGATGGACGGCTCCGAGACGACACGTGCCATTCGCGAGATCCCGCGCTTCAGGGAGCTGCCTGTGATCGCGGTGACGGCAAAGGCGATGAAGGGCGATCGGGAGAAGACACTGGCCGCCGGTGCTTCAGACTACATCACGAAGCCCGTGGACACGGAGCAGCTGCTGTCGCTGATGCGCGTGTGGCTCTACCGGTAGTGTGTGTGACATGAGCATTGGGACAGGGCAGAAACCGGAGCGCGCGGGCGCGACGCCGCAGGCCGGAGGCGGGAGAACCGCGCCGCAGGCGGCAGGCGGGAAGGCCGCGCCGCCGGCCGGCGGGAACGCTGCGGGGCAGGCCGGAGGCGGGAACGCCGCGGGGCAGGTGGCCGGGAGGACCGCGTCGCAGGTGCAGCTGCCGGACACGCCATCGCTCTATCCGGCCGGCCTGGAGCGGATCGAGGTCGAGCTGCTGCTGGAGGCGCTGCACAGGCATTACGGCTACGACTTCCGGTCGTATGCGTATGCCTCGCTGAAGCGGCGCCTGTGGAAGTATGCGGAGGCGGAGGGCGTGACGACGATCAGCGGGCTCCAGGACAGGGTGCTGCACGACCCGTCCGCCATGGAGCGGCTGCTGATGAGCCTCTCCGTGAACGTCACGGCGATGTTCCGCGACCCGGGCTTCTACCGTGCGTTCCGGGAGAAGGTCGTCCCGCTGCTGCGCACGTATCCGTTCGTGCGCATCTGGCATGCGGGCTGTGCCACGGGCGAGGAAGTCTACTCCATGGCCATCCTGCTGCAGGAGGAGGGTCTCTACGACCGGACGCGCATCTATGCGACGGACATCAACGAGGTGCTGCTGCAGAAGGCGCGCGAAGGCATCTTCCCGCTCGACAAGATGCAGGAGTACACGCGCAACTACCAGCGCGCGGGCGGGACTCACTCGTTCTCCGGATACTACACGGCTGCGTATGACGGCGCGCTGTTCTCGCCGGCCCTGCGCCGGAACGTCGTGTTCGCGCAGCACAACCTGGTGACGGACCGGTCGTTCAGCGAGTTCAACGTGATCCTCTGCCGCAACGTGATGATCTATTTCGACCGCGAGCTGCAGAGCCGGGTGCATCGGCTGTTCTACGAGAGTCTGCCGGTCTATGGCATACTCGCGCTGGGCAGCAAGGAGTCGCTGCGCTTCTCCGCGGTGGAAGATCACTACGAGGAGCTGAGCGAGCGAGAGAAGATCTATCGGAAGGTGTCGTAGCGGATGGCGCATGAAATGGTAGTGATCGGCACATCGGCGGGCGGTCTGGACGCCGTCTGCAGGCTGCTGCGTCTGCTGCCGGCGGATCTGCGGCTGTCGATCCTGGTGGTTCAGCACCGCAGCCCGGACTCGGACGCGCTGTGCGATGTGCTGCAGGACTGCAGCGCGCTGCCGGTGCACGACGTCATCGACAAGGAGCCGATCACGCCG
>DATHVW010000018.1:0-77205 GCA_035461085.1 Longimicrobiales bacterium | reverse complement strand
TCCCTGAGCTCGAGCAGGACCGGCAGCGGATTGGCCAGCATGCGGTCGATGAAGCCCACCGCATTGAAGCTGCCACGCTGCTGCTGCTGTGTCTGGCGCAGCGACATCGGCACCTTCTCCCACTGCTCCGCGCTGAGCTCGCGCTGCACCTGCGTCATCGCTTCCGCCGCCTCCCGCTGCGCGCCGCTCAGATGCGGCTGGATCTGGAGCTGCAGCTGCTGCTGGAGCTCCTGCGGATTCGTGCGGCCGGCGCCCGCGGACGCGACCACCTGCTGCAGCACGGGCTCCAGCTCCGCGCGCCTGCGCGCGTGCTGCGCATCCAGCGTGTCCGAGAGCAGCTGGAGGCTCGTTACCTGCTCCGCCGTCAGCGCGATCGAGTCGCCCAGCGCGAGCACTTCCCTGACGGGATTGCGCAGTGCCGCATCCAGGATGGAATCGACATTCGCCGTGCCGCGCATCAGTGCACCGATATCCATGCCCGATGCACCGCCGAACGCCGCACGCATCCCGCCCATGTCGCCGCCACCCATGCGGCCGCCCGGGCCACCGCCGAAGTCGCCGCCGAAGCCGCCCATGCCGCGCGTGCCGAAGCCGCGGTTGTTCATCTGCGGCTGACCGCCGATCGCGATGCGGCCGGACAGCGTGATGGAGAACGGCGTACGGAACGAGTTGGGCCCGCGCCGCGCCTGTCCGAATCCCTCGTTGACCTGATAGATGAAGCTGTTGGTGACCGGATCGAAGCCGTTCACTTCGAGCAGCGTCGCATCCGCACGCTGTCCGGCGCCCCAGCCCTTCAGGTCGTTCTTCCCGTTCACCAGCTGATCGATGCCGGTGAGCATGTTGCGCGTGTCGAGCGACAGCGTGAGACGCCGCTGCAGTGTCGGCAGATTCGGTCGCAGGCTGAGCCGCATGTCGAGCGACTCCGTCCACGCGTTGCGGCAGCTGTTGCGATCCGCGATCTGACCGAGCTGCGAGCGCAGGCAGTCCGCAATGCCGCCCGGCACGTTGCTCATGAGCCGGCTCATGCCCTGTGCGATCGCCGTATCCGTCACGCCGGCGGGATCGAACACGAACGCGCGGTCGTTGCGCGCGCCGTCACCGTTGATGTCACGGTTCACCATCGGCGTGAACGGTGTGCCGGACGAGAGCCGCGTCGTGGCCGACAGCTCGATCCACTCCGTTACCGCATACGACGTCATGAGGTTGATCGTGTGGCGGCGATCGTTGCTCGACGTGCCCCACTCCGCCTCGTTGGGATTGCCCGCAGTCGTCGCCTGCGAGAACGAGCCCGACGCCTGGTCGCGTGAGAAGCCCAGCGTGTAGTTCACGCTCAGGAACAGCTTCGGCGGCAGCTGGCCGCTGATCTGCGCCGTAACCTGATGGGCCTGCGACTCGCGCCCCGACACCACGTCGAACACGCTGCCGAACTCCGGATTGATGCGCGACGGGCCGTAGGACACCGCGCCGCTCTGCGTCACGATCGCGCTCGGATCACCGAAGAACGGACGGCCGTCGCTGCCCAGCGCGAACGTGTTCGTCTCATCCAGGTTGATGTCGCGATACCCCCACAGGCCGCGCCCGAGCGAATACGTGTAGCGGAAGTTGCCCGTGAAGTTCTTCGGCAGCTGTGTGCGGTAGCCCAGGTCCAGGCGCAGCGATGACGGCAGCGACTGATCGGGATCGATCAGTGTCACGGTCGGCGCGCGCAGCGAGAACGGATCGCCCACACCCGTACCGCCATCGGCGCACACGTCCGGCACTGCGCCGGGATCCTGCAGGTAGAGGTCCCAGTCGGGGATCGGCGTCGCATCACCGATGCAGGTCAGGCGCTGCTCGGCGTTCGGCAGACCCGTCTGGCGCACGGCCGTCGAGTAGATGTTGATGGGCGAACGGCCCGCGAACAGGCCAATCCCGCCGCTCACCGATTTCGGCGGCTCGCCCTGCGCGTTCAGGCGGTAGCTGAAGCCGACGCGCGGGCTGAACCCCATTGCATCCGGCGTGATGTCGGTGCGACGACCGAACGCCGCCTCGACGGCCGGATTGTAATCGGGCTTCTGGTCGAGGCGCGAGTAATCCCAGCGCAGTCCGAGCGTGAGCTCGAGCGGCATGCTGACGCGCCACGTGTCGCCGACGTACACACCGGCGTTGAGCGAGCCCGTGCGGCTGCGGCGCTCGGTCAGCGACCGGTCGAACCGCTCCGGCAGGTTCGCCTCGAAGTCCTCGAGCGATGCGAACGTGAACGTGCCGTACAGGTTGTCGGTCGAGCGGTCGATGTTCTTGTTGATGTCGAAGCGGCCACCGACCTTGAGCCGGTGCAGCTGCCCGCCGACCGGCAGCAGGAACGACACGTCGTTGGACGCCTGCAGGTTCCGGCTGTACGCCTCCTGCGGCATGCTGCGGTTGCCGCCGAACACCAGGCTGCTGGTGCCGCGCGTGCCATCCTCGAACTCGGACGTGACGCGCACCTGGCCCTCGGGCATCTCGACGAACGGCGTCTGCGCGCTCCAGTTCTCCGAGAACGAGAACGCGAGGTTGTTCGTCCAGTTGGTGCCGAAGCGGGAGATCACGCCGAGCCGCACGAGCTGGCTGTTGCGTTCCGAGTCGCCGCCGTGCTGCGCCAGGTCGAGCGAGCGGATCCGCGTGCTGTCCTGGTCGTTGATGTTCGTGTTGCCGCTGAGCGAGACCGTGTGCGACTGGCCCTGCCGCTGCATGGCGTTCCAGTCCAGCCGGCCCTGCAGGCGGTAGTCCCGGTTCAGCTGCGTGTACGCGCCCGTCTGCCCGTCCACGGGGAAGTTGAGCCCCGTCTGGAGAATGTCGAGAAAGCGCCCGATGGAGTCGGGCGCCACACCCGACCGCTGCGCCGCGAGCGGGTCGTCGGCCGCGAGCGCGAACAGGTAGTTCGTGTTGCGACCCATCTGGAACGAGCCGTTGTAGAACAGCCGGTTCCGGATGATCGGGCCGCCCCACGACCCGCCGAGATTGTGCCGCGTGAACGGGTTGGTCGATGCGGCGGAGCTCATCTGCAGCGCATCATCATCGAGCCGGTAGGACAGCGCACCGCCGGAGCGGTTGTTGCCGCGCGCCGTCGTCATGCTGACCTGGCCGCCTGCGAAGCCGCCGCGCGACGCGTCGAACGTGCTCGTGGTCACCTGCGTCCGGCGCACGCCCTCCTCCGGCACGCCGAGAGACTCCTCACCGAGCACCACGCCATCGAGAGTGATCTGGTTGAGCAGGTCGCTCATGCCGGCCACCGAGAACCCCATGCGCCCGCTCAGCGAATCCGCGGACGTGCCGACGACGCCCGCGGCCAGCAGCGCCAGCGTGTTCGGGTCCATGTCCGGCAGCGGCAGCCGGTTCGCCATCTCCTGCGACAGCGCCGTGGACTGATCGCCCGCACCCGCCTGGCTCGGCGGCGGCCGCTGCGCCGCAACGTTGATGGCATCCAGCGCGATCGCCTGCGGCCGCATGACGAAATCGGTCAGCAGCAGCTCCTCTTCCGCGTTGCGGACCACCGCCTGCACGATGTCGCCCAGGCCGATGTACGTGATCCGCACCAGGTAGCGCCCGCCACCGTCCGGGAACTGGATCAGGTAGCGCCCGTTCTGGTCCGTCAGCACCGACCGCGTGATCTCGGTCTCGGCCGATACGACCTCGACGCGCGCGCCAATGACCGGCTTGCCATCCGCACCCAGCACGCGGCCGGTCAGAATATCGGCTTCCTGTGCAGATGCCGGCAGCGCCAGCGCCAGGAGGAAGAGGGTCCAGATCCATCTCATGCTGCGCATGCTCGGCTCATTCGAATGTCAGGGTTACCGCAGGTTCGTGCATATAGGACACCCAGCCACCCCATTCTGTTGGACGCCGGGGCCCGGGCGCGTTGCGGCCGGGCCCGGTACGGGCGTACGCTGATGGGAGACGCGGCTCCGGGCCAGTGCCGGAACCACCGGGGAACCGACCGGCCGCCGCGCGGATTTGCAGGGATGTGAGCAGAGCCATGGATTTGCCTGGCGACGGACGGGCGCAGACCGCAGACGGGGTTGCCGGCGACAGTCCGGCGCCCGAGCGGCTGCCGAAGGAGGGGTTTGCCGAGGAGGCGATCCCCTGGCTCGACGCCGTCTATCGCTTTGCGGTCCGCCTGACGGCCGGCAACCGGGCGGAGGCCGACGACATCGTGCAGGAGACCTTCCTGCGCGCCTACCGCCACTGGCACACGTTCCAGCGCGGCACCAGTGCACGCGCATGGCTGTTCACGATCACCCGCAACGTGTTCCTCCGTGCGCGCGAGCGTCAGGCGCGCCGCCCGGAGACGCTCCAGAGCGAGCTCGACCACGATCTCGCGGCATTTGCGGGTGAGGACGCGCTGCGCGACGTGACGCAGCCGGACCCCGAGCAGGGGTTCTTCGCGTCGTTCATCGATGAGGAAGTCACGCGCGCCGTGGAGCAGCTTCCGACCGAGTTCCGGGAAGTGGTCGTGCTGAGCGATGTCGAGGGTCTCGGCTACGGCGAGATCGCGGAAATCGTCGGTGTGCCGCTCGGCACGGTGAAGAGCCGGCTCTACCGCGGCCGCCGGCTGCTCCAGCGGGCGCTGTACGACTACGCACACGAGATGGGTTACCTGCGCGGGAGCACGACATGAGCGAGCACATCAGCTGCAGCGACGCGCTCGAGCAGCTCTGGGCGCTGATCGACCGGGAGCTCTGCACGGAAGACGCCGCGCGCGTCCAGGAACATCTGGAGCGCTGTGCCCGCTGCTACCCGCAGTACGACTTCCAGCGCGCGTACCGCCAGCTCGTCGCGAGCCAGTGCCGCGAGAAGGCGCCGCCGGAGCTGCGCCGTAAGGTGTTCATGCGACTGCTGGAGGAAGGCGGCTGAACCGGCTGCACCGTGGCGACGCCCCGGTCGGTCCCATAAACCAGCGGGGCTGCCAGCGATCAGAACAGCCGGCAGCCCCGTCGATCTTCCTTCGCAGCGACGATCAGTTCGTCGTCACACCCGCATTGCCGCCGTTCTTCACGTGCGTATCGAGCCACGCGATCCAGCGCGCCCACAGATCGAGGATCGTCTCTTCCGTGGCCGGACCGTGGTCCTCGTACGGATACATGTACAGCGCTGCGGTCTTGCCGAGGCCGTTCAGGACGTGGAACAGACGCCGCGAGTGATCCGGCGCAGTCCCGACGTTCTGATCGTCCATGCCGTGATACATCAGCAGTGCACCCGTCAGGTTGTTCGCGAACAGGTACGGTGACATGGACAGGTACGTGTCGCGTCCGGCATACAGGTCGCGCCGCTCCGTCTGGAACCCGAGCGGTGTGAGCGTGCGATTGTAGTTGCCGTCGCCGGCGATGCCCGCCTTGAAGAACGGCGTGTGCACCATGGCGTTGACCGTGGAGAACGCGCCGTAGCTGTGACCGCCGACGGCGAGACGATTGCGATCGATGATGCCTTCCTGGTCGAGGTGATCGATCACCGCGGCCAGGTTGTTGCGCAGGTCGTGCTCGTAGTTGTCGTTCATGCGGCCGCTCTCGCCGATGATCGGCGCGTCCGGCTGGATCACCGCATAGCCTGCCATGGTGAGGAACTCCATCGAGCGCACGCCGACCGATGGGAACCGGTTCCTGTTGTACGTGCGCAGCGTCTCGTCGTATTCCTCCTGATCCGTGTACTCGCGCGGGTAGAACCAGAACATGCCGGGCAGTCGCGTTCCCGCCCGGTAATCCGGCGGCAGGGTCACATCGACCTTGAACGTCAGTCCGTCCGCGCGTGCCACCGTATAGCGCCGGCGCTGCGCGTTCGTGATCTCGGGATTGTAGTCGCGATTGTTCGTGATCTGCCGCACCTGCCCGTTCGCCTCGCGCACGAAGGCGTCGGGGACATCGGTGGGCGACTCGCGTGTGATGATGAGGCGCGGCGCATCGGCATCGAGCACGGCGACCACGCGCTCGGATGTGGTCGCGTTCTCGCCTTCGTAGACGCGCGTCTTCGTGCCGGTCGCGATCTCGACACGGTCAATGAACGGACGCGGCGCCTGCTGCTGCGGATCCCTGAAGTACTGCGTGCCGCTGAGGTAGACACTCCCGTTGTCCGCCGACGTGCGCACGACCTCGTAGCCGAGCGCGCCGGCCGTCGTCATGAGCGAGCCGGGATCATCGTAGAAGTCGTCGCTTCTGCCGCGCACGATCGTGTGCTTCGTCGCGGGGTCGCTCAGGAACACTGCATACTGGTGCTGGTTGTCGCCGGAGCCCTCCGTGATGAAGAGCACACTGCCGTCCGCCGAATAGCGCACGTTCGACATGCGCGCATTGCTCTCGTAGACGATCGAGCGGCTGGCGTCGTTGAAGGGCGGCGCCCAGAGCATCACACGGTCCTTGCGCCGGCTCGATGCGCGATCGCCGGCGCCCGCGCGCGCAGTGTCCGCCGCTGCACTGTCGGCGGCGGTGCTGTCGGGCGCGGGCTCCTGCTCCAGGTAGCTCAGTCCCGCACCGTCCGGCCGCCACGTGATGTTGCGCATCGTGGCCTGATTGTCGTCACCCCCGTCGCGGCCGCTGCCCGCACCGGCGGAACGAACCCCGACGTTGAGCGGCCGATCCGTCAGCTCGGCCAGCACGCGGCCATCGCTCGACCAGAGTTCTTCCTTCGTGCCGAAGTTGTTCACCGGCACGATGTAGCTGAACGGCTTCTGCATGGTCGTGACGCGCATGTACTCGCCGCGCGGACCCACATCGACACTCCGGATCATGGCCGGCGCACCGATCGTTTTGACCGCGCGCGAGGCGACATCGATCAGCGCGAGCTGTCCGGTGGTGTAATACTCGAGGAGCGCCATCTCGTGCGGCCACTCGAGCAGGCTCGCATACGTGCGCAGCCGGTTCTCGCCTTCGCTCGTGTGCCGAACCAGCGGTCCCTGCGGCACGGCGGGCGCGGCCGGCGGCGCGCCGCGGCTGCCCGGCACCAGCACGGTCACGATGCCGCTGCCGTCGGACGTCCACTCGATGCGCGTGTTGATCGTGGCGAGCACCGGTGTGCGCGTGATCTGGCGCGACGTGCCGCGCGGCAGCTCCGCCACGTGGATGTGGGTCGCGTCGTCCGTGTTCGCGAAGAACGCGATGCGGGCGCCGTCCGGCGACCAGCTCGGGCCGCTCACCGTCGCCCCGCGCGGCACCTGGATGTCGATGGTCCGGCCGCTCTCCCACTCCACGACCGACAGGCCCGCCGAGCCGCGCGTGGTGAACGTGCGCGCGCGGTTGGCGCGCGGATCGATCTGGAGGCCGCCCAGCCACATGTGCTCGCGGGCGAACGACGCCATGGACGGCAGGCCGTCGCTTTCCGTGCGGAGGAAATAGCGCTGGTCCGGGCTCGCGTTGCTGAGCGTGATGTTCTCATGGCGGGGCGCGAGAACGGCCCGTGCAATGGGCTCCGGCGGGCGCGTCCACCCTTCAGCGGTGAGCTGCACCCCCTGTCCGGGCGGCGCCTCCTGTCCGAGCACGGCTGCGGGCGCGACGGCGAGCCACAACGCGACGATGATTCCGCGGCGGCGCGCACGGGTGATCAGTGCAAGCGGCATTACGGCCTCCGACCATGTGGGATCTGGGATTGGGTGTATACAAAATGGTTGGCCCCGCGCACGCCCGCAACCGGCGCGGCGTAGCGCTGCGCTGCCACGTGCAGCCGGCAAACGGAATATTCACCACAGAGCACACAGAGCACACAGAGGGCGGCGCGGAGTAGCGCTGCGCTCGCGTGCGTGGCCGGATTTCATTTTTCTTTAAAAAAGAAAAGATAGGAGCCGGCCCGACCGGCCCTCCGGATTACCCGAAACCGCCCTCCGTGTGCTCTGTGTGCTCTGTGGTGAAAAAAGGAGCCGTGACAAGCAGAGAGGCGCCCGGATCAGTGATCCGTGCGCCTCTGCCGTTGCATGAGGAGGCCGGGTTCAGCGGGAGCGCATGCGACCTCCAGCGCCTCGGAGGAACGCGCTGGGAGCGGTGGCCGACCACCGGGGGTGGAGAGAAGGGGGGGCCGCCACCTTCTCTGCGCCGCCGCTGAAACCCGTCCCGTTCTTTTAGATGCCCGTCGTGATACGGAACTCCGCGCGGCGGTTCTGCGACCATGCGGACTCCGTCCCGCCCTGCACGGACGGACGATCCTCACCGTAGCTGAACGTCTCGAAGCGCGAGCCGTCGATGCCGAACTCCATCAGGTACTGGCGCACTGCGTTCGCGCGGCGCATGCCGAGCGCGAGGTTGTACTCGACCGAGCCGCGATCGTCCGCGTGTCCCTCGAGACGGATCCGGATGCCCGGGTTCGCACGCAGCACCGGCACCTTCGCGGCCAGCAGCGCCTGCGCATCCGAACGGATCGTCGCCTCGTCGTAATCGAAGTGAACGACCTGCTCCAGGATCGAGATGATCCGGCGACGCTCCGCCTCACGCGCGGCGGCATCATCGTTGGTCGGGGTCGGTGCCGGACGCGCCGGCGGAGGCGCCTGCACGGGCGGCGGGGTCTGCGGCTCCGGCTGCACCGGCGCCTGACGCTTGCCGCACGCCGCCGTCGCGGCGACCATCACGAGCGCTACCAGCCACACATTCCGCTTCATCGCGTTTACCCTCTTGTTCTGTTTCGATTCGCTCGCCGACGCCCCATCGCGGCCGGCCGCGTCCAGCTGCGGCTCGTCGCCGCGGACTTGCAGCACGGAAAAGCAATCGACGGACCAACACGATGACTTTCGCGAACTTGCGCGGCGGCAATTACTTGGAAGTGATGGCCGCGGCTGGGCACGATCCGCGGCCGATACAAATGTGCGGGTACTGCGCACTTCGGGAACGCCGTCAACCTCTGCGTCAGCGCGTGCCCGCGTACGATGAATCGACCATGCCGGCCGCGACGAATCCGCTCGTGCCGTCCGGCAGCATGACGCGCTGCCACTCGCCCGTCGCGCCAATGACGCGCAGCTGCATGCCGGCGGACAGCTCGCTGATGACGGCACCGGCATGCGACGGCGAGCGGCGCAGCCGGACGCCGTCGCTGTTCACGCGCGTGAGCGTGCCGAGGCTCCGGCCGTCCACGGGGCCCAGGCCGGGACCCGGCTCCGAGCGCCGCGCGGCGAGCATGGGCACGGGGTCCACGGGCACCGTGCCCGGGCGGTAAACGGCAAAGTGCAGGTGCGGGCGGGTACCGCGCGCGTTGCCCGTGTTGCCGACGCGGCCGATCACGTCGCCCGCGCGCACGTACGAGCCCTCGCGCGCGATCAGCTCGTCCAGATGCGCGTAATAGTACGTGAGCGCGGATGTCGCATCGGCCTGCCAGATCACCAGCCCGCCCGTCGGCGTGTTGCGCGACTTCTGGATCCGGCCGTCCGCGACCGCCACCACCGCCGTGCCGCGCGGCGCGAAGATGTCCACACCCTCGTGCGCGCGCGCGCCATTGTCGCGCGGGTCACCGATCACGCTGCCGATCGCGGAATGATCCGCACCTTCGACGGGGAAGACCAGCGACGCCTCGCTCAGCACCGAGACATCGACCGTGCCGCGCGCACCGATCGGCGGCTGCACACGGAGCACGTACTCGCCATCGCTGCGCGCGACGAACCGGCCCCTTCGCGCCGACTTCTCCGCCCAGTGCACCGGCCGGAACATGTCGCCGCCCACGGACTGGAACATGTCGGCGAATACCGTGGCCGTTCCCGTCACCGGAGCCAGCTGCACCTCCAGCGACTGGCCCCGCACCAGTGTGAAGCGGTATGCCACCGCCTGCGCATCGCCTCCCTGGAACGCCACGCGCTCGCGGAACGATGGCGCGATCTGCAGCCCGGACCGCAGTGCGCGCCGGCTGGCGTCCTCCCACGAACGCCGGCCCGGATCCGACCGCGCGGCTGCCGCGTGGATATCGCGTTCGGAACGCACCACCGCCGGTCGCGGTGCTACCGTCTGCTCGCGCGGCATACAGCCGCCCAACAGCAGTACGATCCCTGTGAGTACGCAGGTCGCCAGCTTCATGGCACATCCGGGGATGCATGTGAGCCAGTGCCTGCCGGCGGATCAGCCGGCAGCGCGTGTCGTCGGGGAGACGGTTGGCGACCATAGCGGTCGCTTGATAAGTACAAGCGCGGCAGCCGTTTGACAATGATGACTCGCGCGAACGCCGCCGAATGGATACAATCGCTCTCGTCCGCGCCCCGCCGCGGGCCTCTCCAACCTTTCCCGGCCGACGTGTTTCTGGAGGCGAAGCCATGCGTAGTATCTCACGCGCAGCTGCTCGTACGCTGACGCTCACCACCGTGTTCCTGTCCGCTGCGCCCCCGCTGCTTTCGGCGCAGGAGGCCGCGACACCCGATCCGTTCGCGGCACTGAGCTGGGACAACATCGGTCCCGATCGCGGCGGGCGGTCCATCGCGGTCGGCGGCAGCGATGCGCGACCGCTCGAGTACTACTTCGGTGCGACGGGCGGCGGCCTGTGGAAGACCACGGACGGCGGGACGACGTGGGCTCCCGTCACGGATGGCCAGATCACGTCATCGTCGGTCGGCTCGATCGGCGTGTGCGCCGCGAACCCGGACGTCGTGTACATCGGCACGGGAGAGACGCAGCTGCGCGGCAACATCCAGGCGGGCGACGGCCTGTACAAGACGACCGATGCCGGCAGGACCTGGCAGCACATCGGCCTGCGCGAAGCGCGCAACTTCTCGCGCGTGCGCGTGCATCCGACGAACTGCGACGTCGTGTTTGCCGGCGCGTTCGGCGAGTACGGCGCGGAGAACGAGGAGCGCGGCATCTATCGCAGCACGGATGGCGGTGCGACGTGGACGCGCGTGCTGCATCGCGACGCGAAGACGGGTGGTGTGGACGTTTCGATCGACGAGACGAACCCGAACGTCATTTACGTGGCGATCTGGGACGCGTTCCGCAAGCCGTGGGCGATGTCGAGCGGCGGCGATGGCAGCGGCCTGTTCAAGAGCACCGATGGCGGCAGCACGTGGACGGAGCTCACGCGCAACCCGGGACTGCCGCAGAATCAGCCGGTCGGCAAGATCGGCGTCTCGGTGTCGCGCGCCGACCCGAGCCGTGTCTATGCGATCATCGAGGCGGACAGCGGCGGCGTGTTCCGTTCCGATGACGGCGGTGCGACGTGGCAGCTGATGAACACGGAGCGGAAGCTCCGGCAGCGCGCGTTCTACTACACGCGCATCTACGCGGACCCGCAGGACGCCGACCGCGTGTACGTCGTGAACGTGCAGTTCTGGCGCTCCGACGATGGCGGCGAGACGTTCGACACACAGCTCCGGCCGCCGCACGGTGACAATCACGACCTGTGGATCGCCACGAACGACAATCAGCGCATGATCAATGCGAACGATGGCGGCGGCAACGTCAGCGTGAACGGCGGCCGCACGTGGACGGAGCAGGACTATCCCACTGCACAGATCTACCGCATCGGCCTCACGGCCCACGAGCCGTACCACGTGTGCGGCGGCCAGCAGGACAACAGCACCGTGTGCGTGCCGTCGCGCGGCTGGGGCCACCTGGCGACCGGCAGCCAGTTCTTCTACGCACCCGGCGGCTGCGAGAGCGGCTACGTCAGCAATGACCCGGAGCAGATCGACATTTTCTACGCCGGCTGCTATGGCGGCGCGCTCGACCGCTTCGATTACGGCACCGGCCAGCGCCGCTCGGTGAACGTCTGGCCGGACAATCCGATGGGATGGTCGGCGAAAGACATAAAGGAGCGGGTGCAGTGGACGTTCCCGATCGTGTTCTCACGTACGGGCCCGAAGGTGCTCTACACTACGTCGCAGCACGTCTGGCGCAGCACGAACGAGGGACAGAGCTGGGAGCGGATCAGCCCGGACCTGACGCGCGCCGAGCCGGCCACGATGGAGGCGTCGGGCGGCCCGATTACGCTCGACCAGACGGGCGTCGAGACGTACCCGACGGTGTTCGCGCTCGCACCGTCACCGCACGAGGCCGACGTGATCTGGGCGGGCACGGACGATGGCGTCGTGCAGGTCACCCGCGACGGCGGCGCATCGTGGCAGAACGTGACACCGCCCGGCCTGCCGGAGTTCACCAAGGTCTTCACGGTCGAGGCATCGCCCCACGTGCCCGGACGCGCGTACGTCGCCGGCCATCGCATGCTGCTCGGCGATTACACGCCCTACGCGTTCCGCACCGAGGACTACGGCCGGACCTGGACCAGCATCACGAACGGCATCCCCGAGGGCGACTTCGCGCTGACCATCCGTGAGGATGTCGTGCAGCCCGGCCTGCTCTATCTCGGCACGGAGAAGCGCGTCTGGGTCTCGTTCGACAACGGCGCGAGCTGGCGCTCGCTCCAGCAGGACATGCCCGTCGTGCAGATCGCCGACATCGCATCCACGCGCGAGGACATCGCGATCGCGACGCACGGCCGCTCGTTCTACATCATGTACGACGTTGCGCCGCTCCGCGAGATGGCCCGCACGAACGGCCAGCTCGCCGGCGTCACGCTGTTCGAGCCGTCCAGTGCAGAGCGCGGCGTCGACGACGGCGCCACCATCTACTACTACCTGCCCGAGGACGCGGAGCAGATCAAGCTGGAAGTCGTCGGTCAGGATGGCAGCGTCATCCGCACGTACGAGGCAGAGGCCGACACGACGAGCGGCAATCGCAATGAGGAGGGCCGGCAGGGCGGAGGAGGAGGCCGCTTCGGCGGAGGTGGCGGACGCCTGCCACTCGACGCGGGACTGAACCGGTTCAGCTGGGACCTGCGCCACCCCGGCTTCACGACGTTCGACGGCATGATCATGTGGGCGGCGGGCAACCGCGGACCCGTGGCACTGCCTGGTGAGTACACGGTGCGCCTCACGGCGGACGGCACCACGCGCACTGCGCCGCTCCGGGTCGGCATCGATCCGCGGCTCGAGGGTCAGGTCACCGAGGCAGACCTCGCCGCACGCTTCGATCTGGCAAAGCAGGTGGTCGAGCGGGTGAACGACGCGAACAACGCCGTCATCATGGTGCGCGACGTCAAGGAGCAGGTGGACGACCGCCTCGGGAAGACCGAGGACGCGCGCATCGAGGCATTGGGCACGCGCGTCAAGTCCAGGATGGGCGACGTCGAGGGCCGGATCTACCAGGTGCGGAACCAGAGCAGCCAGGATCCGCTCAACTATCCGATCATGCTCAACAACAAGCTCGCCGCACTGCTCGGCGTCATCGAGCGGGGCGAGTACCGGCCGACGGACCAGTCATACGAGGTGTTCAACCTCCTGTCCGGCCAGCTGACGACGGAGCTCGACGCACTGAACGCCATCATCGCCACGGACCTCGCCGAGCTGAACCGGCTGCTGCAGGAGGAGGGGCTGCCTGTGATCCGCATCGAGCGGCGCGACGACATCACTACGTAAGGCAGGAACGGGGAACGGCGGTGTCAGGGGCTACGGGCATGGGCACGGGCAGGTGCAAGTGGAAGGCGCACGCACACGTTTAGGTGCACGGGCACGGGCAGCCAGCGTTCGTCGCCTCGTTTCTCGGTCCCGGCTAATTCCGGGGCAGGTCCGCTTCGCGGAGGAAGGCAGCAGGGGAAGAGCGTTCCCGTGATCCCGGCCTCCGCGGAGCGACCCTTCCCCGGATCGAGCCGAATTCCAGAGGGATCACGGGGAAGGTCGGCTGCCTCTGCCTCTGCCCGTAAACGTGTGCGTGCGCCTTCCACATTCCCGTGCACGTGCCCATGCCCATGACAACCTGACACCGCCGTTATCCGTTGCCGTTCGCGGTCAGCGGATCACGAACCCCGCCGTCAGTGCCGGGCTATGCTGCGCCGAGCCGTCGAGCAGGTCCATGATGTAATCCTGGGCCGACGCGTAGAGACCGATGCGCGGCGTGAGCTGGTGGCGCAGGATGAGCGCCGGTGCAACCACATCGTGCGCACTCCAGCTCGGCCTCTCCTCCACGTCCGCACCGTTTGTGAACCGGGTGCGGAGCCAGCCGACGCCCAGGTCCGCGCCCAGCGCAATGCTGGTGTTGCCGGGCACGAGCGCGAAGTCTGCGCCGGCGGTCAGCAGCACCCACTGGTTGTCGAGCAGGGGGAAATCCCCGGCGGGATGCGGGCCGACATCATCGACCTCGGCGTATGCCAGGTTGAGGTTGAGGTTGAGCCGGGTGCTCTCCTGATAGCCGGCGCGGAATCCCACGATCCAGCCCACGTTGCTGCCATCGGCCTCGACGTCGTACGCGTCCATGAATGCGCCGGCGTATGGTGAGAAGCTGTAGGCATTGTACCGGTACGCGTTACCGCGGCGCTGCGCCTCCGCATCGGCCGGCATCACCAGCGCCAGCGTCAGGGTCAGACATGCGATCGTTCTCATGCGGAATCCTTCGGTGAGTGCAGTCAGGTGCCATCGAGCGTTACCGCGGCCGCGGCGCCAAAGTTCCTGCCGTCCGGATTGCGGCGGGTAATCCGATACGGCATCTTCAGTTGGACGCGCCATACCGGCGCTTGCGTTGTCTCCCAACAGGATCGATGACTGGCGTGGATCATGCACCCTGCGACGACGAAGTCACCCAACGGAAGTCGCGCATGTATGAAGCTCTGGTTCGCCTGTATTCCGCTCGTTTCGGCCGGCCACCGCGCTCGATTCTCGAAATCGCGGGGGACGGCTCGAACCGTTCGTACTACCGACTGATCGGCGAGGACCTGCGCACCGCCGTCGGTGCCGTCGGTCCCGACCACGAGGAGAACCGCGCGTTCATCTCGTTCACGAACTCGTTCCGCTCCGCCGGCCTGCCGGTTCCGGAGCTGTACGGTGAGGACGAGGCGGTCGGTGTGTGGATCGAGGAGGATCTCGGCGACACCACGCTGTTCAATGCGCTGGTGGAGGCACGCAAGCGCGAGCCCGGCTCGCCGTTCCCGGACTCCATGCTGCCGCTCTACCGCAAAGTGGTGGAGGTGCTGCCGCGCTTCCAGGTGGAGGGGGGGCGTGTCATCGATTATTCCGTCGCGTACCCGCGCGACGCGTTCGACCGCCAGTCCATCCTCTGGGACCTGAACTACTTCAAGTATCACTTCCTGAAGCTGGCGCACGTGCAGTTCAACGAGCAGCGGCTCGAGAACGATTTTGCCACGCTCGCCGATTACCTGCTGCGGGCGGATACACGCCACTTCCTGTATCGCGACTTCCAGTCGCGCAACATCATGATGGTCGATGATCAGCCCTATTTCATTGACTACCAGGGCGGCCGCCGCGGTGCGCCGCAGTACGACATCGCATCACTGCTGTATGACGCGAAGGCCGACATGCCGAACGGCGTGCGCGACCAGCTCCTCTCGCATTATCTCGACGCACTCTCCGGCTACCTCGAGTTCGATCGCGAGGAGTTCGTGCAGCTGTATCGCGGTTACGTGCTCGTGCGCATCATGCAGGCGATGGGAGCCTATGGCTATCGCGGCTTCTTCGAGCGCAAGCCGCGCTTCCTTCAGAGCGTGCCGTTTGCCGCCCGCAACATCCGGCGGCTGCTCGAGAACGGCCTGCCCGTCGCGGTGCCTGAGCTCCAGGAGGTGTTCGAGCGTATCGTCGAGGCCTGGGCGCACAAGGGCGAGGATGCCGAAACGGCGGCAGGCCTGACGGTGCGGCTGAACAGCTTCAGCTTCAAGCGCGGCTATCCGGACGATGAGGGCGGCCACGGCGGTGGCTACGTGTTCGACTGCCGCAGCCTCCCCAACCCGGGCCGGCATCTCGAGTATCGCACGATGTGCGGCCGCGATGCCGGCGTCGTGGAGTACATCGAGCGCGCATCGGAGTCACACAGCTACTGGGTGCACGTGCGGTCGCTCGTGGACAGCCAGATCGAGGAGTACCTGCGGCGCGGCTTCACCAGTCTCACGATCAGCTTCGGCTGCACCGGCGGCCAGCACCGGTCCGTGTATTTCGCCGAGCGGCTCGCCGCCCACATCCGACACGCATACCCGCAGGTCAACGTGCGTCTCTCGCACCGTGAGGAGAGCCTCTGGCCGAAGGACATGGAGCCCGCGCCCGTGGCGCACGAGGAGCGCAAGCCGAAGCGCGAGCGCGGCGCGGCACAGCGCACGTCCCCCGAGGATCTCATCGACGGCCGGCGCAGCCGCGTCGCCCCGACGTCCTGACGCACGCCTGAATGGACGCGATGATTCTGGCCGCGGGCCTGGGCACGCGGCTCGGCGACCTTACACAGGATACGCCCAAGGCGCTCATCGATGTCGGTGGTGTGCCGGTCCTGGAGCGCGTGGCGCGGCGCCTGATTGCCGCCGGCGCGGACCACATCATCATCAATGTCCATCATCACGCGGACCGGATCATCGAGTTCGTCCGGTCGCGTGATGACTTCGGCGTTGCCGTGTCCATCTCGCACGAGAAGGACGCGCCGCTGGAGACCGGCGGCGGCCTGCTTAACGCGAAGCCGCTCTTCCGCGGTGAGGGCTCGTTCTTCCTGCACAACGTGGACGTGCTCTGCGACGCGGACCTGCGCGCCATGTACACGGCGCACGTCCATTCGGGTGCGCTCGCCACGCTCGCGGTCAGCCGCAGGGACACCTCGCGATTCCTCCTGTTCGACGAGACCGGCCTGTGCGGCCGCATGCATGCCCGGGGCGGCGGGCCCGCCGAGGTGCACGCCGACTGCGCGGACCCCGTCCCGTTCGCGTTCGCGGGCATCCACGTGATCTCGCCGGCTCTGCTCGACATGATCACGGAGACGGGCGCGTTCTCGATCATCGATCTGTACCTTCGCCTGGCCTCGATCGGACGGCCCATCGCGAAGTTCGACATCGGCGGTGCCCGCTGGATGGAGATCGGGAACCCCGAGCGCCTGGCCGACGCCCGCCGCGCGTTCGGCTGACCGATGGACAGGACGTGCGCGGTCCCTGGGAACGCGGCACGACGCGCGCTCTGGCTGCTGCTGCTCTGGCTGCTGCCCGCGTCGGCGGCCGCGCAGCCTTCGCTGGTGCTGAGTGGTGGCGGCGCGCGCGGCCTCTCCCACGCCGGCGCCATCCAGGCGCTCGAGGAGATCGGCTACCGGCCTGACCTGGTCGTCGGCGCGAGCATGGGCGCGATCGTGGGTGCTCTTTACGCCGCCGGTCATTCCCCCGACGAGATCCGTGACATCATTGCGGGCGAGAACTGGCTCGAGCGTTTTGCCGCCGAGCCCATGCTCGTCGGCGCGGACCGTCATCCGAGGCGGCCGCTGCTCGGCTTCGGCATCAGCAGCGGCCGCTTCTACGGCGGGTTCCTGTCCAGCGCGGGGATCAATCAGCGGCTGATCGAGCTGCTGTTCGATGCGGGCGTGCGCGCGCGTAACGACTTCGACAGTCTGCCCATCCGCTATCGCGCGGTCACGGCGGACCTGGCGACGGGCGCCGAGTTCGTCGTCACGCGCGGTGATCTGCCGCGCGCCGTGCGGGCCAGCATGGCGGTGCCCGGCGTGTTCGCGCCGGTCCGCTGGCATGACGGCCGCATCCTCATTGACGGCGGTGTCGCCAACAACCTGCCGGTGTCGGTCGCGCGCAGCCTGAGCGATGGACCGGTCATCGCCGTGGACGTCCTGCGGCCGAGCCCGGACATGCCGGAGCGCGGTGCACTGGACCTCGGCGTGCGCGCACTGCGTCTGCTGATCGAGAACGCGCGGCCGGAGACCGGGTCCGAGCCGGACATACTGGTGCTGCCCGATATCGAGCCGCGCCTCTCCGAGACGTACTTCCCCGCCGATGCCACGGACGTGCTGCAATCCGGCTATGACGCGGTGATCGAGCAGGTGCCGCCCGTGCCCGTGCAGCCCGCGGTCCGGCGCGCGCCCGGTGCCGCGCCCACGCACATCGCCGCCGTGCGTGTGGACGGCGCGGACGCCGCATTCGAGCGACTGATCCGGCGAGTCATGGATGACGCGGTGGGCCCGTACGACGCCGCGGACATCGTGCGGCGGACGGCTGCACTGTACGCGACCGGTCTGTTCCAGGCCGTTTGGCCGCGGGTGGAGCTCGAGCCCGAGCCGACGCTCGTCATCGAGGTGACCCCTGCGGCCAGCGCGAACATGGCCGGTGCGGCGCGCTGGGATAACGATATCGGGGGCGGCGCCTGGGCGGCGCTGCAGCGGCGGGTGTCGCTGAACACGCCCGTTCAGTTCATGCTTGCCGGCACGGTCGACGAGCTCGGTTTTGAGGCGGGCGTCGAGACGTCGTTCTTCTCCGCGCTCATTCCGGGCCTGCGCTGGACCGGTGGGGCGCAGACCGCGGAGGAGCGCGTCCGCGTGTTCGATGCGGACACGGTAACGGACCTGCTTACGGTGCGGCGGCACGGCGTGCGCGCCGGCGCGGAAGTGCATGGTCCCGTCCGCGACTGGTTCCTGTCGCTGTTCGCCACGGCAGACCAGGTGCGCGAGCCGGGTGCTGCGGCTGCCTGGGCCGCGGGCCCGGTCCTCCGCATTTTCCGCGCACCTCGGCCCGACCGCGTCGCCGGCGTCGATCAGCTGCTGGAGGCGGAAATGCGCGGGGGCGATCTGTCATATCAGCGCGCGCGCCTGCGCGCGGGTCACACGATCGTCATCCGGCGCGCGCAGGCGGCGGCGATCGTGGACTTTGCAGCCGCGAGTCCGCAGACACCGCTCGACGCACGGCCGGCCACGGACCACAACACGGCGCCGTGGCTGCCGTACGCATCACTGCGGAGCAGACAACTGGCTTCGATCGGTGTGGATGGCGCGGCGCCGACCTTCCTGAGCGGCTATGCGCGCGTGCGCCTGCGCGCGCTGGCGGCAACGGACGATATGGAGGCGTTCAGCGATTCGGATACGTGGCGGTTGGGCGGTGAGGTCGCTGCGGTATGGCCCACGGTGCTCGGCCCCATCGAGCTCGGGGTCGCCGCCGGGCAGCGCGCGAAGTGGCGCTTCAACATCAGCATCGGTGCGGAGTTCTGACCGGGGGGATCCGCCCGCTTGCGGCTCCCCCCGCGGCCGCGGAATGCGGCTCGCGGGGAGGGCCGGGCGGTGCTCCGCTACTCCTCAGCCCACTCGGGGCCGAGTTCTCGTCGTATCAGAGCTTCAGTGGAATGTCGAGCCCGGTTGCGGGCTTCCTGGAGGCGGCGGTGGGTCTCATCGTCGCCGATCTGTGAATCGGGTCCTCGTGGAGCGGTCCGGGCGGTCACAGGGAAACGGTCCGTCAGCTTTGCGGCCCGGGGGCTCACCCGGATCCGCGCGGCCGTTTCCCAGTCGTTCGCCGGCCTTTCATCGCTGCTCTGCATTCCAGCCCTCCTCCGATGTGGGTCCAGCACGTCATCGGCGTGCAGCTTTTTCGACCGGTTCGAGCCACCGGCCGCATATCAATTATATCGCCGGGGCGGCCATTCCGCACACCCCTCGTTCGCCGGCCGGCCGGAACCGCGCAGTCATGCGGGAAAGTGGATTTTCGCGGCCCGGCGTCTCCCGCGCCAGCGGGCGCACCGGCCCCGCACCCACACGCAGGACCATCCTGCGGACTGGCACATCGCGTTCACGCGCCGTGGAGGCGACATGCTGGTGATCGGCCATCGCGGCGCGTCGGGTTACGCGCCCGAGCACACATTCGAGTCCTACGACCTGGCGTTGCAGCTCGGTGCCGACTTCATCGAGCAGGACCTGCAGATGACGAGCGACGGTGTGCTCGTCGTGCTGCACGATGATACGCTCGACCGCACGACGGGCGGCCGCTGCACGGGACGCGTGATCGACCACACACTCGGGCAGATTCGCACGTGCGACGTGGGGTCGTGGTTCAACGAGGCGTTCCCTTCGCGCGCACGAAACGCTTATGCCGGCGCCCGCATACCGACGCTCGAAGAGGTGTTCGAGCGATACGCGCATCGTGCGAGCTTCTACATCGAGACGAAGAATCCGGAGGAAGCGCCCGGCATGGAGACGGCACTGCTGTCGCTGCTCGATCGGTTTTCTCTACGCGGCCCCGCCGCGCGCGAGTGGCGCGTGCTCATCCAGTCGTTCAGCGAGCGCAGCCTGCGCATGATACACGACATGGATCCGTCGCTCCCGCTGATCCAGCTGCTGTACGACCGTCGCGAAGTACCGCAGGACATTGTCGGCCGCCTCGACGACATCAGGAGCTACGCTGTCGGTATCGGGCCATACTGCGGGGACGTGGATGCGATGCTCGGACGCGCAGCGGCGGATCTCTGCCTGGAGCTGCACCCCTATACCGTGAACGATCCCGCCCTGATGCAGGCGATGACGGCCGCGGGCGCTACCGGCATGTTCACCGACGTTGCCGACGTTCTGCTCGCCCGTCTCCCGGCCGGCGAGCCGCGCGGCCGGGCGGCACTCCGCGCCGCTGCGCTGCGCAACCGCGCGTGCCGGGACGAAGTGGCGGACTGGCCTGGCGCGTAACACGCGGCAGGCGGCCGCGTGCGTCGCGCCGCCAGGGCCGCATTAGTCGCGAACCCCCGTGTTGGTGCGCGGCGCCGGCGCCGCGTGCGTTGCGCCGCACGCACTGCCGGCCTATGCTGACGCCCGGCCCGGACTGAGCGCGCTTCATCCCGCGCCGCTCGTCGGCCGACCCCCCGGCTTGGCCCTGCCGGTGCAGCGCGTCTATCCTTTCGCCACCCGAGCCGCGGCCAGGCCGCCGAATCCATGAACGACAGCACGACTGCCCGCGCCCCCGGCCCGCTGACCCGACTGCTCGGGCGTGTCGCCGATGTCGAGCCCGACGAGGTGGGTGCGGTCGTGACCGCGTTCCTGCTGTTCTTCTGCGTGCTCGGCGGCTACTTCATGGTGCGGCCCGTGCGCGAGACCGTCGGCACCATCCTCGGTGCGGACCGCGTCGCCGACCTGTTCCTATTCACGTGGGTCGCATCGATCGCGATCGTTCCGATCTACGGTGCACTGTGCGCGCGGTTCCGGCGCAGCACGTTTCTGCCGTGGATCTACGGCTTCGTCGCGTTCTCGCTGGTGGGTGTCGGGCTGATGCTGCGGCCGACCGGCCCGAACGTCATCGCGAGCCAGTTCTTCTTCGTCTTCCTCAGCGTTCTCAACCTGTTCGTCGTTTCCGTCTTCTGGAGCTTTCTGCTCGAGCTGTTCAACCCCAACCAGACGAAGCGCCTGTTCGGCGTCATCGCGGCGGGTGGAACGGCGGGCGCGCTCGCGGGACCGATGGCGACGGACGTGCTCGTGGGATTCGTCGGCTACGAGGGCATCCTGTTCTTCGGCGCCGGCGGTTTCTTCCTCGCCATCATCTTCCAGCGCCTGCTGATCCGCGTGCGCAACCGCACGCACTGGGGCACACCGGAATCTGAGCGGATGGAGGAGCGGCCGATCGGCGGCAACCCGTTCGCCGGATTCACGCTGATCCTGCGCTCGCCTTACCTGGCCGGCATCGCACTGTTCGTGATCCTGCTCGCATCCGTCAACACGTTTCTCTATTTCGAGCAGCTGCGCGTGGTCGAAGCGACGTTCACGGATGTCACGCAACGCACGCGCGTGTTCAGCCGACTCGACTACACGGTACAGACGCTCACGATTATCTCGCAGTTCGTTCTGACAGGGCGTATTGCGAAGAAGTTCGGCATCGGCATGCTCCTGACCGCGGTGCCCATTCTCATGTTCACCGGCTTCCTGCTGCTCGCGGCCTATGGCACGTTCGCAATGCTTGCCGCGGTCATGATCACGCGTCGCGTCGGTGAGTACGCATTCGTACGCCCCGGCCGTGAGATGCTGTACAGCCGAGTGGATACCGAATCGAAGTACAAGGCAAAGATGACCAATGACGTGCCCGTCTATCGCGGTGGCGACGCCATCTCCGCTCAGGTGGACAAGGGTCTTGCCGCGTCCGGGTGGTCGGCGTCGGCCGTTGCCCTGCTCGCGGCGGCCGTCACCATCGTATGGGCGATAGTCGGATACCTGCTCGGCCGCGCCCGCAAGGATGAGGAGGAGCGGGCGAGTGCACAGGCTGCCGCAACGGCGTGATTCACCGACTCAGGAGAACTGACGTGGCGAACAGACGTGAATTCGTGAAGCGCGCTGTCATCGCGGGCGGCGCGCTCGGCATGGGGAGTCCCGTGTTTGGCGACAGCGCGACCGGTGCGACCACCGCGCCCGCAGGCGACGCGCAACACACGCTTGCCCCGCGTGCACTGCGCATCCTCATCCTGGGTGGTACCGGCTTCACCGGCCCACACCAGGTCCGCTATGCGGTCGCGCGTGGACATCACGTGACCGTGTTCAACCGCGGCCGCCGGCAGACCGAGCTGCCCGACGGCGTGGTTCATCTCCAGGGTGACCGCAACGCGCCCGACGGCCTCGCCGCGCTCGAGCGCGAGGTAGCCAATGGCACGACGTGGGACGTCGTCATCGACAATCCCACAACCCTCCCATTCTGGGTGCGTGACGCAGGCACGGTGCTGAAGGATGCGACGCAGCAGTATGTCTTCATCTCCACGATCTCCGTGTATTCCGATACCAGCCGGCCGGGCATGGACGAGGGGACGGTCACCGCCGCGTACGAGGGCGATGATCCGCTGAAGGAGACGATGCAGTCGTTCCAGGAGAGCAGGGGCGCGCTGTACGGCCCCCTGAAGGCGGCATCGGAGAGAGAGGCGGAGAAATGGTTCCCCGGCCGCACCACGGTGATCCGGCCGGGCCTGATCGTGGGCCCCGGCGACATGAGCGGCCGGTTCACGTACTGGCCCGTACGCATCGATCGTGGCGGTGAGGTGCTGGCACCGGGGACGGGCCACGACGCCGTGCAGATCATTGATGCCCGCGACCTGGCCGAATGGACGATCCGCATGACGGAGTCGCGGACGTTCGGCACCTACAATGCGACCGGGCCTGCCGGCGAGCTGACCATGGCGGAGATGCTGGGCGGTATCCGCGCGGCGTTCGACGGCACCCGGCCCATGAAGCTGACCTGGGTGCCGGCGGAGACACTGGCCGAGCTCGAAGTGCGCGGCTGGTCGCACATGCCCGTCTGGGTGGCGCCGCGGCCGGACAACGCCGGCTTCGCCCGCGTCAGCATCGCACGCGCTCTCGGCGACGGCCTGACGTTCCGTCCGCTCGCGACAACGGCGCGCGACACGCTGGAGTGGTTCCGCTCGCTCGCACCGGACGTCCAGGCAGAGGTCGGCGGGCCGCTGACCGCGGAGCGCGAGGCCGAGGTCCTGGCCGCGTGGCATGCACGCGGCGCAGGATAGCTCTCGCAAACCATCGCCGTGGAACGAAGGTCAGGATCGGCGACGGCTGAACGGCCTCAGTGGTGTCCCTGATGATCCATTTCGGGCATGCCGCCACCCATGTCGTGACCGATCATGGCACCGTGCTCCGTCATCGCGTCGAGCACGCCGTACGAGCCCATGCGCATGGGGCCGCCGCCGATGAAGAGGCGCAGACCCGCGGTCAGTGAGAAGAAGCTGGTCGTGCCGAACAGCTCCCGCGCGGACACATCGCCACGCTCGTTCGCGGCGTTGTTGTGCTGTATCTCCACGAACGGGCGGGCGCTGAACGGCAGACTCGTCGCCGTATAGCCGTACCCGAGACTCGTGATGACCCAGCGCGTCGCGCCATGCGCATGATCGTCATGATCGTAACGGAAGAACCCGTCCGTTCCTGCGGGTCCGCTGCGATCGTATTCCGGGCGGGTCGACACTTCCACACGCGCATACGGCTCGTGCGGGCCGCGCGTCAGCTGCACCTCACCCAGCACCGCGTAGTATCCGTCCTCGCCGTCCTCCTCCGGGTCGCTCACTGAAGCTTCGAGCAGCGAGTACAGCGTGCCGAACGCGTACTGCCGATTGTGGCGCACGAACGCGTTCGCGAGCCGTGTCACCGTCTCCTCGTCGTCATGCGTCTCGACGACGTTGCCGAACGATGCGGACAGCTCCCACGGCGCCGTCGTTCCCGTGCCGCCGAGCCGTCGCGTCACGCGTGCAGACCACGAGTTGATGCTGCTGAAGTTGCCGAAGTCGTAGGGACCCGTCGGCTCCGCGCCATCGAACGCGCCCGCCTCCACGCTCCAGCCGCCGTTCAGGTATGCGACGTTCAGCGTGTACCGCTCCAGAATCTGCGACAGGTGATGGTTCGTCGGGTACTTGACCGCCGGCCGCGCCATCGGGTCGTCCGTGCCGTACGGCGCAAAGCCGCGGCCCGCAGACAGCGACAGCGATCCGCCCGCAACCTCGCGCAGGTTCACGCTCAGCATCGCCTCGTGCAGCAGCGTGTGCGGATGACGCCGGTCGATGAACCCCTCGCCCCACCCGCCGAACGTCAGCTCGCCGTCCGGCTGCGTGACGCCCTCGAAGTTCAACGTCGTCCGCAGCACCACGGTCGAGCCCGGACTCTCCACGTTGAACATCACCGCCGGCTGCGTCGCGTACAGCTCCGTCTGCGTCACATCGTCGCTCGCGCCAGAACCGAAGCCCGTGCTGAGAATGGGAAAGACCTGCGCCATGCCGAGCAGCCGCCAGCCCGAGCCGAGCTGCCTGCTGAACATGTAGTCGTGCATCGGCTGCTGCGCCGAATCGGCTGCGGCTCCGTGCATCGGCATATCCTGCCCCGCGAGATCCAGCGGGGATACGGCATTAACCAGCAGCGCTGCGGCGAGCGCCGCGCGCTTCATGTTGTATGACATGCTTACTGCTGCTCCTGATGAGTTCAATTCCGGCGCCCGCCCCTCGACGGGCCGCCACGTCTGCTCAGGAGTGCAGTCTTGGAGGTGGTGTCAGGAGTGCCGCTGCGGCCGCATCCAGCGCCTCGTGCGAGAGCGCCATCCGGTGGGCCGGCCCGGCCTGACCGATGTTCGCCGCGGCCTCGCCCGCCGGTACTGCCGCCCAGTGGCAGCGCGTCACGTCGTGGCAGGAATCGTCATGCTCCGCCGGGGCGGGGGCCGCACCGGCTGATGCCGCGTGCGCATGAGCGTTCATCGCCGCCGCACCGGATGGAGCGTCTGCGTGCGCGTGCGTCGCGTCCTGCCCGTCATGCATTGCGACCGGCGCTTCATGGTGCGCCCCGGCCCCAGCGTCATGGGATGCCCCGACGTGGCCCGCGGCGGCCGTACACAGGCCGGGCGCCGACTGCGCGAGCAGCAGCGTGAACAGGGCGAGAAACGAAATGACGCGTCGCATGCCCGGATGCTAACGCAAAATGCGGTGCATCGCCATCGGCCGCGTCGGCAATCTCCTGACACCACTTGCGGATGGCGCGCCCTTGTAGCGCCGCCGCATGCCGGCTAGCATGCGAACGGGAGTGGCCATTACCGCTCCGACAACGCACACAGAGGATACACATGGTCATTCGGGAGAGGGAAGTCCTCGACTATCACGATGGCGGCAGGCCGGGCAAGCTCGACATCGTCGCATCCAAGCCATTTCTGACGCAGCGCGACCTGTCGCTGGCCTATACGCCGGGCGTCGCGATTCCCTGCCTGAAGATCCAGCAGGACCCGCTGGACGCGTTCCGTTATACGGGCCGGGGCAATCTGGTGGCGGTGGTGACGAACGGGACGGCGGTGCTCGGGCTGGGCAACATCGGCGCGCTGGCGGGGAAGCCGGTCATGGAGGGCAAGGCGATCCTGTTCAAGCGTTTTGCGGACGTGAACGTCTTCGACATCGAGATCGACACGCAGGACCCGGATGAGCTGATCCGGTGCGTCAAGCTGCTGGAGCCGACGTTCGGTGGCATCAACCTGGAGGACATCAAGGCACCGGAGTGTTTCTACATCGAGGAATCGCTCCAGGCGCAGATGGACATTCCCGTATTCCACGACGACCAGCACGGCACGGCGATCATCAGCAGCGCTGCTCTGCTGAACGCACTGGAGCTGACGGAGCGCGACATATCGAAGGTGCGTGTGGTGTTTGCCGGCGCGGGCGCTGCAGGGATCGCGTGCGCGAACATGTACCTGGCGCTCGGCGTGGACCCGGCCAACGTGCTGATGGTGGACAGCAAGGGTGTGCTGTACGAGGGACGTGGCGAGGAATCGAACCCGTACAAGGCGCAGTACATCCGGAAGACGGACCGGCACACGCTGGGGGAAGCGCTCGAGGGTGCGGACATCTTCGTGGGCGTTTCGAGCAAGGACCTGGTCACGCAGGACATGGTGCGTGCGATGGCGAAGAACCCGATCGTCTTCGCGATGGCCAACCCCGATCCGGAGATCACGTACGAGGCCGCGAAGGCCGCGCGTCCCGACGTGATCATGGCCACGGGGCGGTCCGACTATCCGAACCAGGTCAACAACGTGCTCGGCTTCCCGTTCATCTTCCGCGGAGCCCTCGACGTGCGTGCCCGCGCCATCAACATGGAGATGAAGATTGCCGCTGCGCGTTCACTGGCAGAGCTGGCGAAGGAGGACGTGCCGGACTCGGTGATCAACGCGTATGGCGGCGACCGTTTCACGTTCGGGCCCGAGTACATCATCCCGAAGCCGTTTGATGCCCGGGTGCTGACGCGCGAGGCCGTTGCCGTTGCACGCGCGGCGGTGGAGACGGGCGTTGCGCGGGAGCCGATCAGCGACTGGGACGAGTATGCCGACCGCCTGGAGCGGCGCATCCTCGGCAAGGCGCACCAGGTCACGCGCTCGCTCATTCACAAGGCCCGCACGGCCGGCCGCAAGCGCATCGTGCTGCCGCAGTCGGGCGAGGAGAAGATCCTGCGTGCGTGCCAGGTCCTGATCGACGACAATGCCGTGCAGCCCGTGCTGGTCGGTGACGCCGATGTGATCGGCGCGCGCGCGACCGATCTCGGCATCGACCTGAGTGGTGTGGAGATCTTCGACCCGGAGCCCAGCCTCGAGGCGTACGCCGATGAGCTCTATCGTCTGCGCGGGCGGAAGGGCGTCACGCCGCAGACGGCGCGGCTGCTGCTTCAGGACTCCGCCTACCTCGGCGTGATGATGGTCCACATGGGTGACGCCGATGGTCTGGTCCACGGACTGAACCGCTCGTACCCGGAGACGATCCGGCCTGCACTGCAGGTACTGCGGCTGCGCGAGGGGGTGACGCGCGTGGCCGGCATGTACTGCCTGATCGTGAAGGACCGCGTCCTGTTCTTTGCCGATGCCACCGTCAACATCGATCCGACGGCGGAGGAGCTGGCGGAGATCGCGGTCGCCTGCGCTGCCGTCGCGCGCCGGTTCTTCGATGTCGAGCCGCGCGTCGCCATGCTCTCCTTCGGCAATTTCGGCTCGGTGGATCATCCCTACGCGCAGAAGATGGCGCGGGCCACCGAGATTGCGCGCCTGCGCGATCCCGGCCTGATCGTCGAGGGGGAGATGGCGCCCGACACAGCGCTCGTCCCGGAGATCGTGGACGCGAACTTCCCGCATTCGCGGATCCGCGGCAATGCGAACGTGCTGATCTTCCCGAACGTCCAGTCGGGTAACATCTCGCTCAAGCTCGTGCACCGGATCGCCGGCGGCGAGGTGATCGGACCGATCCTGATCGGCATGAACAAGCCGATCAACGCGCTCAACTACTTCTCGTCGGTGCAGGAGATCGTAAACATCACGACGATCACCGGCATCATGGCGGGGACGCTGGCCTGAGCTCCATACCGGCCGGCATGCTGCAATCGCAGCGTGCCGGCCATCTGCATGACACCCACGCCCGTGCGCGTGCGCTCGCGCGTGCCCGGTGCGCTGGTGCGTTGCGCGGCAGGTGCTCCCCGCACCGCTCTGGTGCCTCAGCCCCGACATCGCCAGAATACCCGCCCACACCCGACAACTTCCACGCCGGAGCTTCGAATGACACCTCGCCGGGGCATCCTCTCCGCATTGCCGCTTCTGCTGGCGGCTCTCACTGCCTGCTCCACCACGTCCGCCGGTGAGGAGCAGGACGCAGCAGATGCCGATGCGCAGCCGGCCGCCGTCACCCAGGAGCGAGGCTTGCCTCCTGGTGCCCCTGAGGCCGCCGCACGTCTCGACGCGTCTCCGCGGCATGGCGAGTGGGTGATGATCGCGGCAGGCGGCGACAGCATCCGTGCGTGGGTGGTGTATCCGGAGCGCAGCACGCCTGCACCGGTGGTGCTGGTCGTCCACGAGATCTACGGCCTGACCGGCTGGATCCGCGGTGTGGCTGATCAGCTCGCGGCGGATGGCTTCATCGCCATCGCACCCGACCTGATGACGGCGTACGACGTGCCGACCGACACGAGCGGTGATCCGGTCCGCGAGGAGGCGACGCGCACGATCCGCACACTCGATCCCGCCACATATCATCCGCAGCTCGTGGCCGTCGCGGAGTGGGGCATGTCACAGCCGTCGGCAGCGGACAGCTACGGCATTGTCGGCTTCTGCTGGGGCGGCTCCGCATCGTTTCGCCACGCGATCGAGTCGTCGTCGGTCGATGCGGCGGTCGTGTACTACGGCTCATCGCCGGAGACGGCGATGCTCTCGCGCGTCAACGCGCCCGTCCTCGGTCTTTACGGCGGTGATGATGCGCGTGTGAACGCGAGCGTGCCGCCCGCAGACTCGGCGATGAACGCGCTCGGCAAGCCGTTCGAGTATCACATGTTCGATGGCGCCGGACACGGATTCCTGCGTGACCAGCAGGGCCGCGACGGCGCCAACATGGCCGCGACGCGCCGCGCCTGGCCCATGACGGTGGCGTTCTTCCGCGAGCATCTCGGCAGCTGAGGCCTCACCGGCCCCAACCGGTCCAGCCCGGTCCGCGCACGACGCGGCCGGGCAGGGCGCCGGTGTGCTCACCATCCTTCAGCACCTGCACACCATTCACGAAAACGTGCCGCACACCCGTCGCGTACTGGTGCGGCTGATCGAACGTCGCGTGGTCCGTGATCGTCGCCGGATCGAACACGACGACGTCCGCGTGGTGACCGACCTGGAGCGCACCGCGCCGGCGCAGCTTCAGGTTCGCCGCCGGCAGCGACGTCAGCTTCCGCACTGCCTCCTCCAGCGGAATGACGTTTTCGTCGCGGACGTATTTGCCGAGCAGCCGCGCGACGTTGCCGTACGCGCGCGGGTGCGGATTCGATCGCAGGAAGACGCCCTCCGTGGCCATGGACCCTGCGTCCGAACCGAAGCTCATGTACGGCAGTGCGATCTGCCGCTTCACGTTTTCCTCGGACATCAGGAAATAGACGGTACCGACGCGGCTGTCATCCGCGACGACCAGGTCCATCGCCGCCTGTTCGGGTGACACGCCCCTCATGGCGGCGACCTCGGCGAGCGACTTGCCGGTGAGGTACTTGAGCGAGTCCTGCCTGAACGCGACCAGCAGCACGCGTTCGGGTGAGCCGCTCAGCAGGTAGAGGCTCTCCCAGGCGTCGGTCGGCGTGCGCATCTCCCGTTCGACACGCGCGCGCGTCGCCGGATCCTGCAGCCGCTTCTTCCACTCCTGGAGCCCGCCCTCCTGCACCCAGGGCGGCATGGCGGCATCGAGCCCCGTCGCTCCGGCCGTGTAGAGGTACATGTCCGTCGTGATGTGCAGGCCTTCCGCCCGCGCAGCATCGATCTTCGCGATCACTGCGTCCAGCTTCGGCCAGTTGTCTGCGCCGGCCAGCTTGAGGTGGTAGATCTCCGCGGGCACATCCGCTTCGCGCGCGATCGTGATCAGCTCGTCCACCGCCTCGAGCACGGCATTGCCCTCGCTGCGCATGTGCGAGATGTACATCCCGCCGAAACGCCCGGCCTCCGCGGCGAGCGCCACCAGCTCCGGCGTCTTCGCATAGAACGCGGGCGCGTAGATGAGCGAGGAGCCGACACCGAGCGCGCCCTCCTCCATCCCCTGCCGCACGAGTGCGCGCATCCGCTCGAGCTCCGCGGCGGTCGGCTCACGGTCCTCGTGGCCCAGCTCGTGGATGCGGACGGTCGTGGCACCGACGAACGATGCAACGTTCGTGGCGACGCCCTTCGTCTCCAGATGCTCCAGGTACTCGCCGAGCGTCGTCCACGTGATGTCATACTTGATGTCGCCCTGCTCCGCGCGGTCCTGCTCCTTCATCGTGTCGTTCAGCGGCCCCATGGACGAGCCCTCGCCGAAGATCTCGAGCGTCACGCCCTGCCGGATCCCGCTCTGCGATCGGCCGTCCTCGATCAGCGACTCGGTGGCCCACGACAGCATGTTGATGAATCCCGGCGCGACCGCGAGCCCGGTGGCATCGACGATCAGAGGCGCCTGCGCCGCCGCGAGGTCGCCGATCGTCGCTATCGAGTCACCGATGATCCCGATGTCCGCCGTGAACGGCGCACCACCGCTGCCGTCGTATATCGTGCCGCCGCGGATGATCGTGTCGTATTCGACAGTGCCCGCGGCGCATCCCGCGAGCGTGACGGACAACAGGGTAACGGCGAGATGACGCATGTGAATCCTGGATGGACGGGGGAGTAGACCGGCGACAGCGAAGGTAGGGCGCGCCGCCCCGCGGCTCAAGGACATCGGACGCGGAGCCCATTCTGCAGATTGGCCGCGGGCATCACGGCCGGGTCCCACTCGCTTCCTCGATGGGCTCCGCCTTGACCGCCCGCCCGCGCGGCCTCTAGCATTCCCGCGCGATGAACACGAAAGGGATGCCATGACCACCCGACTGCTCGCCCTTGCCGCAGCGACTCTGCTCGGCGCCGCCCCGTGCCGTGCTCAGACGATCCCGCAGGATTACCGGGCGCCGGCCGACCGGCTGATCGATGCCGCCCTCGGAGACAGCGCAGCGTTCGAGCGGCTGACCACACTGGTGGACCGGTTCGGCCACCGGCTGAGCGGCAGCGAGAGTCTCGAGCGTGCGCTCGACTGGATCATCGAGGAGATGCGCGCGGACGGACTGGCCAACGTGCGCGGCGAGCCCGTGCTGGTCCCCCACTGGGTGCGGGGTGAAGAGTCGGCGGAGCTGGTGTCACCGCGTCCGCGCGTGCTCCCGATGCTGGGGCTGGGCGGCAGTGTCGCGACTCCTGCCGGCGGCATCGAGGCCGAGGTGCTGGTCGTGGGCAGCTTCGAGGAGCTGGAGCGCCGGGCCGCTGATGCCCGTGGCCGGATCGTGCTGTTCGATGTGCCGTTCACGACCTATGGCGAGACGGTGCGCTACCGCACCGGCGGCGCGGTGGCGGCCGCGCGCGCGGGCGCGGTCGCGTCCCTCCTGCGGTCGGTGGGACCGTACTCGATGCAGACGCCGCACACGGGTACGATGTCGTACGTGGACAGCGTGCCGCGCATTCCCGCGGCGGCCATCACCGTCGAGGACGCGATGCAGCTGCATCGCATGCAGGATCGCGGCGAGCGTGTTGTCGTGCGTCTCGTCATGAATGCGCGGACACTGCCGGACGCGCAGTCGCGTAACGTGGTCGCGGAGATCCGCGGCACCGAGTTTCCGGACGAGGTGGTGGTGCTCGGCGGCCACATCGATTCGTGGGACGTCGGACAGGGCGCCATGGATGATGCGGGCGGGTCGGTCGCCGCATGGGAGGCCGTCCGTCTGATGCACGAGCTGGGCATGCGTCCGCGCCGTACGGTGCGCGTCGTGCTCTGGACCAACGAGGAGAACGGCCTGCGCGGCGGCACCGCGTACCGCGATCAGCATCGTGACGAGCTCGATGATCACGTGCTCGCGATCGAATCCGACGCCGGCGTCTTCAAGCCGCTCGGCTTCGGCTTCAGCGGCAGCGATTCCGCCTATGCAATGATGCGTCAGATCGGGTCGCTGCTGGAGCGCATCGATGCGGGCGAGATGGTGCGCGGCGGCGGCGGCGCCGACATCGGGCCGATCATGGAGCTCGGTGTACCCGGGGCGGGCCTGAACGTGGACGGCACGCGCTACTTCTGGTACCACCACTCCGATGCCGACACGATCGACAAGCTGGACGCGCGCGAGTTCAACGAGTGCGTCGCCGCACTCGCGGTGCTCGCCTTCATCGCCGCCGACATGCCGGAGCGTCTGCCCCGCGGCCAGGAGTGAACGTGCACCGTACCGTATCCCGCGCGGCGGCTGTCCTGGCCGTCCTGTGCTCCGTGCTCCAGCCCGCCGCGCGCGCGTCTGCGCAGGAGCCGGCGCGCGAGCCGGGTTCCGAGCTGACCGTGTATCTCGCGACCATGGGTCCGGGCGACGCCGTATGGGAGAAGTTCGGGCACAACGCCATCTGGATCCGGGACGCGCAGACGCGCAGCACCATCGCCTACAATTACGGGATCTTCGATTTCCAGCAGGAGAGCTTCGTTCCGCGGCTGATGAAGGGCCGCATGCTGTACAGCATGGGCGTCGACGACGCGGACAATTCACTGGCCGCGTACTCCTGGTACAATCGGTCGGTCACGCTCCAGCGGCTGAACCTGACGCCGGCGCAGCGTCACTCACTGCGCGAGTTCCTGGAGTGGAACTGGCTGCCGCAGAACCGCGACTACCTCTACGACTACTTTCGCGACAACTGCTCCACGCGCGTGCGCGACGCGCTCGACCGCGTGCTCGGTGGCGCGCTCGGTGACGCCCTGAAAGGTGTGCCCACCGGCACGACCTTCAGCTCACACAGCCTGCGGCTCACCGCCGCCTCCCCGGCGACGTACACGGGACTGATGCTGGGGCTCGGGCTGCCCACGAACAGGCCGATCGACGCGTGGGAGGAGTCGTTCATTCCCATGGAGCTGATGCGGCACGTCCGCACGATCCAGGTGACCGGTCCCGATGGCCGCGTCGTGCCACTGGTGGCGGAGGAAGTGGCTGCGTTCGAGGCGGATCGCGAGCCGACGGCGGCCGCCGCGCCGGAGCGCCTGTGGATCTACCTGCTGATCGGGATTCTGTGCGCCACAGGGCTCCTGGTGCTGGCCCATGCCGGCCGGACGCGCCGGTTCGCCCGCGCCGCCGTCGCGCTCACTATTTTTTTCTGGGGTGTCGCCACAGGGTTCTTCGGTCTGATCCTGGCCATGCTCTGGCTTTTCACCGATCACACGGCCGCCTACCCGAACGTGAACCTGCTCCATGTGAACCCGCTGGGCCTCCTGCTGGCCGCCGCGGCACCCTTCGCGGTGATCGGCAGCAGCAGCTCGCGGGTTGCCCGACTGGCCTGGCCGGTGGCCCTCGCGCTCGCGGGATTCTCCATGCTGGGCCTGCTGCTGCATGGATTTGCCGGTCTCCGCCAGATGAACGGGCCGCTGGTTGCACTGCTTCTGCCCATCCACATCGCCGTGCTCGGCGCGTTGTACCATGGCAGGACTGCCATTCCGTCCCCGGCAGGGGACGGCACGGCGGTGATTACCGCGCCCGCGGCCGCGTAAATGCTGGCACCCACCTTGCCCTGAGATGTACCGGATGGCTTCCGGCTGTGAGGCCACTTATCGAACAACCGAGGATAGGTCTATGACAACGATGCTACGGAATTCCACGACGATTGTCGCGCTGGCGGCAGTACTGAGTGGCTGCTCGAGCCTGAATCAGACACAGCGCGGCGCCGTCATCGGCGCGGGCGCCGGTGGTGCGGTCGGTGCCGCGGTGGGCGCGGCGACGGGTTCGACGGCGCGCGGCGCGATCATCGGCGCGGCGGTTGGTGGTGTGGCGGGCGCAGTGATCGGCTCGCAGATGGACAAGCAGCGCGAGGAGCTCGCCGAGGACCTCGAGGGTGCGCGCGTGGAGCGTTACGGCGAGGGCGTGCTCGTGACGTTCGATTCGGGGCTGCTGTTCGATTTCGATTCGTCGGTGGTGAAGGGCGCAGCGCGCTCGAACCTCACGGACCTGGCCAACAGCCTGCGTGAGTATCCCGACACGGAAGTCCTGATCGTCGGTCACACCGACGCGCAGGGCTCTGACAGCTACAACCAGGGTCTGTCCGAGCGCCGCGCTGCGGCCGCGAAGAACTTCCTGGTCACGCAGGGCGTGCCGGCCAACCGCATTCGCACCGAGGGTCTGGGCGAGAGCGAGCCGGTCGCTTCGAACGATACGGACGCGGGCCGCGCGCAGAATCGCCGCGTCGAGGTCGCGATCTTCGCGAGCGAGGAGTACCGTCAGGAGCTGATCCGCCGCCACGGCCGATAAGCCTCTCACGTCTCCTTGAAAGAGCCCCCGGCCTGCTGGTCGGGGGCTCTTTTGCCTTCGTCGCCTGCGCCCGCCCGCTGCTCACCCCATGTCGGCTTCCCGCAGCACCGTGAGCGGCGTGCTCCTGAGCGCTTCACGGCTGTTCAGCATCCCGAGCAGGGCGGCGGCGACCGTAACCAGGAGCCAGATCAGCGCGAGCGTGGCAATGGGCAGGGTGTAGGGCATGCTGAAAACGAAGCGCGTGAGCAGCCATCCGGCAATGCCGGCGAGCAGCACACCCGTCAGGCCGGCGAGCGCGCCGAGCGCAGCGTACTCGACGAGCAGGATGCGGCGTACCTGTGCGCGCGTTGCGCCGAGCGCGCGCAGGAGTGCGCTCTCGCGCACGCGCTGGAAGCGTGATGCGGCGATCGCACCGAACAGCACGAGCGTGCCGGCGCCCACGCTGAACGCGGCCATGAAGCGGATGGCGTACGTCACGCGGTCGATGATGCGGCGGAGCACGCGCTGCACCGTTGCGATGTCCACCACGGAGATGTTCGGGAACCGCTGCACCGCTTCACGCTGGAGTGCTGCACGCGCCGAGTCGTTCTGCACCGCCACGAGCGACACGGCGCTCTGTGGCGCCTGCTCCAGCACGCCGGGCTCGAAGACGAAGAAGAAGTTCGTCTCGAAGCGTGCCCAGTCCACGGTGCGCAGGCTCGTGATGACCGACTCGATGCTGACGCCCGTGATGTCCCACGTGATGCGGTCGCCGATGCTGACATCGAGGTTGCGCGCGACATCCTGTTCGATCGACACGCGCGCGATGCCGGGCTCCGCCGCAGCGGCCTCATCGAACCAGGCGCCCTCCACCAGCGTCTCGGTGCTGGTGAGCGTGTCACGGTACGTGTGGCGGTACTCGCGGCGGAGCGCCCACGGCTCCACGCGACGCGGCCGCTCTTCCAGCAGCTGATCGATCGTGCGGCCGTTGATGGCCGTCAGTCGTGCGGGCACGATCGGCACCAGCTCCGCCGGCGCGTCCGCGTGCTGCTCCATGAGCGATCGCATCTCGCCGAGCTGGTCGCGCTGGATGTCGAAGAAGATCAGGTTCGGCTGCGGCGCGCCGTCCGCGGGCGCGAGCCAGGACAGGAGGTTCTGCTGTACGACCCAGAGTGTTGCCACGAGGAAGACGCCGAATCCGAGTGACATCGTCACGGCCGCGGTCTGGTTGCGCGGGCGGTACAGGTTCGCGATACCCTGACGTGTCGTGAACGCGCGCCTGCGCGCGGAGCCGCTGCGGTCGCGCCGTGCGAGCGCAGCGCCCGTCCGGGCAACGCGGCGCGTCAGCAGGATGAGCAGACGCGCGCAGATCCAGAGTATGCCCATGCCGACGATCAGCGCGCCCGCGTACAGCAGGCCGGCCTGCCAGAGACGCGCCTGCCATATCGATACGGCGGCCACGCTGGCGATGATCAGCAGGAACGCCGCAATGCGCCAGGGATCGAATCGGGGCGCCGGCTCGTCCACGTCGTGGCGGAGCGCGCGCAGCGGTGAGATGCCACGCACGGCCAGCAGCGGGAGCAGCGCGAATGTCGCCGCGACGAGCGCGCCCGTGGCCACGCCGATCGCTACGACATCCCACTGCACGGCAAACGGGACGGTGATCGGGAGCGCAGTTCCGATCAACCGGGGCAGCAGGGCCTGGATGCCGACGCCGAGCAGCGCGCCGAGCAGGGCACCGAGCGACCCGATCAGCGTCGCCTGCAGCAGGTATGCCCCGAACGCGGTCCGCTGCGTCGCCCCGAGACAGCGCAGCACGGCGACCGTGCGACGCTTCTCCTTCACGAACACGTTCACGGCGCTCGCAACGCCGAGCCCGCCGAGCAGCAGCGCGCTCAGGCCGACCAGGCCGAGAAACCGGCCGAGGTTCTCCAGCGCCTGCGCCAGGTCCTCCGCCTGCTCCGCGGCCGTCTCGAAGCCGACCCCGGCGCGGCTGAACACGGCGTGGTTGCGATCGACGAACTGCTGAAGCTCCAGGTCATCGCGGATCTGGAGGTAGGCCTCGTAGCGCGCGATCGAGCCGAACCGGAGCAGTCCGGTCTCATCCAGCATGCGCTCACTGATGTAGACGCGCGGGCCGACGGCGTTCCGGAACGAGAGCTCGGGCGGCAGCGATGTGAGCACACCGCGTATCTCGAACCACACTGCGCCGAGCCGTATCGAGTCGCCCACCTCGGCACCCAGCTGCTCCATCAATGACTGCTCCGCCAGCGCGGTGCGCGCCTCCTGCACGCGCGACCAGAGCCCTGCCGGCTCGGTCACCATCTCGCCGTAGAACGGATATCCACCGGCCACGGCGCGCACCTGCGCCAGCCGTACTGCCCCGTCCTGCGTCAATGCGACGGTCAGTGCCGTCGTGACGCGCGATACCGGCACGCCGGCCGTCGATGCGGAATCCAGGATGCCGGTGATGCTGTCGGGGAACGCGCGGTTGCTGCTGATGCGCAGGTCCGCGCCGAGCAGCGCTTTCGATTCGCTGTCAACCGACTCGACCACCTGCGCGCGGAACGAATTGATGGCGACGAGCGCAGCCACACCGAGCGTGATGGCGCCCATGTACACGGCGAGTCTGCGGCCGCTCGCGCGCATCTCCCGCGCGGCGAGCTTGAGCCAGAACGGCGCGCGCACGTCAGCCCTGTCGTTCGTCGGAGATCACGCGGCCTGACGCGAGACGGATGATGCGCCCGGCGCGGCGCGCCAGCTCCAGGTCGTGCGTCACGAGCACGAGCGTCGTCGCACTCTCCTCGTTCAGCCGCACCAGCAGATCGATGATGCGGCCGCCCGTCTCCCCATCGAGGTTGCCCGTCGGCTCGTCCGCGAACAGGATCCTCGGCTCGCTGGCGAATGCGCGCGCCAGCGCGACCCGCTGCTGCTCGCCTCCCGACAGCTGCTGCGGATAGTGATCCGTGCGGTCGCCGAGGCCGACCCGGTCGAGCAGCCTGCGCGCGCGCTCCTCCAGCTCGCGCGCGCTGCCCGGCGTGCCGGCCAGCTCGAGCGGCACCAGCACGTTCTCCAGTGCCGTCAGTGTCGGCACCAGCTGGAACGTCTGGAACACAAAGCCTATGTTGACGGCGCGGAACCGGGCACGCTCATCTTCACTCAGCTCGCTGAGCGCGGCACCCGCCAGCTGAACGCTTCCCGTCGCCGGTGTATCAAGCCCTGCGAGCAGCCCGAGCAGCGTCGTCTTGCCGCTGCCGGACGGTCCCAGGATGGCCACGAATTCGTTCTGCGCGATCTCGAGATCGACATCGCGCAAAACCGTCAGCGGCTCCGTGCCGCTCCGGTACGTCTGACCCAGATTGCGTGCGATGATCATCATGCGGCGGATAATACTCGCGTTCCTGACGCTCACGCTAACGGCGTGCGCCGGTCCGGCGGAGGACGTGCCGGGCCGTACGGAGGACTCCGATACGGGCCCGGCCACGGCCGCGGTCGCCCGGCAGGAGCCGGCGGCGAATCCGGAGCGCACGGACCGCGACGCCAGCGCCGCGAACGTGCTGTTCGTGGGAACCAGCCTCACGGCCGGTTACGGCGTCGGTGCGGAGCTGGCCTATCCTGGCGTGCTTCAGCAGATGATCGATTCCGCCGGACTGCCATACCGCGTGGTGAACGCGGGCATCAGCGGGGAAACGTCGGCGGGCGGACTGCGTCGCATCGACTGGTCGCTCCAGCAGCCGACGGACGTTCTCGTGGTCGAGCTCGGCGCGAACGACGCGCTTCGCGGCCTCGATCCCGCCGCGATGCGGAGCAACCTGGACGGTATCCTGGAACGCGCCCGTGAGCTGCATCCCGATGTCGCGATCGTCATCATCGGCATGGAGGCGCCCCCCAACCTCGGGGCGGATTACGGCGCGCGATTCCGCGCCGTATTCACGGACCTGGCGCGGCAGTACGACGCCGCACTCGTGCCGTTCCTGCTGGACGGTGTGGCCGCAGATCCGGCACTGAATCTCGATGACGGCATCCACCCGAACGCCGCAGGCCATCGCGTCCTCGCCCGCACCGTCTGGGAGGTACTCGGTCCCGTTCTCGCCGCCCGCGCGCCGGGCTGAAGCGCTGACGCCGCAATCGTGCACTGGCGCCGACCCTGTACAGTGGCGCGCGCACCGGGAAGCCCGAAGGATCCGGCGTGCGACGCGCTCAGTCGGCGGCCAGAATGCTCCGGTCGTACAGCCTCAGCAGCCCTGCCGGATCGTCGTGTATCTCGATGGCACCCTGCAGGTCCCGATCGTTCCAGCCGCCGCAGCGCAGACCGATGATGCGGACGCCGGCCCGCTGCGCCGCCTTCACGTCGTACGGCGTGTCACCCAGCATCACCACCTCTGATGCGGGCACGCCCGCCTTCTCGAGCGCCGCCTCCACGATATCCGGGGCGGGTTTCGACTCCTCCGCCTCGTCGGAGTTTGTGGAGTCGTCGATGAGGTCCCCCAGATCCGCCTGTTTCAGGAGTGCGGAAAGGTCCTTACCGCTCGCGGACGTGGCCACCACCAGCTTTCTGCCATCGGCGCGCAGCCGCTTCAGCAGGTCGTGCGTGCCCATGAACGCGCCGAGCCGCGGCAGGTAGCGCTCGCGGAAGATCTCGCCGCGCCGGTCCAGCATCTCGCGGCCGCGCTCGCTTTCCTCTTCCAGACCGGTCAGATCGGGCAGAACCCGGTCACCGCCCATGCCGATCATCCAGCGCACCCGTCCGAACTCGATCTCGAAGCCGAATTCCTCCCCCACGTCCACCCACGCGCGCGCATGCGCGTCATTGCTGTCGATCAGCGTCCCATCCACGTCGAGCAAGACTGCCCGGATCATGCGCCCCTCCTCGGTCGTCGTCACTGTACGCCCGATGCATATGCAAGAAACGAGAACGTGCCGATTCAGCCGGTCCTGCCGCCCCGGTCGAATCGACACGCCTCGTGTTCCCCCCAATGTCGCCCATCAGGCGACACCCGGAATATGATGCATCGGCCGCGGCCGCAGGTCAGGGCGGTGTCAGAAGTTTGTCAGGAACTCGTGGGCAATTGTCAGGAAGTCATGAAGCTGCGGGCCGCCCGGCCCTCGGAACGCACGCTTCTTGCCACTGTGCCGGGTCGGAATCACGACAATTCGGTGGCCCGCGCATCCCGGCTGGAGGAAGGCACATGGCGGAACAGACGCAGGACGGCACGAAGCTGCAGGTCGCGGGCGCAAAGCCGCAGGACGTGGGGACCGGCACTGCGCGCTTGAGCCGCAAGTCCATGCAGACACTGGGCGTGCGCGAAGGCGCAGTGATCGAGATCGCGGGCAAGCGGCCGACCGCCGCGCTGGCGCTGCCGCCGTACGCCGAAGACGAGGGGCTCGATGTGATCCGGCTGGACGGCCTCCAGCGCGGAAACGCCGGCGTCAGCATTGGCGACCACGTATCCGTGAAGGCCGCGGACACGAAGCCGGCCCGTCGCATCCAGCTGGCGCCGGCGCAGAAGAACCTGCGGCTGGTCGGCTCGGGCGAGATGCTCCGGCGCACTCTGTTCCAGCGGCCGCTGGTCGCAGGCGACATCATCTCGACGTCGATCTATCAGCGCAATCAGATGCAGCAGCAGCCGGGAAGTGGCGTGCCGGACGACCTGTTCCGGATGTTCTTCGAGCAGCCGGCGTTCGGCCTGCAGGAGATCCGGCTGCGCGTGATCTCGACGACGCCGCGCGGTGTCGTGCAGATCGCGCAGGACACGGAGATCGAGCTGCTCCCGGAATTCGTGGAAATGGATGAGCAGCGCCCGGCTGCGGTGACGTACGACGATCTGGGCGGGCTCGGTGAGACGCTCGGCCAGGTGCGCGAGATGATCGAGCTGCCGCTGAAGCATCCGGAGCTGTTCCAGCGGCTCGGCATCGATCCGCCGAAGGGCGTGCTGCTCTACGGTCCGCCCGGAACCGGCAAGACCCTGCTCGCCCGCGCTGTCGCCAACGAGGCCGACGCCCGCTTCTTCCATATCGCGGGCCCCGAGATCATGGGACGTTATTACGGCGAGTCGGAGCAGCGGCTGCGTGAGGTATTCCAGCAGGCGCAGCAGCAGTCGCCGTCCATCATCTTCATCGACGAGATCGACTCGATCGCGCCGAAGCGGGAAGAGGTGACGGGGGAGGTCGAGCGCCGGGTGGTAGCGCAGCTGCTCACGCTGCTCGATGGCCTGGAGCCGCGCCAGAACGTGGTCGTGATCGGCGCCACCAACCGTGTGGACGCCATCGACGAAGCGCTGCGTCGTCCCGGCCGCTTCGATCGGGAGATCGTCATCGGCGTGCCGGACGTGCAGGGCCGCCGTGAGATACTCGCCATCCACACGCGCGGCATGCCGCTGGAGGAGGATGTCGCGCTGGACGAGCTGGCGCGCGTGACGTACGGCTTCGTCGGTGCGGACATGTCGGCACTCGCGCGTGAGGCGGCCATGGAGACGCTGCGCCGCAGTGTCTCGGGCATCGACCTCGATGCCGGCGAGATCCCCCGCGAGGTGATCGAGAACCTGCGCGTCACGCGGGAGGACTTCATGCGCGCGCTCAAGCGCGTGCAGCCCTCGGCGCTGCGCGAGATCATGATCGAGGCGCCGAACGTCAGCTGGGATGATGTCGGTGGTCTGGATGAAGCGAAGCGGGAGCTGCGCGACGGCGTCGAGCTGCCGCTGCGCCATCCGCAGAGCTTCGAGCGCCTCGGCATCCGGCCCGCCAAGGGGTTCCTGCTGTTCGGCCCGCCCGGCACCGGCAAGACGATGCTCGCGAAGGCCGTCGCCCGCGAGGCGGAGGCGAATTTCATCGCCACCAAATCGTCCGACCTGCTGTCGAAGTGGTATGGCGAGTCGGAGCGTCAGATCTCGCGCCTGTTCCAGCGCGCGCGACAGGTCGCGCCGACCGTGATCTTCATCGACGAGATCGACTCACTCGCACCGTCGCGCGGCGGCGGGCTCGGTGAGCCCGCGGTCACCGAGCGCGTCGTGAACACGCTGCTCGCGGAGATGGACGGACTGGAGGAGCTGCGCGGCGTGGTCGTCATTGCCGCATCGAACCGGCCGGCACTGCTCGACCCGGCTCTGCTCCGGCCGGGCCGCTTCGACGATCTCATCTACGTGCCCGTGCCCGAGCGTGATGGCCGCCTGCACATCCTGAAGATCCACACGCGCAACATGCCGCTCGGCGATGACGTGGACCTGGAAGCCGTCGCCACACGGACGGAAGGCTACACCGGCGCCGACCTGGAGGACGTGGTGCGACGCGCCGGCCTGCAGGCGCTCCGTGACAACCTCGATGTCGAGCAGGTCACCATGAATTACTTCGAGGACGCGCTGAAGGAGACGCGCGCGTCCGTGACGCCGGAGATGGACCGCGAGTACCGCGACCTCATCCGCACGCTCAAGCAGGAGAGCCCGCGCGGCGGACGCATCGGGTTCGCGATCGAGCCAGAGGAACAGCAGCCGCCGCCCCCGCAGCCGGTCGGTGCGGCCGCGAGGATGGCGGATACGGAACGGTAGCCGCGGTCAGGCCGCCTTCATCCAGCGCATGATCTCCCTGCCCGTCGGCTTCTGGCCGGTCGCGAAGATCGCCACTCGGTAGATCTTCGCGGCCAGCCAGATGATCGCGGCGGCGGTTGCGAACAGCAGGACCAGCGATATTCCCATCTGCACCCAGTCCACGCCCGCAACGCTGATGCGCACCGGCATCACCATGGGCGACGTGAACGGTACGATCGAGCCGATCACCGCGACGCTGCTGTTCGGGTTCTGCGCCGCAGCCATTGCGATGAACAGACCGAGCACGAACGGCATCAGCACCGGGAACACGAACTGCTGCGCTTCCTGCGAGTTCGTCACGATCGCACCAATGATCGCGAACAGCGTCGCAAAGAGCAGGAACCCGCCGGCGAAATAGAGCACGAACGCGACGCCGACGCTGAGCGGCACGCTCGGCAGGGCCGACCCCTGCGACAGCGATTCGAGTGTCGACTCGCTCGCTCCCATGGCGCCGGCGATGAGTGCGCCCTGCGTCAGCAGCAGCCCTGCCGCCGCGACCCAGATGAGCATCTGCAGGACGCCCGCCGCACCGATGCCGACCACCTTGCCGATGAGCAGATCACGCGCGCGTACGCTGCTCACGATCAGCTCGACGATGCGGTCGCGCTTCTCCTCCTGAACGCTGGTCATGATCGACTGGCCGTACATGATGACCACGATGTAGATCGCGAACGCCATCCCGAACGCCAGCAGCATCGCGGCTTCGGGATTGCCGACCTGACCGCGCTCGCCCGTCTTCACGACGTTCATCGGTACCGCCTCGAGCGCGCCGCCTAGCCGATCTTCGTCGATACCCTCCGTGCGCAGGCGCTCCGACTGCACGATGCGCTGCACCGCGCGCTGCAGCTCACCCGTCACCTGCGTGTTGGTGGCGTTGCTGCCTTCGTACTCGACAGTCGCGCCCGTGAGCACGTCCGGCGGGATCCACAGGAATCCATCCAGCTCCTTTGCGACGACGCGCTCCGACGCCGCGCGAATCACTTCGTCTTTGGCGGCGACCGTGGCCGGCTCTACGGTTAGCGTGTACGTGGCGCGCTCGATGAAGGACGGACCGCGATCCCGTTCATTTATCTGCTGCACCACGCGCTCGCCGACGCCGCGGTCCGTTGCATCGATCAGTGCAATGCGATGCTCGCCGCCGCCTGCCTTCGCGAGTACGAGGAACTGCAGGCCGAAGAGGCCGAAGATCAGCAGCGGCCCGAGGATCGTGCCGATGACGAACGCCTTCGAGCCCACCGCTTCCGTGAACTCGCGCTTGATTACGGGCACCATCCTAGACATGGACGAGCTCCTCCTGCATCTGCGCGGTCTGTGCGCCGACGCGTTCGATGAAGATCTGCTCGAGCGTCGGCTCCGCTACCTCGAAGCGGCGCAGCCGCACGCCGGACCGGACCAGCTGCTCCAGCAGGGACTGCGGGTCGGCGCCCGCACGCAGTGAGACTTCCAGCTCGTTCCCCTGCTCGCGCACCTGCGCGACTTCACCGAGGCGGCGGACCATCGTGCCGACTTCGGCATCCGGCTTATCGAGCCGCAATGCGATGTACTCGCTGCCATGCGCGCGCTTGACCTCCGGAATCGTGCCGTCCGCCACCTTCACGCCGCGCGCGATGATGCACACGTGATCGCAGATCCGCTCCGCGTGCTCGATGATGTGCGTGCTGAAGATGATCGTGCGACCCTTCTGCTTCAGCTCCGTGATGATCTCGCGCAGCACGCGCTGGTTGATCGGGTCGAGACCGCTGAACGGCTCGTCGAGGATCACGATCTCGGGGTCGTGCAGGATGGATCCGATGAACTGGATCTTCTGCTGCATCCCCTTCGACAGCTCCTGCACCTTCGCGTCCGCACGGTCCGTCAGCTCCATGCGCTCGAGCCATTCGTCGATGCGCGGGCGCGACTCGCGCGTGCTCACACCCTTCAGCTCCGCGAAGAACGACAGCAGCTTGCGCACCTTCATGCGGCGGTAGACACCGCGTTCCTCCGGCAGGTAGCCGATGCGGTCGAGGCCGTCCTGTGACAGAGGATTGCCCAGGATGCGGATCTCGCCCGCGTCCGGCTGAATGATCCGCAGGGCCATCCGGATCGTCGTCGTCTTGCCCGCGCCGTTCGGCCCGAGCAGTCCATACGTGGCGCCTCGCGGCACGACCAAATCCAGCGGCTTCACCGCCTGGAACGAGTCGTAGCTCTTCGAGACACCGCTCAGCTCGAGTGCAGGCGCCGAATCGAGTCCCATTCCCGTTCCCTTCGTCGGTTTGGTACGCGGATTCCGAATGTCCGGTTCAGCAGCAGCTGTGCAATATATGCGTGCACGCGGTTACAACGCGATTTCCGCGGGGCGAACGCGGGTCTGACGCCGGCGGGCCGCTGCTCACGTCGTGCGGGGACGCCAGCTCCCGGAAGCCACGCGATGCTCGGGCGTGAGCTGCCGCGAGAGTGCCGGCCCGGCCGTGTATACCCAACACGGCACGGACTCGCCGCTGGCGAGCTCGATCTCCGTCGCAATGCGCCGGAACAGACCCGATGCCGTGCCCTCGTACGCATCGAGCTCCAGCAGCAGCTCCGCGGGGCAGCGCCAGACTTCCCCCTGCACCGGATCGCTGCCGTAGTGAACGAGCGCGGGGAAGCGGCCGTCCACGTCATAGAGCGTCCCGCCTATGGTGCCTTCGCCCAGCTTGACGCAGTCGCTCAAACGCCCGGCCGCGCCGCCGACGGCGGGCCCCCCGCGCAGAGTGCCATAGACGAAGAGATTGAACTCGCTCACGTGCCGCGCCTCACCCTGCCGGGCTCGATCCCGCCGGAATGCAGGATCTTCTCCTGCAACCGCTGCTCCTGCTCTTCCACGAAACGGACTACACTGCGCAGATGATCCGCGGCGGCCTCGAACTCGCCGGCCGGGAAGTCTCCGGCCTCCGCGTGACGAAGCGCGCCAGCCACGGCGTCCAGCTCCGACCCTGCTTTCTCGACCGCCCGATTCAACCGGTTCAGTGCGCGGCGCGCTTCACGGGCTGCTTCCATGTCCTCCTCCGGGTGCTGTTGCGGACGCGCTGCCGGCGACCTCGACCGTAACCACGGGGCCGTCCGCGGACTCGAGGTGCAGCTTCGCGCCCGGCTCCACTTCGCGCCGCACATACCCGAGTGCGATGGTCTGGCCGAAGCGCGGCGACCAGGCGGCGCTCGTAATGCGGCCGACGCTCCTGCCGTCTTCCGCGCGCACCAGGGGCGCATCCGGTGCCGGCGCGGTCGCGTCCCCCAGCAGGATGTGCCGCAGCACCCAGTTCACGTGACCGCGATGCAGGATGCGTATGATCACCTCCTGCCCCGTGTAGCAGCCCTTCGTCTCGCTGATCGCGCGCTCGCGCAGGCCCGCCTCGAGCGGAATCGTGGTGTCGGTCAGCTCGGCTCCCCAGCGCGGACTGCCCGCCTCGATGCGCAGCACATCCAGCGTCGCGTGCCCCACGGGACGCGCTCCCGCCGATACCAGCGCCCGCCACACCGCCTCCAGCGCTGGCGCCGGCACCAGCACATCGAAGCCCGGCACACCGAAGTACGATGTCGCGATCGCGATCAATGGCGCGTCATCCAGTGCGCCCGCATGCACATCGTCCTGCGCCGATTCGCCGGGGAGAGCGATGCCCAGTACCTCGGCCACGACTGCGCGCGCATCCGGACCGTACACGCCCAGCTCGCCCCACGCGGCATCTGCATCCTCGAACTTCGCGAACAGCGGCGGAACGAACTTGCGCAGGTGCTGCATCAGACCCTCGGCCGCACCGGCGTCCGTTTCCAGCAGCAGGTCCGGACCGTGACGCAGCACGCGCACGTCCGCCACCATTTTCCCCTTCGGCGTGAGCACCGCGGCGTATACCGCCCGGCCCGCCGGCGCATTCACGATGTCGTTGGAGATCAGGCCCTGAATCATCTTCACCGGGTCACGCCCGTGCACGCGCACGATGCTGCGATCGCTCCGCTCGGCCGCGACGGCCCCGCTGCATGCCGCATGGTATTCGGCAGCCGGGTCTCCGTAGTTCCGCGGCACCGGCGGCGCGTCATCACTCCAGCGGGCGCCGGCTGCATCGTGCAGGTCGCGAAGCCGGCTCACGACTCCGGCTCCAGCTGATCGAGCAGCAGCTGGACGCGCGCGGTATCCGGCGCGTCCGGCACGAGATCCAGGTAGCGCTTCAGCGCGGCCGCGGCCTCGCGGTCGCGACCCAGCCGTGTGAGCACGATGCCGCGGTCGCGTTCGTCATCCGCCGACTCCGGCCGCACCAGCAGGATCCGTTCGATCGCAGCGAGTGCACGCGTGTCATCGCGGCGGTTCAGGTAGGTGGCCTTCAGATTGGAGAGCAGCCGGACCAGAATGTCGCAGCGGTCGGCCGCACGGAGGAAGTCCGGCTGCATACGCACGGATCCGCCGTACACGTGGTCGAGCAGGTCCTGCGACTCGTCCTCGAAGCGCACCATCCCGCTCTGGAACGGATCCACCAGCAGCTGCACCGCCTCGCCCGCATAACGCACGAGGAAATGGCCCGGGAAGTTCACGCCGTGCAGCGGGATGCCGAGACGCCAGCCGACTTCCAGATAGACGATGCTGAGTGTGATGGGGATGCCCATTCGCCGGTCGATGACATTGTTCAGAAACGAGTTCCGCGGATCGTAATACTCCATGCGATTGCCGCGGAACCCCTCCTCCTCGAACAGCACCCGACTGACTTCCTGCAGCATCACGATCGGCGCCGTCTCATCCCACAGCCGGTCGCGCGCGCGCTCCGCAAGCTCATCGAGACGCCGCAGGTATGGCTCCGGCGCCAGCTGCGGATACTCCTCCGCCGCGATCAGCAGGGCTGCCTCGGCCAGGTCGATCTCAGCCTCCGGCTTCTGCACCGCCTCGCCGAACCTGGCGCGCGCGGAACGGGCCGGCATGTTCACGTAGTCTGCGGCTCTCTGCAGAGCGTCACGAGGCGCGGCTCATCACCCGTCAGTTCCCGCGTGATGCGATGCACGTCGGCAGTGCTCGCCGCGTTCGGCAGGTCCCGCTCCACCGTTTCGCCGCCATCGTGCGGCAGAAATACGACCGTCACCCGGAAACCCTGCACGCCCGTGCCTTTGCGCGCCAGCAGGTTCACCGTGTAGTGGCGGCCATCCACTTCCAGGTCGGAATCGAGACGGTGCTCGATCCAGGATTTTCCCTTTGCAAACTTGCTCATTGCTCACCTTTCGCGATGCCTGAAAGTAAGCCGCGACGGAAGGGGGCTGCAACGGCGTGCAGCCCGGACACACCCGGATCCCAGCCGACGGCCACACCACCCTTGCGCCGCGCGACGCATGCACCAGACATTTCGGATGCGACCGCGAGAAACCTCCTGCCCGAGCTCACGCGACCAGCACAAACGCGTGTGCGTGCCTCATCAGGCCGCGCCTCCCCGTGCGACTACCGGCTCCCGGGCCGACTTCGGAGGTATACCCCATGGTCCGACGCATCACCGCCTTCGCCGCCCTCGCGCTGCTGGCGTTATCCGGCACTGCCGCCGCCCAGCAATCCGACACCGATCCCCTGCGCGTCTTCGTGGACTGCAGCTTCCACTGCGACATGGACTTCCTTCGTACGGAGATCGGCTGGGTGGACTACATGCGCGACCGGGCCGATGCCGATGTCCACATCCTGGCGACCGCCCAGGGCACGGGCGGCGGCGGACGGCGCTACACGCTCGAGTTCATCGGCCTGCGCGCCTTCGCCGGTCGGACCGACACACTCGTGTACAGCACTGCCGCCGACGACACGGAGGAGATCGCGCGGCGGGGACTCGCCCAGACGATCAAGCTCGGGCTCGTGCCTTTCGTTTCCGGCTCCCCGCTCGGACACCGCCTCACCATCACACTGCCCGATCAGCCTGCCACCGAGGCGGCGCCGGAAGTGCCGCAGCGCGACCCGTGGAACTTCTGGACGTTCCGCGTCAGCCTGAATGGAAACATGGATGGCGAGAGCTCGCGCGAAGCATACCGCCTCTCCAGCGGTGTCTCCGCGAATCGGACCACGGAAGCGTGGAAGCTGAACCTTTCGCTCAATGGCAGCTATTCGGAGCAGGCCTTCACGTTCCCGCTGGAGGTCGGGGATACGACCATCACGTCCATCACCCGTAACTATTCCGCCAGCTCTCTCGTGGTGAAGAGTCTCGGCGATCACATGTCGATCGGCGCGCGCACCACCGCGAGCACATCCACGTTCGGCAACACGTCGCTGTCGCTCACGATTACGCCGGCCATCGAGTTCAATGTGTTCCCGTATTCGGAATCGACTCGCCGACAGCTCACCGCTCTCTACGCGGCGGGCGGACGTGCCCTCGAATACCGCGACACCACGATCTATGGAGAGATCGAGGAGGTCCGGCCGCTGCATTCGCTGACGGTCGGCTATTCGACCCGTCAGCCGTGGGGCTCGGTCAACATGAGCGTGGACGGCTCACAGTTCCTGCACGACCGCAGCAAGTACAGCATCACCCTGTTCGGAGGGCTCTCCGACATCAGGCTCTTCAAGGGCTTCTCGTTCAACGTGTTCGGCAATTATTCCCTGGTGCGGGACCAGATTGCGCTGGCGCGGGGGGGCCTGACGCAGGAGGAGGTACTGCTGCGCCAGCGGGAGCTGGCGACGGATTACCGCTTCTTCGTCAGTGGCGGCATCAGCTATCGATTCGGGTCCATCTTCAACAACGTCGTCAACCCGCGTTTCACGGGATCCGACGGGGTGGTCTTTTTCTTCTGACCGGCAGAATGCGCCGGGGCCGCGGACAGTCTGCTGCCTGCGGCCCCGTTACGTTTGCGAACCGACTGCGGATCAGGCCGCGTCGCGGCGCTCCTCGCGGCTCAGATCCAGCGCCGCCGCCCTGCCGCACGTATGGCAGTACAGTACGACGGTGTAGTCGTCCTCGGGCGCCGTGGGCACCACGCGGCCGTTCTCCATGTTGCGCGCGTCGAGGTAGCAGACGACCTCGATGCTGTCCGGCCCGCATTTCGGACAGGGCACGTCCGAGGGGTCCTCGAGATAGGACAGTGCCAGGGACAGGCCTTCCTCTGTATCGAACTCCGGGGCAGTGCCCGGCTTCTTGAAATCGCTCATGGGTCCTCCCGAAGAGGGATCGTTGGCGCCTGTAAAGAGCAAGGACCATTCCCATTTCGGGCCGCGGCACGCATCATCAGCAGCCATGCCTGAATCACCACCCGCAGCCGGCATAACTGCCCCGCCCCGTGACGGGGCAGATCCCATCGTGCCGGAGGAGTCGTCGCGGCGCTGGGTCATTCTTGCCGTGCTGTCCTTCGGCCAGCTGCTCGGCATGTCGCTGTGGTTCACCGCCAGCGCCACGGCCGCCCAGCTCGCGGCGCTGTGGTCACTCGCGCCCGGCGACGCCGCATTCCTCACCACCGCCGTCCAGATCGGATTCGTCGCGGGCACCGCCGTTGCCGCGCTGCTCAACCTCGCGGACGTGATCCCGGCCCGGCGCTATTTTGCCGTGAGTGCGGTCGCAGCCGCCGCGGCCAACGCCGCACTCCTCCTCGCGCCCGGGCCCGGTGCGGCCGCCGTATCGCGCTTTCTGACCGGCTTCTTCCTGGCCGGTGTGTATCCCCCCGCCATGAAGATGGCCGCGACATGGTTCCGCTCGGCGCGCGGCCTCGCGATCGGTACGGTCGTGGGAGCACTGACTATCGGAAAGGCACTGCCCTACCTGATCGGCGCGTTCGCCGCGCTCGATTACCGCTTCGTCATCCTGTCCACCTCGGCCGGCGCGCTGACGGCCGCTGCACTCGTCGCCGCTGCCTATCGCGATGGGCCGTTCCCGTTCCCGGCGCGACCGTTCTCGCTCGGCCTGGTCGCAACCGTGGTGAGGCATCGCGAAACGCGGCTCGCGATTGCTGGATATCTCGGGCACATGTGGGAGCTGTATGCGTGCTGGGCAACGCTCTCGGCCTTCATGGTTGCACACTTCACCGCCCGCGGCTTCGAGATCGGAAGAAGTGTCACGCTCGCCGGCCTGTCGAGCTTTGCGTTCATCGCGGCTGGCGGCATCGGATCGGTCGTCGCGGGAGCGTGGGCGGACCGGTGGGGTCGCGAGAACGTCGCTGCCAGCGCCATGGCCATCAGCGGAACGTGCGCGCTGTCGATCGGCTGGCTGCTCGGTGGCCCGACCTGGCTGGTCCTGACTATCGGCCTCGTATGGGGCTGCGCCATCGTCGCCGACTCCGCCCAGTTCTCCGCCCTCGTCACCGAGGTGTCGCCGCCCCACGCGGTCGGAACCGCTCTGACACTCCAGACGAGTCTCGGCTTCCTCCTGACCGCCGCCTCGATCTGGCTCACCGTCGAGCTCGCCGGCATGTTCGGCTGGGGTGTGGCATTCGTGATCCTGGCGGCCGGCCCTGCGCTGGGGATCCGCGCGATGCTGCGGCTCAGATCCGAGCGAACCCGTACACGCCTCGCCCGATCATCATCCTGAGCGTGCCGGCAGTTCCGGCCCCCGCCAGAGCACGCGCGGTCAGTCGATTCGTCGCGCGCGCCGGCCCGCCAGTGGGGCGACCGCCGGGTTCAGGCCGGTCGCCCCACGCCGGACTCCCCGGATCAGACGTCAGCCCGCGCCCGCCGCCAAGCGAGAAGAGCGTCGAGCGAATACGTGCCGGGGCCCGTGAGCGCGAGCGCCACCGCCGCACCGAAGAGCGTCAGCACGAACTCCACTCCGTTCGGCAGGAAAAAGCCCGCAGCCAGGTGCACCAGTAGCGCCGCACCCAGCATCGTGATCGCCAGGCCCGCGGCCGTCAGACGCGTGAACAGCCCCGCGATCAGCGCCAGACCGCCGAAGAACTCCAGCAGGGCAACGGCGGGGCCCGCGATCCCGGCCAGCGGCACGCCCATCCCCTCGAATGCACCCGTCACGCCCACCAGGCCAAAGACGAACAGCTTCTGCGCGCCGTGCGCGACGAACACGACCCCGGCGATCCCCCGCAGCACGCCGAGCGCGACGTTCAGGCGCACGGCCGATGGCAGGACCGCGGCGGGCGTCGCAGTGCGTAATCGGCTCCGGGGTAGCGGGCCGGCCGGGGTGGTCCGATGGCGATCGGCGTTGCTGGCGATGGTCGTCATGTGATCTGCTCCTGATGTCTGGTGGTGCGTGTCAGTCACGCGTTCGGGTACGTCTCTTCGCCCGGCCTTGACCGGAGGCTGTTGCATGTGTACTCACTTCGTGTTGCAACACATATATGCCGAAAAAAATTACACCGCTCCCCGGACGAGCCCCAGCAGCTCGATGAGCGCGCGCTGACCCTGCTCGTCCAGTGCCGCGAACTGCTGCCGGTGCATCTCGACGACGCGTCCGTCCAGCTCGGCCAGCAGCCGCAGTCCCTCATCCGTGATCCGCGTGGTGACGTAGCGGCGGTCCTCCCGGCTCCGCTCCCGCGCGATCAGTCCAACCGCCTCCATGCGGTCCAGCAGCCGGGTCGCATCCGGTACCCGTGCGATCATCCGCTCCATCACCTCGCTCCGGCACAGCCCCTTCTCCCCGGCCCCGCGGAGAATGCGCAGCACGTTGTACTGCGTCGGCGTGATGTCATGGGGCTTCAACGCCTCCGCCAGTGCATGCTCCAGCACCGCCCAGGTCCGCCCGACGCTCAGGTACGCCTCCTGTTCCAGGCTCGCGAAGGGCCGCGTCTGCTTGATCTCGTCGCGAAGTTGAGGACTCATGTCTGTCAATGTATGTGTTGTAACACATGATGTCAAGATCCGCCCACAGCGAACGGATCTGTCTCACCACAGAGCACTCGAAGCTCCCCGGAGCACAACCAGAAAAAGGAGCGGGCCGTGCCGCGAATCGTATGCTCGCCACACGGCCCCTCGGTGTGCTCAGTGTGCTCTGTGGTGAAAAGAATCGTTCCCGCCCCCGGTGCCCCGGCGCCCGATCAGCAGGTGTCCACCCCGCGTCGCACCCAGAGCTCCCTCACCTGCGCTGTCGCCGGCAGACCGGCTGCCGCGCTGTCCTGGCTCACGGGCGGTGTCACGTCGAACCCGAAGCTGATACCGGGAGCTGCCGGGAACCAGACGGCCGTACCCCCGCCCGCACCCGGCGCCACACACGGCCTGCCATATGCCTGGGTCAGCTGCTGGAAGGTCGATCCCACTCCGAGGCCCCGCTCCGTCTGCACGCCGCGGTCGCGCACGATGACGCGATCGACCCGGTCGTTCACGATGAGCGCCAGGACGAGCCGGCCGGCCGCGAGGGGTACGGCCAGGCCGCGCTCCTGCTCGCCTTCGCCGATGGTGAACGTCGTATCCCGCGCACCCGGAACCGCCTGCCGCAGCTCTGCGACGGTCTGCCCGAGCCGCACCGGGCCCACGCCATCGCGGGACACCCGGGTATTTGCAGCAGCGTCAGCCGCGCCCTGGGCGGGTGGTGCGGCCGCGCGGTTGTCGGCGCCCGCAAACTGCATGGTGGTGCTCATTTCCGATCCGAGAGCGTCACCCTCGGGCGACACGAGCCGGGCGCGCAGCGTCCGGTCGCGTGGTACGGCGACAGTGGCCTGCGCGGGGACTCCGGCCGCGCTGTCCGCCCGCGCCGGTACGGACTCTACCGCTCCGGTGCGGGGCGGCACGCGGACGCGCTGGACGACGGTGCGCGATTCTCCCGGCTGCAGCGCGGGCACGCCGAGCCGGTAGACCAGGCGGGTCTCCCCACCGGATTGCAGGACCGACACCTCGGTGCCCTCCGGTTCGACGGAGGTGAACTCGAGCCATGACGGAACGTAGAGCTCCACATGTGCGCTGCGGCCCGTCGCATTTCCCTGGTTGCTCAGCGTCAGCTGGACCTCGCTCACGCTGCCCCAGTCCAGGATGTTCGCCACATTCAGGTTCAGAACCAGATTCGGCTCGGCTTCGCGTTCCCCGCCGGCGCGTGGAAACGCATCGCACGCCGCGGTCGTCAGGGCCAGGGCGCCCACCAACAGGTATGCCCGCATGCTTCGCTCCGGTGATCTGTGTGGTTGAAGTTGCTGCCGGCGGCGCTGCGAGAATCGCACCAGACAGACTGTTACCCGCCCGATACGGCTGACAGCGCAGGCGGGTTTGACGCGGCGCCCGATCCGCGTCACGTTGAACTCCGATAATGTTTTCCACGGAGCCGCTTCCCGCGGACCGGATTTACACCTCACCCCTGCAGGTTCTCATGCGTTTCCCGCTTCGCGGCGCCGCGATTCTGGCGCTGGTCGTCATCACCGGCTCGTGCACCGATCGTCAGCTCTTCGAGCCTTCGCCCGAAGGCGCTACCGCCGTGACGCCCGTCCGCTCATCCGTGCACATGCCGGCGGTGCGCATCAGCGAGATCCATTATGACAACGAGGGCACCGATACCGGCGAGGCGATCGAGATCTCGGCGCCCGCGGGTACCGACCTGACCGGCTGGTCCGTCATTCTCTACAATGGCTCGAACGGCCTGTCCTACGATACGCGCGTGCTCGACATGGCAGTGCCTGCGCTGTGCTCCGGGCGCGGCGTCGTCGTCCTGAACTATCCCGTCAACGGCATTCAGAATGGCGCCCCCGACGGCCTGGCTCTCGTGGACGCTGCCGGCAACGTCGTCGAGTTCCTTTCCTACGAGGGCCAGATGGTGGCGGCCGACGGTCCCGCCGCCGGCATGACGTCGATCGTCATGGGCGCGTCGGAGGGCTCGGCGACACTGGTCGGCCAGTCGCTGCAGCGGACCGGCCTCGACACGTGGAACGGACCGGCGGCTGCAACGTTCGGTGCGTGCAACGACGAGGATGACGAGACACCCACCGACCCGCCTCCGTCGCCGACACTGCCGGACACGCGGCTCGTCGAGCTTCACTACGACAATGCGGGCACGGACACGGGCGAGGCCATCGAGGTGGAAGGCACCGCGGGCACTGACCTCACCGGCTGGAGCGTCGTCCTCTACAACGGCAGTAACGGTGCACCGTATGACACGCGCGCACTCACGGGGACGATAAGCGGCATGTGCGGTGGACGCGGCGTGGTGGTTCTCACGTGGCCGTCCAATGGCATTCAGAACGGGAGTCCCGACGCAGTCGCGCTCGTGGATGCTGCCGGCAATGTCATCGAGCTCCTGTCGTACGAGGGTGTGCTGACCGCAGTCGGCGGTCCGGCGGACGGCATGACGTCCACCGACATCGGTGTCTCGCAGCCGACCACGTCTCCCGTCGGTCATTCGCTGCAGCGTGATGCCGCAGGCGTCTGGCAGGCCGCCCCCGCGACGTTTGGCGCGTGCAACGCGGGCGGCACTCCGCCGGGCGGTGGTGATGCTGTCGGTGACATCGTGATCCACGAGCTGATGGCCGAGCCTGCGAACGCGGAAAGCGCGAGCTGGGGCGAATGGTTCGAGGTGCACAACCGCGGCACGACCGCCGTGGACCTGCAGGGCTGGACCATCGCGTCGGGCGGGCAGGCATCGCACGTCATTGCAGCGAGTGTCGTGGTGCCCGCGGGCGGCTACGCGGTGCTCGGTCGTGGTGCGGACGTCGCGCGCAACGGCGGTGTGAACCTCGACTACAACTATTTCAGCGGATCATCGACGATCTGGCTCGATACCAGCGACTGGCTCGTGCTCCGCGATGGCGCGGGCGTGACCGCGGACTCGGTCGCATGGACGGCTGTTGCGCGCGGTGTCACGCGCGGCGTGCGTGATGCATCACTCGCCAACGCCGATGCCGGTGGCGCCAACTGGGGCTTTGCCACCGCGCAGTTCGGCGATGGCGACTACGGCACGCCCGGTGCCGCGAACGGTATGCTGAGCGACACGCCGCCTGCCGTATTGACCATCGCGTTCGCCGGTCGCAATGCCGGCGACCCGCCGCTGCCTGTCGGCTTCGAGGACCAGCTCTTCGCGACGCTGCGTGACGCGTCCGGGGCAGTCGTGGAAACGACGTTCACGTGGACCTCGGAGACACCGGCTCTCGCAAGCGTCGATGCACTCGGCGTGGTGCGCGCCCTCGGCGCAGGAACGGCCCGCATCCGTGCAACCGCCGCCAACGGGACCACCCGCACGTACGCCCTGGCGACGCACATTGCCACTCCCGGCAACACCGCGCTGTACGAGGGCAACACGGAGTTCGGCGACCCGCGCGACGCCGATCCGGCCGACGACTTCATTGTCCGGCGCGACCAGTTCACGGCGTCGTACAATCACACGCGCGGCACGCCCAACTGGGTGAGCTACAACCTCGAGGCGACGCACTTCGGCAGTGCCGACCGCTGCGACTGCTTCACCCACGATCCGGAGCTGCCGGCGTCGTTCACGAGCCTGTCTACATCAGACTACACGAACGCCGGCGCGTACCACGGCTACGGCATCGACCGCGGTCACCTCGTGCGTTCCGCCGACCGCACCACGGGCAGCCTCGATAACGCCGTCACCTACTACTTCTCGAACATCATTCCGCAGGCCGCTGACATGAACCAGGGGCCGTGGGCGACGCTCGAGAACACGCTCGGCGACCGCGCACGCAGCGGGACCAGTGAGATCTACATCATCAGCGGCGTCGCGGGCAGCAACGGCACGGTGAAGGACGAGGGACGGATCGTCATTCCGCAGAGTGTCTGGAAGGTCGCGGTCATACTGCCGCGCGATCAGGGTATCGACGACGTGTCGCACTGGTCGGACCTCGAAGTCATCGCTGTGCTGATGCCGAACACACCCGGCATTCGCGATGTGAGCTGGACGGACTACCTGACGACGATCGATGCGATCGAAGCTGCCAGTGGCTATGACCTGCTGGCGCTGCTCCCCGATGACGTGGAGCGCATCATCGAGAGCGGCATGCATGAGCTGGCGGGCGTCTTTGCCGGCGTCGTGGCCTCGGGCGCGCTGACGCCGGGCGAAGCGACATCGCTCGGCGCGAAGCTCGACGCCGCGACCGCAAGCATTGCGCGCGGCAACCCCACCGCGGCGGTCAACCAGCTCGACGCGTTCATCAACCATCTGAATGCGCTCCGCAAGGCGCGCCGGCTGGAGGATGACCTTGCACAGTCGATGCTCGACGCGGCCCGTGCAGTGGCGCTCACAATTTCCTGATACCATGCACGACGGGCCCGCTCCAGCACGGAGCGGGCCCGTTGTCGTCTTCGAGTGGCGGGGCGATTGCGCCCGCGAGTCAGCGCCAGCCGCGCACGATCTCCATCAGCGCCTGGCCGATTTCGACGTTGTCCCGCAGGCCGCCGAACCGCGCCGACTGCGGGCCGGCAGCAAAGAGCGGCACCAGCGCTGCCGTATGTCCGCCCGTCGTGTACTCCAGCACGAAGTCTGCGCCCGTCTGCACCAGTGTGAAGCCACCCGTCTCGTGATCCGACGTGGCGATCACGAGCGTGCCGGGTGTGCGGTCCGCAAACTCCAGCGCGACGGCCACCGCCCGGTCGAACTCGAGGATGTCCGCCGTCACGCGCTCGAGCGGCGCGTTGGCGTGCGTCGCGTTATCCGTGGCCTCCGTCTCGAAAACGGCCACGAACCCATCCGGATCACGCGCGAGCCGGGCGAGCGCCGCGGTCACCATGGCCGGCAGCGCCACGGGGCGCGGCTCCGTGTCATCGAAGTCGCCGGGGGCGAACAGACCCACGAGCGGCCGGTCCCCCGCCCGATAGCCCGCGAGCTCCGCCGCCGTCCGAACACAGTCCGCGCCCGCGCACATCTGTCCCAGCAGGTCCCGGCCGTCAGCACGTGAGTCGCCGCTGAAGTAGCGGCGTCCCCCGCCGAGCAGAACATCCAGACGCGCATCGGCAAACTGCACTGCAATCGCATCGCGCCAGTACCGGCTCGGCGAGTGCGCGATGAACGACGCCGGCGTCGCATCGATCACGCTCGTCGTCGTGACCAGCCCGGTGGCCTTGCCTGCATCGCGCGCCAGCGTGAACCAGCTCTCGAGCCTCTCACACCCATCCGGCCACGCCGTCGCGACGGTATCGCGGGAGGAGGGCAGCGGGCACGTGCCGCCGACTCCGATCGTGCGGTTCATCACGCGCTGACCGGTGGCGTACACGGTCGCTCCAGCAGCGCTGTCCGTCACCTTGTGGTGCTCGCTGCGCGTATCCACGAGCCCGACCACCGGCATCCGCTTCACGGCCAGGTCCGGTTGTTCGTAGCCGGCAGCCGTCCATATACCGGCACCCGCACCATCGGCTATCAGCAGGATGATGTTGCGCACCGGCTCGTCCTGAACCGCACCGCCGGGCGCCGGCGCCGTCGGGCCGATGCCGGATGAGGCGGCACACGCGGCAGATGCGAGTAGCAGTGGCAACCAGGAAGCTCTCGATACAGTCATGACACCGTCCGTATGCATGCAATGGCCCATGAGTTCAGCAGCGGATCGAGTCAAACTGCCTCCATGAGCGCCGACGTGCAATCCGCACCGCTCTGACGCGTGCTCGGCCCATGGTCCTATGCCGCCCCCGTCGCTGCGTCGTTATTGTTCAGTGGCTGCCGGAACGCTCGGACCAGCGATCGGGATCTGCCATGGCGATTGTGCCCCGGCTGCTCGAGTCGGCTGGCGCGATGATCCGCCGCGCCGGAGCAACCGATGTTCACCCGGCGTACGCCGCAGTTCTGCTCGGAGCCGCCTGCTATGCAGGCGCGGTCCTCGGCTTCGAGCTCGCCTTCGCGCCGGGCCCTGCAGCGCTCTGGCTCCCCGGCGCTCTTCTGCTCGCGGCGCTGCTGCTCGCCAGCCCCCGATACTGGTGGCTTCTGCTGACTGCCGCGTTCGCGGCCCACCTGCTCGCCGTGCTCCCGCGCAATGTTGCTGCATCTCCTGCGGTACTCTGGTTCGGGAGCAGCACCATCCAGGCGGTTCTCGCCGCCATCATCGTCAGACGCCGAACGGCGGAGAGACTCCGCCTGAATCGTCTGGCACACGTTACGGTATTCGTCGCGGCCGCCGTGTTCGCGATCTTCCTCTCATCGCTGTTCGGCGCGGCCGTCACGGACCTGAACGGCTGGGGAACGAGCAGCTTCCCGACGATGTGGCGACGACATTTCTTCTCCGACGTGCTCGGAGCGGTGACTGTCGTGCCCGTGATCATCGGGCTGATGACGGTGCGCCCCGCAACGCTCCGCGAAGCGCCGGCGGCGCGGTACCTGGAAGGTGGCGTCCTGGCGGTGGCACTGCTGACTGTCAGCGTGCTTGCGTTCGGGAACCAGGTGCCGGGGCCGCAGGCGATCCAGGCGCTGCTGTATGCGCCGCTGCCGCTCCTGCTCTGGGCCGTAGTTCGTTTCGGACCGCTGGCATCCAGCACCGCTGTGCTCGCTGCAGCAGTCATAGCGATGTGGAGCGCATTCCACGGAAGGGGTCCGTTCATCCTGCAGTCGCCGGAGGCGAACGCGCTGCAGGTCGAGCTCCTTTTCAGCATCATGGCCGTGACGCTGATGACGCTGGCTGCGGTGCTGGAAGAGCGGAAGGATGCGCAGTCAGCGGAAACGCGACACAGGGAGCAGCTGCGGCTCGCCCTCGACGCGGCCCGGATGACCTGCTGGGACGTAGCCATTCCGGAGGGCGGTGCCCCGGCGGACGCTCGCGACCGGCCCTCCCACGAACACCACGACAACGGGCGCGAGGTTCTCCCGCTCGAGCAGCTCATGGGTCGCGTGCACCCGTCGGATCGTGCGCGCGTGTCGCAGACACTCGCCTGGTCGATCAGAAGCGGTGTTCCGCTCGATGTGGAGTTGCGCATCATCGAGCCGCTCGGCGACATCAGGTGGATCCACAGTATGGGCAGGGTTCTGCGCGATGACGCAGGCGGTCCCACCCGGCTGATCGGGCTGAGCGCGGACATCACCGCGCGGCGGATGGCCGAGGCCCTGAACACCGGCGCGAGCCGCATCCTCGAGCTGATCGCTACGGGGGCACCGCTCAAGCAGGTGCTGATCAGAATCGTGCATCTCATCGAGGCCGAGTCGCTCGGTCTCTCGTGCGCCGTGCTGGTCATGGACGATGGGACACACGTGAGATACGTCGCCGCACCCAGCCTGCCGGAGCAGTTCGTGCGCGAGATAGAGCGTCTCGAGATACAGCACGACTGCGGCTCGGGCGGCGCGGCGCTGCATCAACACGCGCCTGTCGTCACCGCGGACATCAGCACTGACGCATTATGGAACGGCGTGCGTGACCACGCGCTGCGGCACCGACTGCGCGGCTGCCGGTCAACGCCCATCATTTCCGAGCATGGCAGGGTGCTGGGTACGTTCGCGATGTTCTACGGCCAGCCGCGTGAGCCCACGGCGCGGGAGATACAGCTCGTCGATATCGCGACGCAGCTCGCCGCGATCGCTCTCGAACGCAGGCGCGCGGATGTCCGGGCAACCGAGCAGCGCCGCGCTCTCACGCATCTGGGTCGCGTCGCCGTCGTCGGTGAGCTGTCGGGTGCACTCGCGCACGAGCTGAGTCAGCCCCTCACTGTCATCCTGAGCGATGCCCAGGCCGCACGTCGTCTGCTCGCGACCACCGGGGTGGACCCGCGTGTCAATGACATACTCAATGACATCATTGACGCCGACCGGCGCGCGGGGGCCGTGCTCTCGCGCCTGCGAGGCCTGATGCTGAAGCAGCGGCCAGTCTTCTCCGATCTGTCGCTCAACAATGCCGTGATCGAAACGCTGCGACTGGCACACGGCGAGCTCACGGCGCGTGAGGTTATGGTCACTACCCGGCTCACGCCCGGACTCCCGCTCGTGCACGGTGACTCCATCCAGCTCCAGCAGGTGCTGCTGAACCTCTGCATCAACGCGTGCGATGCGATGGGAGCCAATCCCCAGGAGAACCGGGCCATGACGTTCACCACACGCTGTCCACCCGATCGCCAGACCGTCGAGCTCACACTAACCGATTACGGCACGGGCATCCCCGATGACAGCCTCGATCGCATCTTCGAGCCGTTCTTCACATCCAAGGAACGCGGTCTCGGCCTGGGCCTGTCCATATGCCGTTCCATCATGCTCGAGCATCGCGGTACCCTCACCGCCAGGAACAATCCCGGAGGAGGCGCCACACTGAAACTCACGCTCCCCGCCGCCGATCACGTGCATGCGCCCGCGGCCGACCACACTGCACCGTTACGGAGCGCCGGAATGCGCGCCTAGTCAGAAGGTCCAATTCAACGCGCGCCGCCATCCCGTGATCGTACATACGGGCCCCGCTCGAAGGACGGAGGAATGTATGAGGAGACGCACTTACATCGACCACGACGCCGAGCGCACGCGCGCTCTGCTGCGACGCAGCTTCCACGATGACCTCGCCGGTCAGGCCATTGCCGATGCGGGCGGGCGCATCATCGCATGCAATCCGGAGTTTGTGCGCATTACGGGATGCGGTGCCCGCGCGGACGCGTCGCCGTCCTTCCTGCACGAGCTCGAACCGCAGCCCGGCCCGCTCGCCGGTTTGCTCGCACGCCTCGACGCGGTCGATCACACCCGCGCCGGTACGCTGGTATTGCAGGACGAGATCCGTTTTGCCCGACGTGATGGCTCGCCCATGCACGTCATTACACGCATCTCGGCGACAGTGAGCGACACGGGCAGCATCACGGAAACGCGGGTCTACCTCGTGGACATCACTCACCGCTTCACCGAGGAGCAGAACCTCCGCGCCGCTGCGGAACGGCTTCAGCTCGCCGGTGTGGCAGCGCAGGACGTGCTATGGGACTGGAACGTGCCCGCAGCGCGGGTGGAGTGGGGCAGCGCCACCGCGCGACGGTTCAGATACATGGCGGAGGAGGTGCGTACGGGCATCGACTGGCACGCCGAGCGGGTGCACCCCATGGATCGGGAGCGGACCCTGCGCGGTTTGCAGCGGGCCATGTCGGGTACGGATAGCACGTGGACTGACGAGTACCGGCTGCTGCGCGGCGACGGCTCCTACGCGGCGGTGCTGGACCGCGCGCACATCGTGCGCAGCGAGCGCGGCGAGCCCGTTCGCGTGGTCGGCTCGATCGTGGACATCACGGAGCTGAAGGCGAGCGAGGATGCACACCGCTTCCTGGCACGGGCGGGCGCTGCCCTGGAGGAGGTGCTGGACGTGAGTGCCACGGCCGCAGCACTCGCACACATCGGCATTCCCGATTACGCCGATCTGTGCCTGGTTGACCTGCTCCAGCAGGACGGCTCGCTGCGCCGCGTCGCGGTCGCTCACGCCCAGCCGGCGCTGGAGCCGGCGCTCGCGCTCGATTCGACCATGCCGGCGCACGCAGGCGTCGACACCGCGCCAATGCATGTAGTGCATACCGGCGAGGCGGAGTGCGAGAGCGGGATGCAGGTGACATCGGATACGACGGTGCAGCGCCTGGGCCTGACCGCGGATGCGGACGCACGAGCGTACATGGTGGTTCCGCTCGAGGCACGGGGCCGCGCGATGGGCGCGGTTACGTTCGGCTTCTCGAGCCCGCGACGCTTCTTCGACCCGCTGTACATACAGACGGTGAAGCAGCTGGCGGGGTGCGCGGCGCTCGCACTCGACAACGCGTACCTCTATGAGTCGGCGCAGCGGGCCATACGGTCGCGCAACGAGGTGCTCGGCATCGTCTCGCACGACCTGCGCTCACCGCTCCATACCATCGTCGCGACTCTCTCGGTGCTGGATGACTCCATGCCGGAGCGCAGGGCGGACATCCGGCACCTTTTCGACATCCTTCAGCGTACCACCGGTCAGATCAATCATCTCATTGAAGACCTGCTCGATGTGTCCCGCATGGAGTCGATGCACTTCACGGTCGATCCGCGCGAGTCGAGCGCGGCAGCCATCATCACGGAAGCGTGCGAAACGCTCCGCCCTCTGGCGGCCGAGAAGGACATCGTGATCTCGACCGACGTGCGGGGCGATCTGCCGCCCGTCGCCGCCGATCCGCCCGAGGTCGTGCGCGTCATCGGCAACCTCCTCGGCAACGCAATCAAGTTCTCGCCGGAGGGCGCGGCGATCGCCGTGCGGGCGCGCGTGGTCGAGGACGAGATTCGCATATCCGTGCACGACGAGGGGCCGGGAATTCCCGCGGACCAGGTGCCTCTCGTCTTCGAACATTTCTGGCAGGGCCGGCAGAACGATCGGCGCGGCTCGGGACTCGGCCTCGCCATCGCACGCGGGATCGTGGAGGCGCACGGCGGCCGGATCTGGGTGGACAGCGCAGTGAATGACGGCAGCACGTTCACGTTCTCGCTGCCCATCGCACCCGTCAGTGGGAACGGTCGCCGGGCGGCGGCTTCGACGCCTGCTGTCGATCGCCCTGATCGCCCATCTGCCGATGATCCGGAGGCTGGCTCTCCGCAGGCGGCGGATCGGCATACTCGGCAGGCCCCGCCGCAGCACCCCGATCGCGGGCTGCGCTGGCCGCCCAGGCGGCGCTTCGGTCCGACTCGTGGGGCTGCAAAAAAGTAGACGGCCCCGGCGTCACGCCCGTTGCGGGCGCGGCGCCGGGGCCCATGCCCAGCCGGACGGCATAGTGCACCAGTGTTGCGACCCGCCGTGCACCCATCTTGGACATCACCCGCGACCGGTGCACCTTGACCGTCTTTTCCGAGATGCCCAGCTCGCGGGCAATCTGCTTGTTGAGCAGGCCGGCGATGATATGCTCCATGACCTCCCGTTCCCGGGGGGTCAGCGACTCCGCCCGGCCCGCCAGCTCCTCCGTCTCGACCCGCTCCGATCGCGTCCGCGATTCCTCTTCCAGCGCTTCACTGATCGTGCGCAGGAGAACATGATCCTCGACCGGCTTGGTGAGGAAGTCGAACGCACCAGCCTTGATGGCCCGCACACTCGTCGGGATGTCGCCGAATCCCGTCATGAAAATGACGGGCAGGTAGGATCCGCTCTCCTGCAGCCGCTGCTGCAGGTCCAGCCCGTTCAGGTCCGGCAGCCGGACGTCCAGCAGCAGGCACCCCGGTCCGAGCTCATGCCGGCGATCCAGGAATTCACGCGCCGAGCCGAACGTGCGCACCGCGTATCCCGCTGACTCGATGAGTCGCGCGAGCGCCGTTCGTACCTTCGGATCATCATCAATGACGAATACTCCGGCTCCCGCGTCCTGCATGAAGCACCTCCGCGACAGCGGCACCTGCCGCCTGCGCGCACCCGGGCAGGGCAGGAGATATATCGCCGCAAGAGCAGCGCCAGCCGGCATGGTACTTCGACTTTCCGCATCAATCGCGAACGAGCCATGTCGATGTCTGTAATTCGTCGACGGACACCGCGCCCTCCACCGCCTTCCCGATCCGCTGCAGCACCTCGGCCGAGGGGACGGACTCCCGGAACCCGGCCGACCGGTACAGCTGACTCTCGTCGGCGATGCGTTTCAGCGCATCCGCATCCAGTGAGCCCGAACCCGGGATCTGCACGTGAATCGATCCGCCATCCCGCGTGAAGCGTCGTACCAGTGAGCGCAGGAAGTCCTCGCCGATCCCGATGCCCCACAGGCCGGGCGGGACATGGAAGTCCCGCGTCGGCCAGTATCGGATGCCTCCGTCCACCTCCACGCAGCGTACCAACGCCGCCTGTACCTGGAATGCGGGCAGCGTCCGGTAGCGCAGGCGCAGGCGATACTCGAAAAAACGTGCGCCGGATGTGCCACGTGCCGGCGATCCGTTATGGATCATCCAGCACTGCATGGCGAAGCCTGGCGCATCGACATCCGCCTCGCTCACGGGCTCCACCCACGTGTCCTGGTCGCGGTGCGGCGGAATGCGTTCGAGGCCGAACTGCGTTTCCATGAAGCGCACGAACTGCGGCGTGAGCGTACTGCGCATGACGGGCCACCACATGCGGAACAGTGGTGCATAAGCCCAGCGCGCGAAGAAGTTCATGACACCCAGGCTGAGCGGCTGACTCCCCGTGGTCTCGAGGTCCCACGCGTAATACGTCTGCTCCATGAACAGCGCGCCGGCACGCACCGGAGCGAGCGATGACGCGAGCTGCATGGCGTCGAGGTCCGTGGCGTGCATCGGCGCTGTTGCGGCCTCGATCGTCGCGTCGGTGCGCGAGCGGGCGGGCGCGTGGGTGTCGGAAGCCGACCGCAGTGCGTGCAGCTGCACGCTCAGTTCATCGGCCTCCTTCATTACCTCCCGGTGCAGCGCATCGTGCGTAGTGGCCACGTGCGCATCCAGTGCCGCGGCGCGCTCGGCGAAGTCGGTGATTCGTTCTTCGATGCCTGCGGGACGCGGCAGCCAGTCGAAGCGCGCCCGCGCGAAGATGCGTGCCGCTCGCGCGGCCATCGCTTCGTCGATATCGTCGCACGCAGTTTCAGGATGATCCGTTCGCAGCGTCGGGTCGCGCTGCACGAAGCCGAACGCGGATTCCGCCGCGAACTGCCCCAGTCGCCGGTACGACTCCCACTGCGCCTCGTCGTAGAACTGGTCACCGGTACTCTCGGCGGGGAAGCGCTGGTTGCGGGAGCGATACTGCGTTACGTCGGCCGGCTCCGACCCGATGAGCGTCGGCTTGAACAGCAGCAGCACACCCGTCACGCCGTCCGGATAATGGATGTCGCCCGCCACCATCGGCTGCCTTGCCGTGCCATCCGGGCCCGGACGCAGCGGCGAGAGATCGATCCGGATCTCGATGGCGAAGTCTTCGCGTGCGCGACGTACGAGATTGCCGACGTCGTCGAATGCGAAGTCGGGATCGGCACCACAGTCGGCAGCCAGGATGTAGCGGCACCTGCGGCGCAGCAGCTCGTACATCCCCATGTTCTCGAAATGTCCGCCATCGGACAGATGCACGTCGGCCCCCGTAGCGCTCGACATGCCGAACAGCTCCTTCAGGAACAGCACGCCGGGCAGCAGCCGCTCGCCGTCCGGTCGCCGGCGCGGCGCGTGCGGATGCCGGTGCCACCGGCCCAGGCGGAGATTGAGCGCGGCCATGAGGAATACCGATGCCGGGCCGAACTTCCTGGAGTACGCGCCCATCATCGAGTTGAACGCCGCGCCGGACGCCGTAATCGCCCCCGCGAGTGTCGGCGGCTTCTGATTCTGCCACGTCCGCCAGCAGCCGCCCACGGAGAACGCATGCGGCGACAGCACTGCGCTGTCGGCGCCCCGCTGGAGTGACGCGAGCGGCTCGAACGGCGTCAGGTCGTTCGCGGCGCAGCACACCAGGTGCACGGGGCGGTTGTGTTCCAGCTCCGTGATCGCGAAGTCGTCGCCCGGCAGCTCTTCCGTCGCACGCGACGCGGGCGAACGCGGATTGGCCGCGCCCGGGTATGCTCGCGCGAGGCGTCCGCGGTAGAACGCATGAAGGCCGATGCGGTTCGGATGGAAGAGCAGCGCAGCAAGCGCCAGGACCAGCAGAGCACCGGCGACGAACGCACGCAGCGGATGCAGGCCGACCATCAGCGCCCCGCTCTGCGCCTGCCACCACGCGAGTGTCACTACGGTCATCAGCACCATGAGCGTGACCGCAGCGTACGCCAGCATCTGAGGCAGGCGCGGCTTCAGCCTCGCCAGGATGCTGTGGCCCGCCGGCTTGTTGGGCTGTCGCTCCAGCCGCTTCCGCGCCCACAGGAATGCCGCAGTGAGTGTGCCCAGCAGCGCGCCCGACCAGCTGGCATTCGCCAGCGGCGCACCCGCGAGGCGGGGAAGGTGCACGCCCGCGAGCCAGAGTGCCGAGACGACGGACCAGACGATCGCGATGAACAGCAGACGGGCGAGGATACGATCGAGCGCAGCCTGCATGCGCCGGCGCGGCGGAGCGTCTACCCATCGTGATGCCAATGCCCGCACCGTCACCAGCGTCAGCAGCGCCGCTGCACATGCGACGGCGGGCGCGAACAGATCGGCTCCGCCGTGGTACAGCGGCAGCCCCCGCATGTCGAACACTGCCGCTTCCGGCCGCACCGCGCCCCATGCCGCAAGAGTGACCGCCAGCCCTGCGATCGCACCGGCGACATACGCGGGCTCCCGCGTTGGTCCGGCGACACCGCCCTCGCGTCGCTGCCATGACCGCTCGAACAGATAGAGCACTGCGGCGACGGCAGTCGCGAGCACGCCGTACGAGACGCGCGTATCGGTGCCGAGCAGCAGCCACGCCATGACGGACCACAGGGTCAGGATGATCACGATCACCGACAGGGCCACCATCAGCGATGGAATGCCCGCCGCGATCGGCGCCACGACCAGGCGACCCGTGTCGTAGCCGAACAGCTCCAGGCGCGGACTCAGGAAGTTGCTGAACTCGCGCAGATGCCGCAGCGCCGGGTGCTCCGCTGCCTGCGTCCCCACGCCGGCGCCCGGGAGCATCGTCGCGTTCGCGCGATCCCGTCGACGCCATGCCGACCAGAACGCGCCCGCGTAGCCGCCGCCGGACACGGTGGAGAGATAATCGAAACACTGCAGCAGACCGACGCGCTGCAGCCCCTGGAGCAGACCGAGATTGAACGTGGCGCTGCGGATGCCGCCGCCGGAAAGGGCAATGCCGAACAGACCGCCGTCGGTGCGACCTGCCCAGGCCGCGCCGAGCTCGCGCTGCATCAGCTCGTCAATGTCGTGGGAGTGCCGGCCGGGTGGCGTGCTGGTGCTGTCGCTCATCACTTCTCATCGAAGCTGGACAGGGACCCGGGCAGGGGCTTGATCACCCATGATGCACCGGGCTCCCGGGCCGACGCAATGTCCATCGCGCCGGCACGGGAGCCCGTGCGTTCCGTCGTCCATGATCTAGCGGCGCGCGATCTGATCCCGCCGCACGTCGCGCAGCTTCTCCCGCAGCTCGTCCGTCACGGCGTCGGCCGAAACGTCCACCACCCGCTGCAGTGTGCGCTCCAGGTCCTCGACCGACACGGTCAGCAGACCGGCCGCCGTGATGATGTCGCGCGGAACATCGCCCGAGCTCGCCACGCGCGGCGTGATCGCATCCCAGCCGTTCACGCGCGTCGTCCAGATCTCCACGCCCGTCGCAGCATCCAGCAGCACTACGTCCGCCTCCAGATACAGCTGCGCCGCCGACTGCCAGTCGCGCGCACTCACACCGTAGCTCCGCACACGCAGGTCCAGCACGTAATCCGCCGACGACGGCGCCGGCACACGCCGCGCACCCAGATACATCGTCGCACGCTCCGCCGTCCGGTCCGCCATCCGCGTCCCGACCACGACGCGCGCCGCCGCACTGTCCAGACGCGCACGAACCCGGCGCGCCTCCACCTCCACCGCCAGCCGTGAGCCCGCCGCGACCAGCGCTCCCACCGGATCACCACGTTCGGCCGAGAACGAGCCCATCCGCAGATCGCCCGACGTCGGCGTCACATGCACGATCGCAACGGTTCGGCCCGCAAAGTCGTAGCGTCCCAGGTGATGTCGCGTGCCGCAGCCGCTCGCGCCCAGAACGACCACGAGCGCCACTGCATACCACCACCGCATGCTCCTGTGCCGCCGCATGCCTGCCTCCACTGAAGGAGTGACGGGGCGCGACATAACAGCCAGCGCCCGGCGCCGGGCCCCGATCGACTTCACCCGGTTCAACTCCTGCTACTGCCACAACGGGGCCGCAGGTTCCCGCCGTGCGGAAACAAATGTGGGGGAGCGCGCTAAGTCATTGAACTGCAACATTCGCCAGTATTGCGCTGACCCGCGTGCACAGACTCGCAGCAGCGACCCGTTGCGAACTGTTTAGCCGGTACCGTGCGAAAAACGCAAAACAATCGCGCCGTGACGCGCCGGGCGTGCGCCGTGCGCGTGCTGCCGGAGACCCGCGCCTCTCGCGGATGCGCGGACGGTCGTGCCGCCGCACGTGCGCACGTTCTCGCGAGTGGGCCGGCGGCCGTTTATGTTGGCTGAATGACAACATCAGATCCCGTCGGCCGCGCGGACGTTCGCCTGTCGCAGCTGTCTCATGGTGCGGGGTGCGCGTGCAAGCTCGGATCGGCGGAGCTCGCGCACGTGCTGCGCAATCTCGTGCCGTACGCAGATCCGGCCGTCCTCATCGATGCGAGCACGTCCGATGATGCGGCCGTCTACCAGATCGACGAGAACCGTGCGCTCATCGCGACGGTGGACTTCTTTACGTCCATTGTCGATGACCCGTACGATTTCGGCCGGATCGCAGCCGCGAACGCACTGTCCGATGTGTACGCCATGGGCGGACGGCCGCGCTTCGCGCTCAGCCTGGTCGGCTTTCCGCGCGACCTGCTCGGCCGCGGCATCCTCGAGGAGATCGTTCGCGGCGGCGGCGACATCGCGCTCGAGGCGGGGATCGCCGTCATTGGCGGCCACTCCGTCGATGATGCGGAGCCGAAGTTCGGCATGTGCGTGATCGGCGAAGCGGATCCTGCGAGTATCACGCGCAACAGCGGCGCACTGCCAGGCGATGTGCTCGTTCTGACCAAGCCCATCGGCACCGGTGTGATTGCGACGGGCATCAAGCGCGGACTGGCCTCCGAGGATGCGATCAGGGATGCCGTGGCGTGCATGACCACGCTGAACCGCGGTGCGGCCGAGGCCATGCTGCGCACGGGCGTATCGGCGGCAACCGACATCACGGGTTTCGGGCTGCTCATCCATCTGCGTAACATGCTCCGCGCCAGCGGCGTCGCTGCCCGCATCGATGCGGGGGCCGTTCCGCTCCTCCCCGGCACGGCCGAGCTGGCCGCCGCGGGCTGCATCTCGGGCGGCACGCGACGCAATCTCGACGACGTGTCGCCCGATGTCGTATGGGACGACTCGCTCTCCGAGCTGCAGCGCCTGCTGCTGTGCGACGCGCAGACATCGGGCGGTCTGCTCATTGCCGTCCCGCCGGAGCGCGCGGAGCGGCTCATCACGGAGCTGACAGCCGAGCTCACACCGATCGCCGTCGCGGTCGGCGCGGTCGAGACCGGATCTGCCGGCGCCATTCGCGTGCTGGCATAACCGCTTTTGCGGCACTCTTCTTGACACCATGGGGTCTGACCCCAGCAGAAGGAGCGTGTCGTGAAGAAGAACGAAGAGCAGAAGCCCGCGGGCTCGACCGGAGCCACCGAACGGAAGCGCGAAACAGAGACTGAGCGCACCCGGACGGCCGAACGCCACGCCAAGGAAGGCCGGCCGGTCCATGAGGAGCGGTCGTCGCACGGTGATGACGTCGTTACGGAAGCTTCCGAGGACTCCTTCCCGGCCAGCGACCCGCCGTCCTGGACGCCGACCACCAGCGTCGGCGGTGAAGAGAACCCGGACGGAAAGACCTGATCCGGCATCGCGCGCCGGCCGTCAGCGACGGCCGGCGTCGCCATTTCTCTTGACATCCGTCGTCTGCCGCTGCACTTACAAGCGCAATCCGCCTCCCCGGCGCGTCCGATCCGATCGATTGACGGACGGACCATAACGTTATCTGAGGAGATGCCATGAAGACGTGGCGAGTGTTTGCAGCCGTGACGGCCGCGGTCGTATTCGGAACCGCCGACGCTCAGGCGCAGGCGTTTGGAGTGCAGGGAAGCTGGGGCGATGACAGCGACTTCGGTATCGGTGCCCGTCTCGAGCTCGGTCTTCCCAACCTGCTCACATCAGAAGGTCCGCTGTCGAACACGTTCCTGATCGGCAGCTTCGACTACTTCTTCCCGGACTTCTGCGACGGCGTCGATGACTGCTCCTACTGGGAGATCAACGGCAACCTCGCCGTCCCGATTACTTCCAGCACCATTGACCCCTACGCCGGTGCAGGCCTCAACATCGCACACATGTCGGTGCTGGATCAATCCGATACGGAAGTCGGGCTGAATCTGCTCGGCGGGCTGCGCTTCAATCTCGGCGGGCTCGGTGCGTTCGGTGAAGGCCGCTTCGTGCTCGGCGGCAGCGAGCAGTTCGTGCTCACGTTCGGCGTGCTGGTCGGCGGCACACGCTGATCTTCTGAAACTGCGAATGCCTCCGGTGCGTGCCGGAGGCATTCTGCGTACATGCCAGCAATCCGACCGGTCGGATCAAGCGCCCGTGCTGCGCGCCCCCGACCGGATACCTCACATGTGGATGACGCGGCCCAGCGCTGCGAGCGCGGCCTCCGCCACAGCCTCCGACAGTGTCGGATGCGGATGGATCGCCTTCTCCATCTCCTCGACCGTGCTCTCGAGATGGCGGCCGATGACGAACTCCGCGATCAGCTCGCTCGCGCTCGGCCCCACGATGTGCGCGCCGATGATCTCGCTGTACTTCCTGTCCCGGATGATCTTGACGAAGCCTTCCGTCTCACCCGACGTGCGTGCACGACCGTTGGCGCTCCACGGGAAGCTGCCGACCTCGATGTCGAGACCCTTATCCTTCGCTGCCTTCTCCGTGAGCCCTACGCTCGCGACCTCGGGATGACAGTACGTGACGCTCGGGATGTTGTTGTAGTCGATCATGCCGTGACCGACACCGGCGATGTTCTCGACCACGGCGATACCCTCGTGTGACGCCTTGTGCGCGAGCAGCGGCGGCTTCGCAACGTCGCCGATCGCGTACACGTTCTTCGCCGTCGTCTGGAGATTGTCATCCACGACAACGGCGCCGCGCTCGGTCTTCACGCCCGCCTTGTCCAGGCCGATGTCATCGACGATCGGAGCGCGGCCGACCGCGACGAGAACGACATCGACCGTCACCTCCTGCGTCTTTCCGTCCTTGCCCTTCACGTGCAGCTTCACGTTGCTCTTGCCGACATCCGCCTTCTCCAGGCGCGCGCCCGTCAGAATGTCGATGCCCCGCTTCCTGTAGCTCTTCTCGACGACGCTCGCGCAATCCGCATCCTCGAGCGGCAGCACCTGCTCCAGCGCCTCGATGACCGTCACCTTCGAGCCGAACGCATTGTACACGTCCGCGAACTCCATCCCGATCGCACCCGCGCCGATGATGCCGATCGACGCAGGCAGCTCCTTCGGGAACACGGCCTGATCGCTGCTCCACACGCGCTTGCCATCGAACTTCAGGATCGGCAGGTCGCGGGGGCGCGAGCCGGTGGCAATGATGATGTTCTTCCCGGTGATCGTGCGCTTCCCGTCCTTGCCCTCGACCTCGACCTTGCCGTTCCCCGCGAGGCGGCCCCAGCCCGTGATCGACTCGATCTTGTTCTTCTTGAACAGGAATCCGACACCCTTCGCGCCCTGCGATGCGACGCTGCTCGCGCGCTTCGACGCGACCGTGATGTCGAGCGTCACCTCGCCCACGTTCACGCCGAAGTCCTTCAGCGAGCCAGCCTTCTTCGCGTACTTCGCGCTCTCCAGCATCGCCTTCGTCGGAATGCAGCCGGTGTTGTTGCACACGCCGCCCAGGCCGCCCGGCGCATCGCCCACCTCGACGCATGCGACCGTCATTCCGAGCTGAGCACCGCGGATCGCCGCAACGTAACCGCCCGGCCCCGCACCGATCACCACCAGATCAAAATTGTCCGCCACGTCCTCACCTCGTGTATTGGCTGTTCACGCGATCATCATCATCGGGTCTTCGATCAGCTCACGCACCGTCTGCAGGAACTTTGCGCCCATGGCGCCATCGACGACGCGATGGTCGCAGCTCATCGTCATGCGCATGCGCGGCCGCACCACCATCTCACCGTTCTCGGCGACGACCTTCTCCTCTGCCGCGCCGATCGCGAGGATCGCCGCCTCCGGCGGATTGATGATCGCCGTGAACTCCACGATGCCGAACATCCCGAGATTGCTGATCGAGAATGTCGCGCCCGTGTACTCCTCCGGCTTCAGCTTCTTCTCCCGCGCACGGCCCGCCAGCTCCCTGACCTCGACGGCGATCTCGCGCACGCGCTTCACATCCGCGTCGCGCACGATCGGCGTGATCAGGCCATCTTCGACCGCCACTGCGACACCAATGTGCACGCGGTGATGACGCACGATCGTGCTCTCGCCCCACGACGCATTGACCTCCGGGTGCCGCGACAGTGCGACGGCCACCGCCTTGATCAGGAAGTCGTTGATCGACGCCTTGATCCCATCCTTCTCCAGTGCGCTGTTGACCCGCTCGCGCAGATCCATCATGCGCGTCATGTCGCACTCGATCGTCAGGTAGAACGTCGGCACCGGTCCGATCGACTGCACCAGCCGCTTCGCGATGGCCTTCCGCATCTGCGTGACCGGCACCTCTTCCGAGTCCGGGCCGCGCGATACCGAAGGTGCCGCCGCCGTTGCTGCCGCCGCCGGTTCCGCGCCCGCAGCCGGAGCCGCCGCGCCACCCGCCGAGGCCGCTTCGATATCCCGCTTCGTAATGCGGCCGCCCGGGCCCGAACCCTCCACGCTCGACAGATCCACACCGGCCTCTTCCGCCAGCCGTCGGGCCAGCGGCGATGCCTTCACGCGCGCATCGCGGCCGTTGCCGCCGCCATCACGGCCGGTCGGCAACGGTGCGGCAGCGGTCGACGGTGCCGGCGCGGCCGATGGCGCGTTGCCCTTCGCCTCCTTCGGTTCCGCACCCTCCGCCGTGCCGCGCGCACCCGTGCCTTCCGCAGCCGGCGTCTGCTCCTCTTCGACTGCCGGACGACCGGGCGCCTCACTGCCGCGCTCCGGCGCAGACCCGGCCATTCCCTCGCCTTTCGGCGCGGCCGCCTTCTCCTCACCCTCCGGCGGGGCCGCCTTCTCCTCCCGCTCAGCCGCATCACCGCCCGAAGCCGCAGCAGCCGCACCACCCGTCGCCGGCGCGGCCACTTCCTCACCCTCGCCCGCGATGACCGCGATCACCTCGCCGACCGGCGCTGTCTGGCCCTCCTTCAGCGTGACGTTCTGCAGCACTCCGCTGCCGCGCGCCACCAGCTCCATCGTCGCCTTGTCGGTCTCGATCTCGGCCAGAACATCGCCCTCGGTGATGGCGTCGCCCTCGCTCTTCAGCCACTTGACGAGCTGTCCCTCCTCCATCGTCGGGGACAGCGCCTCCATGTGGACCTTCGTTGCCATCTCTTATCCCCTTATTTCGAGCCCGCGGAGAACGGATTATTCACCACAGAGCACACTGAGCACACAGAGAACTGCATTACCGGACCGCACACCACCCACACGTTCTGAGCCGTAATCCTTTTGATCCGTTGTTACAAAAACAGATCCGTCCTCAGTGTGCTCCGTGTGCTCTGTGGTGAAAACAATCCGTTGTTCTCCCCGCTCATCCCTCACGCGCTATCTGTACAGCACTTTCTCACACGCCGCGATCACCCGCTCCGCCGACGGCTTCGCCATCTTCTCGAGCTGCTTCGCGTACGGCATGGGAATGTCCGCCTGCGTCACGCGACCGACCGGCGCGTCCAGATAGTCGAACGCTTCGTCCTGGATGATGTCCACGATCTGCGCACCGATCCCGACGTACGGCCACCCCTCTTCCACGTACACGACGCGGTTGGTCTTGTGCACGCTCCGCAGGATGGCCTCGACGTCGAGTGGACGCAGCGACCGCAGATCCACGATTTCCGCACTGATCCCATCCTTCTCCATCTGCTGCGCAGCCTGGAGACAGACATGCACCATCTTGCCATGCGTGATGATGCTGACGTCGCTTCCTTCGCGCTTCACGTCCGCGACGCCCAGCGGGACCACGAAATCGTCATCATCCGGCACTTCGCCCTTCATGGCGTACAGCAGCTCGCCTTCCATGAACACGACCGGATCATCATCGCGAATGGCAGCCTTCAGCAACCCCTTGGCATCGGCCGGCGTCGCCGGTGTGCATACCTTCAGACCGGGGAAATGCGAGTACGACGACTCGAGCGCCTGTGAATGCTGCGCCGAGAGCTGCAGCGCCGCACCGCTCGGTCCACGGAACACGATCGGGCAACGGAACTGGCCCGCGCTCATGTAGTGCAGCTTCGCCGCGCTGTTGATGACCTGATCCCACGCCAGGATGGCAAAGTTGTGCGTCATGAACTCGATGACCGGCCGCAGCCCCACCATGGCCGCGCCCACACCGACACCGGCAAAGCCGAGCTCCGTGATCGGCGTATCCACCACGCGCAGCTCGCCGAACCGGTCGAGCAGACCCTTCGACACCTTGTATGCGCCATTGTAGAGCCCGACTTCCTCGCCCATCAGGAAGACGTCCTCGTCGCGCTCCATCTCTTCGGCAAGCGCCTGGTTCAGCGCCTCACGGTACGTTATCGTCGCCATTTCCTGCCTTTATTGCGCCCTCGATAATTGCGCACGTGCTGACACCGATAGCTCTGATCACTCATTTACGCAGAGCCGCAGAGCCGCAGAGCCGCAGATGTTACTGGTGTAGCTTAACCTTCATTTCAAAGCCGACTTCCTTTTCTGTTATTACAACAACAGATGAAGCCGGCCCCACCACGAACCCGGATCACCCCCGTACGCCCGAAGCAACCTCGAACCAGCCGCGGCTCCGCGCCTCCGCGCCTCTGCGTGAGAACCGAGTCGACCCACGCCGCCGTCCCCCTGCAACCTACCTGCGGCCGTCGAAGTACAGCCGACCAGCAACGTCCTCCTGCGCGTACACGTGCCGGTACAGCTCTTCCTCCGTCGGTTCCGGCGAGTTCTCCGCGAACTCGGCGGCGTCATCGACCTCGGTGTGTACGCGCGCATCGATCGCCTGCAGCTCCTCCTCCGTCAGCAGCGACGCTTCCTTCAGCTGATCGATGAAGCGCCGGATCGGATCCAGCTCCTTGTGCTCCTCGACTTCTTCCTTCGTGCGGTAGACACCATGCACGGGGTCCGACATCGAGTGGCCCATGAAGCGGTAGCAGCGAGCCTCGATCAGCGTCGGCGTCTTCTCCGAACGTGCTCGATCAACAGCTTCCTTCACGACCTTCCGCATGTTCAGCACATCCATGCCGTCCGCCACCGCAGCCGGCATGTCGTACGCACTCGCCTTCTGACTGATGTCGTACAGCGACGACGCACGCTCCCACGCCGTGCCCATGCCGAACCGGTTGTTCTCCACGATGAAGATCACGGGCAGCTTCCACAGGGCAGCCATGTTCAGCGACTCGTGGAACGCGCCCTGGTTGACCGCCGCTTCTCCCATGAAGCACAGTGCCACCTTGTCCTCGCCCCGGTACTTGATCGCCCAGCCATAGCCCGTGCCCAGAGGGACCTGTCCGCCCACGATCCCCCAGCCACCCATGAAGTTGTGCTCGGCGCTGTACAGATGCATCGAGCCGCCCTTGCCGCCCGAGCACCCGTCCCTTCTGCCATACAGCTCCGCCATCACCGCACGCGGCGGGATGCCCTTCACCAGCGCCTGCACGTGCTCGCGGTACGCGCTGATCACGTAGTCCTCGTTGCGCAGCGGCTCGAACGCGCCGACCGTCACCGCCTCCTGCCCGATGTAGAGATGGCAAAAGCCGCCGATCTTGCCGATCGCGTACGCCTCCGCCGTCTTCTCCTCGAACCGGCGGCCGAGCAGCATCTGGTACAGCATCTCGTGCAGCCGCTCACGGCTCAGGCCGTCCAGGCCCTCTCCGCCGCCCTGGCCGGAGGCCGCGCCATCCTGCTTGTCAGACGGTGACCCTGCCGTCTGCCCGTTACGCGACGGCCGCTCGTCCCTGTCCCGCGCAGCGGCCGACTTCGTCTTTGCCATCACGTCTCCTTGTTCCTCAACTCTGCCGGCCGAATGTACGTATTCCCGCTCACGACCTCGATCCGCCATGAACGGGAATCCGCACTGCCGGTTGCGCCGCGTCGTATCAGCCCGCGGCGCGCTCCAGTCGTTCGATCTGTACGAGCGGCTGCGCCGGCGCGATCACTTCCGCCGGGGCTGGCACGTCCGCTTCCAGGATGTTCGTGATTTCACCCACACCGCCCGCCGTCACTGTCCGCGCCTGCTTCTCCGCGTGATAGCTCGATCGCACGAGAGCACCGGATTCCACATGACGGAACCCGATCTCCTCCTCGCCGATCCGCTTCCACTCCACGAACTCCGCTGGCGTCACCCAGCGCGCGACCGGCGCGTGGTGCACTGTCGGTCGCAGATACTGACCGATCGTTACAATGTCCACCGACGCCTTCCTCAGATCCTCCAGCGCCTGCCGGATCTCCTCACCCGTCTCCCCCATCCCCAGGATGATCCCCGACTTCGTCAGCATCGTCGGGTCCATCACCTTCGCCGCACCCAGATAGGAGATGCTGCGCCAGTACCGGCCGCCCGGCCGCGCCCACGGATGCAGTCGCTCCACCGTCTCCAGATTGTGGTTCAGAATGTCGGGCCGCGCTTCCACCACCCGCCGCAGCGCCGCCTCGTCTCCCTTGAAGTCCGGGATCAGCACTTCGATCGTCATCGACGGACGCCGCTCACGGCACAGCCGGATCGTTTCCGCAAAGATCGCAGACCCGCCATCCGCCAGCTCGTCGCGGTTCACGCTCGTGATCACGACGTGCTCGAGCTCCAGCGCCTCCACCGACTCCGCCACCCGCCGCGGCTCGTCCCAGTCCAGCTCCGTCGGCATGCCATGCGCGATCGCGCAGTACTTGCACGCGCGCGTACAGACATCGCCCAGAATCAGGAACGTCGCCGTCCCCGCCTCCCAGCACTCGCCAATGTTCGGACAGCCGGCTTCCTCGCACACCGAGTGCAGCCGCTGGCCTCGCATCAACTTCTTCAGTCGCAGGTAGTTCGACCCGCCCGGTGAGCGCACCTTCAGCCACTCCGGCTTGCGTGCCCCCAGCGGCAGCGCCTCGCCATCCAGGATCGGCAGCCGCGCCGTCCCCTTCGACTTCACCACCCCGCTGTCCTTGCCGCCCGGCGCATAGCCGCGCCGTTCTTCCGTGCTCATGACCTCTCCCGCCTTCGCGTTCGGCCGCACAATCGGCTCAACCTAGCACCACCGCTCCGCCCCGGCAACGAAACACATACGGTGGCGTATGGGACGGGCGCCTGAGCGCTGCCGCCACACAGACCTCTGTGTGCCGGGCAGCGTACGGCGCCGCGTCCGGACGCACGCCCGGAAACCGCCATCATCGCACCATCGCCCGGAGCGCCTCGCGCAGCGTCGGGAAGCGGAAGTCGTAGCCGCTGTCGAGCAGCTTGCGCGGCACCACGCGAGCGCTGCGGAGCAGCAGATCCTCTGACATCCCGCCCGGCGCCAGCTTCATCGCGAAAGAGGGCACCCTCAGGAAGGATGGCCTGCCGACGACGGCGGCGACGGCGTCCGTGAAGCGGGCGTTGGTCACCTGTTCCGGTGCGACGAAGTTGACGGGGCCGCTGATCTCCGGCCGCTCGAGCAGGTGCACGATTGCCGGCGGCACATCATCGACGGCGATCCATGGCCAGTACTGCCGGCCGCTGCCGAACGTGGTGCCGAGACCGAGCCGGTAGAGCGGCAGCAGTACGCCGAGCATGCCGCCGCTGTCGCTGAGAACGTTGCCGAAGCGCATGTGAACGACGCGGACGCCTGCGTCGCTCGCCGCACGCGTGGAATCCTCCCAGGCAGCGATGATGTCGGCCAGGAATCCGGTGCCTCGCGGGCTGGTCTCGTCGAGCTGCTCGGTATCGGGCCGATCACCATAGATGTCGAAGGAGGACGCGGATACGAGTACCCGCGGGGGCCGCGCGAGGCCTGCAAGCGTGCGCGCGAGCAGAGTGGTGCCGCGGACGCGGCTTTCCCGGATCCGGCGCTTTTTCCCCGCTGTCCAGATGCCTGCGATGTTCTCGCCGGCGAGGTGGACGACGACGTCCTGATTCTCGAGGCCGTCGGCATCGATGACGCCCTCCTCCGGGTGCCATACGACGGCACGTTCGGAGGGGGGCAAACCGCCGTAGGAGCGAACGACGCGCGTTACCTCATGGCCGTTCTTCCGGAGGAACCGCGTCAGCACG
>DATHVW010000017.1:0-6154 GCA_035461085.1 Longimicrobiales bacterium | reverse complement strand
ACGGACCGGGCACGGGACGGAACCCGGCCCACATTACTCAAGGGTAGGAGGAACCATGACCAAAGCCGACCTCGTCGAGCAGGTGGCTGAGGCGATCGGCCCGGGGATCACGAAGAAGGACTGTGCCCTGGTCGTGGACGGACTGTTGAACGCGATCAAGAACGCGATGGCGGATCACGAGCACATCGAGATCCGGGGCTTCGGCACGTTCAAGGTCCGCAAGCGCCGTTCACGCATGGCGCGCAACCCGCGCACGGGCGATCCGGTGGAAGTACCGGCCCGCGCGGTTCCGATCTTCAAGCCGTCCAAGGACCTGCGGGTGCAGGTCTCCGAGGGCACCCACGTACCGGCACTCTAGACTGATGCTCCCGTCGCGGCGCCGCGCCCCATCCGGTCGTCCGGGTGGGGCTTTGCCGATTTAACGCTTTGTCGGCCCCCGGCATCCATTCACCCGTGACCAGACGGGCCGCAGTGCGCGCGGACCCCGGGCAGGCGAGCGCCGACACCGCGCTCGTGGAGCGTGCACGGTCCGGCGATGAGGATGCCCGCGAACAGCTCGTGCGTCGCTACCTTCCAGACGTCTATCGCACGACCGTCCGCGTGCTCGGTGATCCGGATCTGGCGCAGGACGCCGCCCAGGACGCATTCGTGAACGCCATGGGCGGACTGCCGCGATTTCGCGGTGACGCCAGCTTCCGCACATGGCTGCTGCGGATCGCCATCAATGCGGCGCGCTCCGTGGGACGGCGCAACGGGCGTCGCCGGGAGGTCAGTCTCGTTCTCGCGGAGAACGAGCCGACGGGCAGGCCGGACCCGGCCCGGCGGGCCGTGAACGTGACCGAGACAGAGCGGGCGGAGCGCGCGCTCGATGGTCTGCCGACCAAGCAGCGACTGGCCGTGGCCCTGCGTGTACAGCAGGGTCTCAGCTATGCCGAGATCGCCAGCTCGCTGAACTGCTCGGAGGGTGCCGCGCGGGTGAATTACCACCTTGGCGTGAAGAAGCTGAGGGAACTGCTACGATGAATCCATACGACTGCGAAGCCATCCGGGATCTGCTGCCGGCGCTTGCGCGCGGCGAGCTGCTGTCGCATGAAGCGACGCTGGCCGACCTGCATCTCGACGCGTGCGCAGACTGCCGCGCCGAGGCCGCCATCGTGCGCCTGCTGCAGACGACGCTCGCGCCCGTCCCCGCCGCACTCGAGGGACGGGTGATCACCGCCATCCGCAGACGTACCCTGCTGCGCGGGCGACCTGCGCGCCTCGCGCTCGCGGCGACGCTCGCGGCCGCGGTGATCGGCGGGTCGCTGATCTACGACCGGGCCGGCGTGACCGATGACCTGGATATCGACGCCGTCAGCTGGGCGGCCGCGCAGGATCCACTTCTGCACGGGGGCTCCGAACTCCACGAACTCTCGGTCGAGCAGCTCGAGCTGCTGCTCGAGGAGCTGGATCGATGAAGCGGCTCGTGATCGCCGCGGTCCTGCTGCTGGCGCCCGTCGCCGGCCACGCGCAGCAGACCGGTACCGACCAGGAGCGACGGGCTGCTTTCGAGGCCCGCCGCGATTCGCTCGAGGCCGAGGTCGTCCAGAAGTTCGTGCGGCGACTCGGCCGCGAGCTGAGGCTGAGCGCCACTCAGCAGGCGCAGACCGAGCAGGTACTGCGGCAGAGCGGACTGCAGCGGCGCGAGCTGTCGCGCGCCTCCATGCAGCTGCGCGGCCGCATCTACCGCGCGGCGCGCAGTGATGCTACGCCGGATGCCGAGTTCATCCGCCTCCTCGCCGACCACGAGGCGCTCCGCGTGCGTGAGCACGATCTCTGGCGACAGGATCAGGAACAGCTCGCCCGCATCCTGGACCCGCGACAGCGCGCACAGTTCATCCTGTCCTGGGCCCATTTCCAGGACGACATGCGTGATATCCTGTCACGCCGGATGCGCGAGCAAAGCGACTCACGTGATCGCTCGAACGACAAACCCGGCGACGAGAGCGACCGCAGCCAGGATTCCGACCGCCGCGATCGCCACCACTAGCAGGCCGAAGAGCGGCACGCGCAGGCGCCCGCCCGCGCCCCCACGCGGCGCGTGCTTGATGCCCGTCTTCCCCGGGGCTAGCTTCGCTCATGCGCATCCGACTCCTCCTCTTTGCCCTCTATCGCGATCTCGCCGGCGTCGGTGAGCTCGACGTCGACGTTGCGCAGGGCAGCACCGCTGCCGCCGCCGTGAGCACGCTGCGACAGCGCGACCCGCGTTTCACCCGGATTCCCGAACGGCCCGTCATCGCCGTGAACCGGGAGTACGCGACGCTCGATGTGCGCCTGAACGAGGGCGACGAGCTCGCGCTGCTTCCACCCGTGGCGGGAGGCTGACATGCACACCGACGTCACGCGCGACGTGATCGATCCGCACGCGGTGCTCGAGCGCGTGGGCTCACCGGCCGATGGCGCCGCCGTCCTGTTTCTCGGAACCGTGCGCGAGCAGAATGACGGCCGACCGGTGTCGGGCATGCGCTACGATGCATTCGTCGAGATGGCAGGGCCGGTGCTGGGCGAGATCGCGAGCGAGGCGGCGGCACGCGCGGGGACCGACCGGATCGCCGTGGTGCATCGCGTGGGTGAGCTTGCGGTAGGCGACGTCAGTGTGGCCATCGCCGTCAGCTCACCGCACCGGGAACCCGCGTTCGATGCAGCCCGCTACATCATCGAGCAGATCAAGCAGAGGCTGCCCGTGTGGAAGCAGGAGCACTACGTGGCGGGCGACGCGCGCTGGCTCGACGGCAGCGTGCCGCCGGTGAACGTCCGATGACCGGCAACGCCGCCGCAGACGGCATGCGCGATGGGTTCGGCCGGCGCATCGAGTACCTGCGCATCTCCGTGACGGACAAGTGCAACCTGCGCTGCGTGTACTGCATGCCGGAGGAGGGGCTCCCCTGGCTCGGCCGCTCGGAGATCCTCACGTACGAGGAGATCGCCCGCATCGTGAGCGACATGGCCGTCATGGGCCTGCGCCGCATACGGCTGACCGGCGGCGAGCCGCTCGTCCGCAAGGATCTCCCGCGGCTGGTGTCCATGCTGCGCGCGATCGACGGCATTGACGACATCGCGCTTTCCACGAACGCCGTTCTCCTGCCCGGTCTCGCCCGCCCCCTGAAGGACGCGGGTGTGGACCGCGTGAACATCTCCCTCGACTCACTGCGGCCGGACCGCGTAGATGCGCTCGCGCGCCGGCCCGGGTCGCACGCAGCCATTTTCGACGGCCTGCGCGCCGCCGAAGACGCCGGCTTCGCACCGATCAAGGTGAACGCCGTCATCATGCGTGGCCGCAACGATGACGAGATCGAGGACTTTGCGCGCATCACGCTCGAGCGTCCGTGGCATGTGCGGTTCATCGAGGTCATGCCGGTCGGCGACAACCTGGGCATCAGCGCCGCGGAGTACGTATCGTCGTTCGAGATGCTCGAGCGCCTGCGCCGCATCGGAGACCTGACCCCCGTAGCGGGGCCTCCCGGCAACGGTCCAGCTACCTATTTCGAGTTTGCCGGCGCAGCCGGGACGGTGGGCGTGATCACGCCCATGAGCCACAACTACTGCGACCGCTGCAACCGGATGCGCCTCACCGCCAATGGCCGTCTGCGACCCTGCCTCTTCGGTGACCTCGAAACCGACCTGCGCACCCCGCTCCGGGCAGGTGAGCCGCTCGAGCCCCTGATCCGGCGCACCCTCGAGATCAAGCCGGAACGCCATCACCTCGTGCAGGGAAGTGCTGCCGGCTCCGGCGGCCTGCGTGCACTCTCCCAGGTCGGCGGCTGAGAAGAGCATCTGCGCAAAGCGCTCCCCGACGTCCTCAATCGCCTCGGTCCTCCACTGTCACTTCGCGTTGACACTGCATGGGGGCGCGCCTACTTTGCGGCGTCTGTCGGGCAACTACCATACGGGATCAATCATGGTCAATAAGATTACTGTCGTCGGGGCGGGGAACGTCGGTGCGACGGCCGCACAGGGACTCGCGCGCCGGGAGCTGGCGCGCGAAGTCGTCATGATCGACATCATGGAAGGCGTGCCGCAGGGCAAGGGCCTGGACCAGTGGGAGTCGGCGCCGATCGAGGGTTGGGATGCGCGCGTGCGCGGATCCAACAGCTACGACGATACCGCCGGTTCGGACCTGGTCGTGGTGACCGCCGGTATCGCGCGCAAGCCGGGCATGAGCCGCGAGGACCTGCTGAAGACGAACGCAGGCATCGTCCGCGACGTGTCCGAGAACATCAAGCGCAGCTCGCCGGACGCCATCGTGATCATGGTCTCCAATCCGCTCGACGTCATGGCCCACGTGTGCATGACGACGACCGGCTTTCCGCGCGAGCGGGTGATCGGCATGGCGGGCGTGCTCGATACCGCACGCTACCGCTCGTTCATCGCCCTCGAGCTCGACATCAGCGTCGAGGACATCCAGGCGCTCGTGCTGGGTGGCCACGGCGACACCATGGTGCCGCTCGCTTCCTACACGACGGTGAGCGGGATCCCGCTCTCGCAGCTGCTGGCGAAGGACCGCATCGAGGCGCTCGTCGATCGTGCCCGCACCGGCGGCGCGGAGATCGTGGGCCTGCTCAAGACCGGCAGCGCGTATTACGCTCCCGCCGCCGCAGTGGTGCAGATGGCGGAGGCGATCGTACGCGACAAGAAGCGTGTGCTGCCGTGCTCCGCCTGGCTGCAGGGTGAGTTCGGCATGAAGGACATCTTCCTGGGCGTGCCCTGCAAGCTCGGACGCGGCGGCCTCGAGAAGGTGATCGAGGTGGATCTCACGGGTGAGGAAAAGGCGGCGCTCGGCAAGTCCGCCGATGCGGTGCGCGAGACCATGGCTCTGCTCAGCTGACGACAACGAGGCGCATTCATCATGCGGCGGGTGTTCTCACTCTGGGGTTCGACGGTCGGCAAGAAGATCATGATGGCGACCACGGGCGTCATCCTGATCGGCTTCGTCGTCTTCCACATGTACGGCAACCTCAAGGTCTATCAGGGCGCCGAAGCATTCAATCACTACGCCGAGGGTCTGCGTACGCTGGGTGAGCCGATCTTCGGGTACGGCCAGGTCCTCTGGATACTTCGCATCGTGCTGCTTGCCGCGGTGATCATACACATCGTCGCTGCGGTTCAGCTCGTCCTGCGGAGCAGGAGAGCGCGGGCGGTCGGGTACCGGAAGTATGAAGGAGACATGGTCTTCAGCTATGCGTCACGCACCATGAAGTGGGGCGGACTCATCATCCTCGGCTTCGTTATCTACCACCTGATGCACCTGACTTTCGGCAATCTGCACCCGGACTTCGTGCCCGGCGACGTCTACCACAATTTCGTCGCGGGCTTCCAGAGCTGGCCGGTATCCGTCGCCTACATTCTCACGATGATCCCGCTCGGCTTCCATCTGTATCACGGCTTCTGGAGCATGCTCCAGACGTTCGGTGCGACGAACCCGAAGATGAATCACGTCCGCCGCCCGATCGCCGCCGTTCTGGCGGGCGCCGTCGTGCTCGGCAACATCTCCTTCCCGGTTGCCGTACTGGCCGGGCTCGTGGGCTAACGAGGCACCGTCATGGAGCTGAACGCAAAGATTCCTTCCGGACCGATCCACGAGAAGTGGGACCGGCACCGGTTCGAGCTGAAGCTGGTCAATCCCGCGAACAAGCGTAAGTACACGGTCATCGTGGTCGGATCCGGCCTCGCCGGGGCGGCTGCTTCAGCCACCATGGCCGAGCTCGGTTACAACGTTCACTGTTTCTGCTTCCAGGACTCGCCGCGCCGTGCGCACAGCATTGCCGCCCAGGGCGGCATCAACGCGGCGAAGAACTACCAGGCCGACGGCGACAGCGTGCTCCGCCTGTTCTACGACACCGTCAAGGGCGGCGACTTCCGCGCGCGGGAAGCGAACGTGCACCGGCTGGCCGAGATCAGTCTCAACATCATCGACCAGTGCGTCGCGCAGGGCGTCCCCTTCGCGCGCGAGTACGGCGGCCTCCTCGACAACCGCTCGTTCGGCGGCGCCCAGGTCTCCCGCACGTTCTACGCGCGCGGCCAGACCGGGCAGCAGCTCCTGCTCGGCGCCTACACCGCGCTCTCCCGCCAGATCAAGGCGGGCTCGGTGAAGATGTTCCCCCGCACCGAGATGCTC
>DATHVW010000016.1:0-8472 GCA_035461085.1 Longimicrobiales bacterium | reverse complement strand
GCGAATGCCTGCTCGAGCGATGCCATGCGCGCCATGTGGTCGCGCGTACGGTAATCCGCGTAGTAGGCAGCGACCGCGTCGATGTACATCTGCTCACGGTGCGATGCGGCCTTCCCCAGCTCGAGGGCGCGTGCCGAGGCCGCGGCTCCCTCCTCCAGTGCTGCCGCCGACGGCGTCGCACGGGTCATTGGATTACCCAGCATGGTCATCGCAACACCCCAGTGCGCCATCGCGCACGCGGGCTCTGCATCGATGATCGACGTAAACGCCCCTTTGGCCGACTCGAACCAGAACGAGTGCAGCATCGCGACCGCTCTCTCGAACTGCGGCCGCACCGCATCCGAACACGACACGGGGAACTCCACCTTGCCCAGCTTCGCCTCGTCGCCCGCAGGATGCGGATGATCCTGCGCCCGTGCGGGCATTGCCAGAATCGCTGCAGCTGCCGCGGAAACGAGTGTCGCGCGCCCGACGAGCGCGCCGTGGATGAGGCGTCGCATAACGACCTCCGGATGGGGAACGGCTGGAGGATTACAGGGGCAGCGCCGGCCGCAGTCGCGGCCGCACGCCTTGGCGGCTCGAGCGAGCCACTCCGTCCATCATAACGGGTGCGGGCGAGGCGGCAAGGGCCACCCCGCCCGCTTCACATCGAAAGAGAGCGCAGCGTGCGGCGCGCTCAGCGGGCCAGCATCGAATCACGCAGCGCCTTGAACTCCGTGCCCGGCTTCCATTCCGGGAACGCGGCGCGCTGCGAGACGCGGTAACCGACCTGAAACAGCAGCTGCGCGTCATCCACCGCGCCCGTGAGGTCCCAGTCCGGCTTCACTTCGTCGCTCGGCTTGTGATAGTCGTCTGCCGTGTACTGGTCGCGCTTCTGCTGGCCGTATTCCGGCGCCTTCCCGACGAAGCTCGTGCCCGCGTCCGTATAGAGCGCCGGCACGCCCTGCTTGGCGAACTCGAAGTGATCCGACCGGTAGTAGAATCCCTTCTCCGGCTCCGCATCCGCCACGAGGCGGCGGTTCTGTGTGGCCGCGGCTTCCTGGAGGACGTCGTCCAGCTCTGAATTGCCGAGACCGATCACGACGATATCATCCGTCCGACCCCACTGGTTGACGCCGTCCATGTTGATGTTGGCGACCGTACTGGTCAGCGGGTAGAGCGGGTTCTCGGCGTAGAACTTTGCGCCGAGCAGGCCGCGCTCCTCCGCCGTCACCGCGAGGAACAGGATGGAGCGGGCGGGCGGCTCGGGCAGCCGGGTGAACGCTTCGGCGATCTCGAGCATGGCTGCCGTACCCGATGCATTGTCGAGCGCGCCGTTGTAGATGTTGTCGCCCTCCATCTCCTCGTTCATGCCGAGATGGTCCCAGTGCGCGGTGTACACGACGTACTCGTCGGGGTGCTCCGCGCCCTCGACCTTCGCGACAACGTTGCGCGACTGGATCTCGCGGATCTCGTTACGGATCGTGAAGCTCGCCTGTGCACCGAGATCGACCGGGCGGAAGTCCTTCCGGAGAGCCTGCCGCTTCAGCTCGTCGAAGTCGTAACCCATCTGCTCGAGGAAGCCGCGGATGGCCGGCTCCGGCATCCACGCCTGCACCGCGACGCGGCTCATGTTGTTGTCCGGCGACTTGATGTCGAAGCTCTCCTGGCCCCAGCCGGCCGACAGGACCTCGAACGGGTAACCTGCCGGCCCCGTCTCGTGGATCACGATCGCCGCAGCGGCGCCCTTCTCGGCCGCGATCTCGTACTTGTAGGTCCAGCGTCCGTAGTACGTCATGGCACGGCCACGGAACATGTTCTCATCCAGCTGCGTGGAATCCGTCGGGGAGGGAATCGGCGGATCGCTGACGAGCATCACGATCGTCTTCCCCGTCACGTCCACGTCCTTGTAGTCGTCCCAGCCGTATTCCGGGGCGACGACGCCGTATCCCACGAACACCAGGTCGCTGTCGTCCACCGTGACGTCGGGCATGACGCGGCGGGTCTCGGCGATGAAATCGCGCGGGCCCTCCAGCTCGATGGTCCGGCCATCGATGCTGAGGCGGCCCTGCACGTCCGAACGCAGGCCGACGAGCGGAACGTTCTGGACAAATGTGCCGTCCGGGTTGCCGGGTGCCAGGCCCAGCGTACGGAGCTCGTTCTCCAGATACGCGACGGTCCGTTCCTCTCCCGCGCCACCGGGCGCACGGCCCTCCATCGAGTCATGGGCCAGGATCTCGGTCCGTCGCAGGAGGTCTTCTGCCGTGATGCTCTCCATGGCCGGCTGCATCTGCTCGAGAGATACCGGTTCCTCCGGGACCGCCTGTTCGCCGCCCGTATCGCAGGCCGCCGCCGCTGTACACGCCAGCGCGGCCGCCACGAATTTCGATCGCATCCTCATCAATGCCCTCCGGCTCGTTACATGGGTTGCTGGACTTGCGACAATCTGCCGTCCCCGATGGGGTTGCGCCACCAGGCGGTGATTGACGGCATTCCCAGGGGCCCGTTAGACTTGTGGCCTCCCCTCCATTCTCTTGCAGAAGGCCGGATGCGACGCTGCAATCTGCTGCTGCTCCTGATGTTCGCGTTGACCGGGTGCGCCGAAGAGGCGCCCCCGAAGATTGGTGTCATCGTAAGCGAAACGCCCGCACAGGCCGCAGGCATCGCCGCCGCCGAGCTGCGCCCGGGGGAGCGCGGGTACTTCGAGGCGCTGATTGCGGTGCCGGCGACCCCGGCGACGGATGCAGAGCAGGCCATCGAGCAGGCGTACGCCTTCGTCAACGATCCCCGGGTCCTCGCGGTCGTCGGTCACGCCAACAGCGCCTCCAGCCTGGCTGCATCCCAGATCTACAACGAAGCCGGCCTGGTCCAGATCGCACCGACGACGACGGCGCCCGTCTACGGCGCGGCGGGGCCGTTCAGTTTCCGGCTGGTGCCGAGCGATTCGTTCCAGGCGCAGTACCTGTCGATGGTACGGGAGCACCATTTCCCGGACAGCCGCATCGCGCTGGTGCACGTGAACGATGACTACGGGCGCGGACTGGTGCGCATGCTCCGGCCGCAGCTGGACAACATCGCGTTCGAAGGGATGTACGCTGACGGCGGGGACAGTGTGATGGTCACACGTCTGCGCGACGGCATCGCGGCCAGTCGGCCGGACCTGCTCGTGTGGCTCGGCCGACCGCGGATGCTCGGCCTGCTGCTCCCACAGCTGCGCAGGATCCTGCCTGACATGGCCGTGATCTGCGCAGACGCATGTGACACCGCGGTCGTGTACGACAACGCGGACGGGGAATACACCGGCCTCTTCTTCGTCCGGTTCCTCGAACCCGGCGTCACCGACTCCGCCACCGTCTCGTTCCGCTCACGCTACCAGAAGCAGACGGGCCAGGTGGCGAGTGGCGAAGCACTGCTGACGTACGACGCCGTCCGGCTCGTGCGGGCTGCACTGCTCGATGGTGCACGCACGCGCGAGGAAGTCAGAAAGTATCTGGTCTCGCTCGGGTCCGGGCGCCCCGCCTTCGAGGGCATTACCGGCAAACTCGAGTTCGACGGGTCGGGCGCATCCACCAGGCGTCCCTACAGACTCGCGGAGGTGCGCGCGGATGGTGTCGCTCCGGCCGAGCACGCCATGGGTCGCTACAAGCATTGACATGCTGAGGCGCTACTCCGTCCGGCAGGTGATCATCAGTACGCTGGCAGGCGTCGGTCTGCTCGCGGTCGCCTCCATCGTGGCGCTCCTGGTAACGGCCGTTTCCATGCACCGGAACGTGGAACGGCAGTCCGGACGTCTGCTGGAGGATGAAGCGACGGGCGACCGTATCGGCATGCTGGTGCAGAACCAGGTCGGGGTCGCCGAACGCTACCTGGAAACCGGCGATCCAGCTCTGATCAGGCAGTTCGGCGAGGAGGGTCTGGAGGTGTACGACCAGATCCGCATGTACCTGTTCCTCGACCTGGAGCCACAGGAGCGCCTGCTCGTCGAGCGTATCCGGGAACGGCATCAGGCCATCGAGGTCGCCGCACACAACGTCTTTGCGCTGCGCGGAACTCCCGAAGCCACCGCGGAGATCCCCGGCATGGATGAGCTGCAGGATCAGCTCCGGTCATTCCTCAACCTGCGCCGGGAACGGACGCACCGCCTGCTTGTCGAGCAGGAGCGCGTCTGGAGCTGGCTCTACATCGCGTGCGGCGTCTTCATCGTCATTTTCGTTGCGACGGTGTTCGCGGCAGCGGTCTTCCTGCGCCGCCGCCTGCTGGATCCGCTGCGCAGTCTGACCAAGGCAGCGCGTCGGGTGGGCGCAGGCGACTTCGACGCGCGTGTCCGTGTGACGGGCAACGATGAGCTGGCCGACGTGGCGCAGAGCTTCAACCGGATGGCCGAGCGCCTCCAGCACGCGCGCCGCGTTGCGCGCGACGCGGAGCATCGGTTCCGTGACCTGGTCGAAGGTGTCAGCACCGTGGTCTGGGAGGGGGACGCCGAGACGTTCCGCTGTACCTACGTGAGCCCGCAGGCCGAGCAGCTGCTGGGCTACAAGGTCAGCGAGTGGACGGCGGGCGACATCTGGCGCACGCTCATTCACCCGGATGACTACGCGGACGCCATGCGGGAGTGTGCGACGGCAACGCTCGCCGGCCGGGACCACGTGCTGGAGTTCCGCGCCATTCGCAATGACGGCGAGGTGGTGTGGCTGCGGGATTTCGTGCGCGTGCTGATCGATGCGAACGGCCGCCCGAGCCGGCTGCGCGGCGTGCTCACGGACGTGACGCCCATGCGCACCGCGAGCGACGCGCTCAGGTCCAGCGAGCAGCGCTACCACTCGCTGTTCGACCGTGTCCCGGTCGGCCTCTACCGCACGACTCCGGATGGACGGATGATCGATGCGAACCCGGTGCTGGTGCATCTGCTCGGGTATCCGTCGCGCGAAGCACTGCTCGAGACGAATGCGGCGGACGCATACCTCGACGCGGAGGAGCGGCGGCATTGGCAGCAGATGCTGGATCATGCCGACGATGTCGTCGAGGTCGATCGGCAGCACCGCCGCAGAGATGGCAGCGTCGTGTGGCTGCGCGACACGGCGCGCGCAGTCCGCGATGCCGAGACCGGAGCGGTCGAGTACTACGAGGGCGCACTCCAGGACGTGACCGAGCACGTCAGCGCCGAAGAGGTGGTGCGCCGGAGTGAAGCGCGGTTCCGCTCACTGATCGAGAACGCGAGCGATGGCGTGCTTATCCTGTCGGCGGACGGGCGGGTCACGTACCAGAGTCCGGCTGTCGAACGCATCCTCGGATACAAGCCCGAGTCGATCCTCGGCACATCGCCGTTCGATCTCGTGCATCCTGACGATCTCGAGGACGTCAGGAAGTCGTTCATCGACGTCATGACGCCGGGCGGCCATGGCAAGTCGGTGGAGTTCCGCTGTCGCCACGCGAACGGTACGTACCGCATGCTGCACGTGCTCGGCTCGAATCTGCTCGATGATCCCGCCGTCGGCGGTGTCGTCGTCAACATGATCGACTCGACGGTGCACCGCAGCCTGGAGGAGCAGCTCCATCATTCACAGCGGCTGGAGGCGGTCGGGCGTCTGGCGGGCGGCATCGCGCACGACTTCAACAATCTGCTGACGGCCATCCGCGGCTACACGGACCTCCTCGGCGACAGGCTCAACGATGACTCGCGCGCGCACGCGGATGTCACGGAGATCCGCCGCGCCGTCGATCGTGCAGCGCGCCTGACCCGGCAGCTTCTGGCATTCAGCCGGAGGCAGGTAGTGCGGCCGCGCGCCACCGAGCTGGGCGGCGTGATCGTGGAGCTGCAGCAGATGCTGCGCAGGCTGATCCCCGAGGAGATTCCGCTACATACGCGGACCACTCGTGACGCGTGGGTGTTCGCGGACCCGGGCCAGATCGAGCAGGTCGTCGTGAACCTGGTCGTGAACGCGCGTGACGCCGCGCCGCGCACGGGCATCAATATCGAGGTGGACCTGGTGGACCTGCCCGATGACGATCCGACCGCCACGGGTGTCGCCCCCGGCCCGAACGTGCGCCTGACGATTGCCGATGACGGCGCGGGCATCGATCCCGAGATCCTGCCGCACATTTTCGAGCCGTTCTTCACCACCAAGGAGCTCGGTCAGGGCACCGGCCTGGGCCTGGCTACGGTGTACGGCATCGTGCAGGACGCAGGTGGTCAGATCCTGGTGGAGAGCAGCCCGGACAGGGGCACCACGATGCGTGTGTACCTGCCGCGCATCGAGCCGCCTGACCGCGAAACGCCGCAGATGCCGGCGCGCGCGCCGGAGCCGGAGCAGGGCACGGAGATGGTGCTGCTGGTGGAGGACGAGCCGGCGGTGCGGTCACTCGCCGAGAGGGTGCTGATGCGGCAGGGCTACCATGTCCTCACGGCCGGCAGCGGTGTGGAGGCGCTCGAGCTCGTGCAGGACAACTACGGCCAGATCGATCTGCTGGTGACCGATGTCGTGATGCCGGAGATGGGCGGCGTCGAGCTGGCCAGGCACCTGCTCGAGCTTCGCCCCGAGCTTCGTGTCCTGTTCATCTCCGGCTACGCGGCGGACGGCGTGCCCACGACCGACGCGGGTGGGCGCCAGCTCTACTTCCTCGAGAAGCCGTTCTCACCCGCTCGTTTCGCCGAATACGTGCGGCAGGTCCTGGACGCCGACCAGGTTCCCGTCTGCGGCTGAAGCCGTCGGATCCCACAACCGACGCGGGCCGTCGGGTCCCGCAACCGACGCGGCGGGCGGGTCCTCCAACCGACCCGGGCCGAAGGGTCCGCCAACCGACGCGGGCCGAAGAGTCCGCCAACCGATGGAGGTGGCGGTCCCACGCCAGGACGCGGTCCCCACAAACGACGCCAGGACGCGGTCCCCACAAACGACCATTTACCGTGTCAGCGCGCGGCCCGTGGAGGGTTGTGCGTGCATAACGCGTTCAACTTTCCATCGACCCCGGACCGCTGGGGTCCTGATGGAGGGTTGATGGCTCATAGCGCCGCCAATCCTCCACTGTCGGCGAGGACGCCTCGCAAATGGTCGATTCGAGGCCGAGGCCGGCCGAGGCGGCCCGGCGGAGGCTCGCCTCCAGGTGGGCGTCAGGTAGACCGGCTCGCCTACTGATCGCCGAAGCGCCACTGCGCGTCGTAGTCACTTGGCAATGACAGCCCCAGCAGCCGCGCACGCACCAGCTCCACCGGCATCGTACCGCCCTGGAGTATGGCGTCGTGGAACTCGCGCAGGCTGATCCGTCCCGATCCGACCAGCTCCTGCTGCAGCGCCCTGAACTGGAGTGCGCCGAGCATGTAGGCGGCCTGGTACAGCGGCGGATAGGAGCCGTTGAGTGAGCGGCGCACTTCGGCAGCGGCGTTCGCGCGCTCATGACCGACGCGGTCCACGAGAAAGTCGATGGCCTCCTCGCCCGTCATCGTGCCGAGGTGCACGTTGAGCGAGAAGATGATGCGGGCCGCGCGATGCATTCTCCAGAACAGCATGCCGATGCGGTCCTCGGGGGTCTGCGGAAAGCCCAGGTCCCAGAGCACCATCTCCCAGTAGACAGCGTTGCCCTCGTTCCAGAACGGTGTGGCGAACGCGCGCCGGTGGGGATTGTAGCGGCTGCTCATGTAGCCCTGGAGATGATGGCCGGGGATCAGCTCGTGATGGACCACGGCGCGCGAGAAATGAACGTTGTTGCCGCGCATCGCCATCATCTTGTCCTCGTGCGTCATCTCATCCGTCGGGAACGCCACCTGGATGACCTCGCCGCCGAGATAGAACGGAGCGACCTTCTGCTGCTCGGGTGAGAGCATCTCCATCCGCCAGATTTCCTTTGCGAGCGGCGGCACCGTCACGAGGTCACGCGACTCGACGAACTCGATCGCCTCCAGTGCGAGGCTGCGTGTCAGCTCCGTCTGTCGCCCGGGCTCGACGTAACGGGTCTTGACCTGCTCGAGCGCTGCCTTCCAGTCATCGCCGTGACCCATCTCGCGTGCCGCGCGCCTCATCTCGGCCTCGCACCAGGCAAACTCGCGTTCCGCGATCGCGACCAGCTCGGCCGGCGTGTACGGGATGAATTCGTGGGCCAGGTCCGCGCGGAGGCCCTCCGTGCCGATCGGGTCGCCGAGGATCGGATCGTCCTCGCCCTCGCGAATGCCGACGACCCTCTCGCGCAGCGTCTTCACATAGGACTCGAGTGCTGCGTTCGCGCGCTCGTACGGCTCGGCGGCCCACCAGGTGAACTGCGGGTCGTATCCCGAATAGAACCGGTACCACCGCTCCAGCGTCTGGCGCAGGTCGTTGACGGCGGCGGCCGTGCGAAACGCGATGATGGGCGTGGTCCGGATCGGCGCGACGGTGTCGTTCTTCGCGGCTGCTGCAGCGCGCGCATCGTTCTGTGCACGTGCACCCTCTGACGCGTTGCCGGCATTGCGCGCGCCCGCTTCCACCGCGCGACGCGTGTGATCGATGTTAGCGGCAAGCGCCG
>DATHVW010000015.1:0-19492 GCA_035461085.1 Longimicrobiales bacterium | reverse complement strand
TCTTCGTCCACACGTTCACCGTGCCGGGCACATACCGTTACGTGTGCATCCCGCACGAGCTCGCGGCGATGGTCGGTGTCGTGGTGGTGCAGCCATGAAGCGCATCGCATTCATGATGGCGGCCCTGCTGGCCGCCTGCGTATCCGAGGCGCCGGAGCCGACCGATCCGGGTACGGGCGACGTAACGATAGAGATGACGTCGAATCTCACGTTCGCGCCCGCCGCCGCGCAGGCACGCGTGGGGCAGACGGTGGTCTGGGTGAACGTGTCCTCCATGCCCCACACCGTCACCGCCGATCCGGACCTCGCCGGCAACCCTGCCAGTGTCTCGCTGCCAGTCGGCGCTGCGCCATTCGCGTCGCCGCTCGTCTCCGCGGGCGGCAGCTTCAGCCACACGTTCACCGTCCCCGGCACGTACCGCTACTTCTGCCAGCCGCACGAGGGCGCCGGCATGATCGGGACGATCGTCGTGGTGCCGTAATCACGCGGCACCACTCGCTGGCGAGATGCGCTCACGCCGGCGCACGGCGCGGCGCGTGCACTGCCGATCGCAGCACGTCGGTCAGTGCAGCGACGTCGCGCTCATCATTGTAGACGTGCGGTGATACGCGGAGCGCCGTGCCGCGCAGCGAGGCGAACACGTTGCGCTGGCGCAGCCCTGCGCCGAGCGCGCCCAGGTCGAGCCCGGCGGGCACGCGGAGGCCGAACAGGTGAGCGCCGCGCCACTGCCTCGATTCGATGCGGAATCCGAGCGGCGCCGCTTCTTCGAGTGCCGGCTGCATCAGCGTGTCGCAGTACTGCTGGATGCGTTCCGCTCCCCACTCCAGCACCAGCCGCATCGACTCGATCACCATCGGGAGCAGGATGATGTTGCTGCGCTCGCCGACATCGTAGCGCACCGCGCCGGGCTGGTACGTGTCGCGGTAATCGACCAGGTGCTGGAAGTCCTCGCTCCCCTCGCGCCCGATCCAGGTCTCCTCGATCGGCACGCCGTCATCGAATCGCTCGCCGTACCACGCGAAGCCGATGCCGTACGGGCCGAGCAGCCACTTGTAGCCCGCGCAGATCACCGCGTCCGGCCGGATCCGCTCGACATCGAACGGCAGCGCGCCGATGCTCTGCGTGCCGTCGATGACGAACGCAGCACCCACTTCGCGCGCGCGCGCGCCGATCCGCTCCAGGTCGAAGCGCGTGCCATCCGTCCAGTGAACGTGCGGCAGCGCGACCACTGCGCATCGATCGTCGATCGCGTCGAGCAACGCAGCGCTCCACGACTCGCCGCGCGCTTCGCCGGAACCCGGACCGATCATGCGCACCTCCGCGCCGGTCGCCGCGGCAAGACGCCGCCACGCGTAGACGTTGCTCGGGAACTGCTCGTGCGCGAGCACGATGGTCGAGCCGGCGCCGCACCGCACGTTGCGCGCTACCGTCGCAATGCCGTACGACACCGACGGCACGATCGCGACCCGCGCGGCATCACGCGCGCCGATGATGCGCCCGAACAGCGAGCGCGCCGTATCGCTGTCACGGAAGAAGTCCGCCGGCTCGATCGCAGTCGGCACTCCCTTCGCGCGCACACCCGCAATCCCGGCCTCCTGCACCCGCACCGGCAGCGGGCCCATGTACGCACAGTTCAGATAGTGCACGTCCGGCGGCAGCGAGAAATCGCCGCGCCGGCAGTCGAGTGGCGCAGTCCCGTTCGACACGCGGGTCCTTTCGGCTCGGGGTCCATTGCAGCCGTATCCTCGCATCCGCATACCGCCCACGCCAGTGAGCGCGAGGCACGGAGCGCCGGGCACCCTGGCAGATTGAGTTCATCTTTGCCGGCCATCATGCCATACTTGTAACATGCTCGGTCGAGGCTGCCTACCTGAGGAGACGACATGAATGACATGATGAATGCGACACGTCTGCGGTCGCCGCGACGATGGGCGCGAACGCTGCTGCCGGTGCTCGTCGGCGTGGCGGCGTGTGCGCCCGCCATCGAGCGGGAGGCGGCGGTCACCGCGACGGCCGATGCCCTGCCGATGTGGGAGGTGACGAACGGCGATGGCACGGTCTACCTGCTCGGCTCCATCCACATGCTGCGACCGGAGACATATCCGCTGGACGACGCGATCTACGCCGCATTCGATGCGTCCGCCGTGGCCGCGTTCGAGCTGCACCTCGACTCCCTCGAAGCTGCCGCACCGCTGATGATGACCCGCGGAATCTACCAGGACGGCCGCACGCTGAGCGACGTTCTGCCCGACACGCTCCATGACGAGCTCGCGGCGCGCCTGACGGAAGTCGGCATCCCGATGGCGGCGGCGGCATCCATGAAGCCGTGGCTGGCGGCGCTCACGGTGAGCGCTCTCACCATGCAGCGTGCCGGGTTCGAGGCCGCGCAGGGTATCGACAGGCACTTCTTCGAGCGTGCGCAGACAGCCGGCAAGCGGGTTACGGCGTTCGAGACCATGGAGCTGCAGATCCGCGTCTTCGATGCGATGCCGGAAGCGGAGCAGATCGCGTTCCTGCAGACCACCCTCGACGACCTGGACGGCGTCGTCGCCATGATCGATGAATCGACGGCGCTCTGGAAACGGGGCGACGCCGAGGCGATCGGTGCGATGATGAACGAATCGATGCAGGATCAGCCGAATCTCCGGCGCCGGCTGCTGGACGACCGTAACCAGGCGTGGGTCCCGCAGATCGAAGCGCTGCTCAGCGCGGGCGACACCGCGATGGTGATCGTCGGCATGGGGCACCTGACCGGTGCGGGCAGCGTCATCGAGCTGCTGCGCGCGCGCGGTCACACGGTGACCAGAAGCACGGCCGCGGCCGCCGCGCGCTGAGTCCGGCTGGCCGTTCAGCCGCCTCCGCGCGACGTCTCTGCGCGACATATTCCCGACGTCTCCGCGCGACGTCTCGCGAGTCCTTGCGGCGCAAACTTCCCGGCGCGTCGAGGGAGCGGCGTCGAGACTTTTCGTAGCCCCGCAAAAATCTCGTCTGAAAAGCGTTCTGCCAGGCGGGCCCGTTTTGCGGGGCTACAAGATCGCCGCCGGATCCCCCGTCGCCGGCTCACGTTCGTTGCGCTGCAACTGGACAAATGCGGACGCGACACTCTCAACCGATCCCCGCCCGGTCCTGCGTCGCAATCCCCGTCCGGTCCTGCTTCGCAGTTCACGTCCGGTCCTGCGTCGCAATCCACGCCCTGTCCTGCTTCGCGGTCCTGCCCGGCGGCTTCCCCCGTCAGCCGTCCGAGCGCAGCGCCACGTTCGGATCGACGCGGCTCGCGCGCCAGGCGGGGACGGTGCTCGCGATCGCGGCGACGACGTGCAGGGTCACGACGACGGCAATGAACGTGAGCGGGTCACGCGGCGGGATCTCGAACAGCAGCGGCTCGATGCGACCGGCGAGTGCGAGCGCGCCGAGCACGCCAACGGCCACGCCGACGGCCGTGATGCGGAGCGCGTTGCCGACGACGAGCCCGATGACTTCGCGCGATGTCGCACCGAGCGCGGAGCGGACGCCGATCTCGCGCGTGCGCTGCGCGACATCGAAGGCGAGGACGCTGTAGAGCCCGATGGCGGAGACGACGAGTGCGAGCAGGCCGAAGATGCTGAACACGGCGGCGCCGAGCTGCCAGGAGCGCGTGCTCGGATCGATGCGGTTCATCATCGGCTCCGCATCGACGTAGCGGATGCGGGGATCGAGATCCAGCAGCGTGCGGCGGATGGCCTGCATCGTCGCTGGCGACTCGTCAGCGACGCGGATGACGAACAGGCGCGCCGTGCCGTTCATCTGCGCCTGCGCGAGCGGTACGTAGTACTGGAACGTGGTGACGTTCTCGACTTCCTGCCGGCGCGAGTCCTCGACCACGCCGACGATCTCCGAGCAGCGTGTCTGCGGCCCGCGGTCGGGGCCGACGCCGATGTAGAGGCAGCGACTGAGTGCGGACCGGGCGGGCCACAGTGCATCGGCCATGCTCCGGTTGATGAGCACGACCGGCTGACCGGCGCCCGCGTCTCGCTCGGTGATGCTGCGACCCGCGATGACGGCCAGGTCCATTGCCTCGAGGAAACCGGGCGTGACCTCGTAGACGTACGGCCCGCCGGACGTGGGGATCGGAATGGAATCGACTCCCTCCGCAACCAGTCGCGTGGTACGGAACGAGTGGAAAGGCAGGCTGTGCGTCGCGCCGACCGCACGCACGCCGGGTACGCGCAGCAGCGCGTCGCGTCCGCGCTCCATGACCAGGCTCATCTCCTCCGGCGACATGCCGTCCGTCGTGGTGCGCGGCGTCGCGTAGATGAGGTTGTCGGGGTCGAAGCCGAGGTCGGTGGCGCGCACGCGGTCGAGGCTGCGCACGAACAGGCCGGCGCCGATCAGCAGCAGCACGGACAGCGCGGTCTGCACGAGTGACAGCCCCGCGCGGAATCGTGCAGCGCGCACGGTAACGCCGCCGGCTCCCGCCTGCCGCAGCGTGTCGCTCACCGTGCCGCGCGCCGCCTGCAATGCGGGGATCAGCGAAGCGGCGGCGCCCGCCACGAGCGAGAGCACGGCGGCCGCGGCGATGATGCGGCCGTTCGCGGCGTCGCTCCACGCGACATCCGGCATGAGGATGCCGCCGACCAGGTCGCGCGACCACGCCGCGAGCAGCACGGCCGCCGCGCCGCCCGCGCCGGCGAGGATGAGGCCCTCGAGCATGATCTGACCGATGAGTCTGCGCCGGGATATGCCGAGCGCGAGACGCACCGATGTCTCGCGCCGCTGCTTCATCGACCGCGCGAGCAGCAGGTTCGCGACGTTCACTGCCGCGATCAGCAGCACAATCGCGGACACGATCAGCAGCAGCCGCGCAACCACGGTCTCCGGCGGCGCGTCCGGCCCGCGCGCGCTCAGCACCGATGTCAGCTGCACCTCCGCCTCACCCTCCGGATTGGCGAACTCGGTACCCGCGCGGCCGCTGATCCATGCTGCCGTCGCCTGCGCGCCCGCCTCGCCTTCCGTCGTGCCCGGCGCCAGCCGTGCCACGGTCTCGAAGAACTGCGTGCCGTGCTCCTCGACCCACTCCGTGCCGCGCACATCGCCGCCCGCGGCATGGAACGGCAGCCACAGCGCGATGTCGATCAGATCCACGCCCGTGAAATTGCGCGGTGCGACACCGATCACTTCGTACGCACCATACCCGAAGTCGATCGTGCGACCGATCACATCGGCGGCGCCCGCATACTCGCGCTGCCATTCCGACCACCCGAGCACCACCTGGCGCGGACCCCCAATGCGGTCTTCCGACTCCGTGTAGAACCGGCCGAGCGCCGGCTCGACACTGAGCAGCGGGAAGAAGTTGCCCGTCGCATACACGGCATCCTTCTCCGTCGCATCCAGGCCGCTGCCGACCATCACCGTGCGGCGCGCCCATGCCGCGACATCCGCGAACGCCGACACCGTGCGCAGCTGACGGTAATCGGGGTATGACAGCGTCGAGCCGGTGAAGCGCTCCTGCATGTACGGCACGTACTCGCTCACATGGATGCGACGCACCTCGTCCGCATCCACGATGTGGTCCGGCGGCCGCAGCAGCAGGCGATCCACGATGCCGTACATCGTCAGGTTCGCACCTATGCCGAGCGCAAACGCCAGGATGACGCCCGCGGTCAATCCGGGAGACCGCGTGAGCGAGCGTACCGCATAGCGGACACTCTGGCCCGCAATGTCCAGCCGGTCGGACCAGCGCCGACGCGCCGCCGTGCCGCGATCGATCGACTCGAGCTCGCTGCGGTACCGCGTGACGTCGCCGAACCGCCGGCGCGCCTCCGCTTCCGCGGCCTCCCGGGTCAGTCCCCGCGCCATCAGCTCCGACACCGTGCTGTCGAAGTGGTACGCCAGCTCCTCATCCACGCCCTGCCGCACCCCGCCGAGCCGCAGCACCCGCCTGATCCCCTTCATGCGACCATCTCCTCCGCATGCACGACCTTGAAGACCGCCTCTGCGTACCGCATCCAGCCTCGCAGCTCCTCCTCCAGCTGTCGCCGGCCCGCGTTCGTCAGCGAGTAGTACTTGGCACGACGGTTGTTCTCCGACACGCCCCACTCGCTCTCCAGCCACCCGCGCCGCTCCATCCGGTGCAGCGATGTATAGAGCGCGCCCTCCTCAACGTCGAGCGTCCCATCCGTCGTCTCGCGCACCCAGCGTGCGACGCCGTAGCCGTGCTGCGCCCCGAACATCAGCGCTTTGAGCACGAGCATGTCGAGCGTACCCTGCAGCAGATTCATCGCTCCCCCATGAACGTTTCAGGGAAGAATACGGCAGCGAACCTACCCATCAAAGGCTCAGGGGACGAATCGACTTTGCTCAGGGATGAACGCCCGTTGAAGCTGCATTTCGAGAAGAGCGAGCTGAAGGCACGGAAACAGAGGATCGAGGACATCGTGAGCGGCAACGTCGTCGGCGATGCGGCGCGTGAAGCGATCGAAGCGGTGCAGGCTGCCATGATCGCGACATCGGCGGCCATCACCGCCGCTACCACGGCGACGATTGCCACCACCTGACGTGCTTCTGCGGCGCTCGAGGAGCCGCAACGGGTCCGACTGATCCGGAAATGGGGGAGCCCGCGCGAGCCGGCCGATCGGACGGGAGGGAGCGTGCGCGAGGCGGCTGATCGGACTGGGGAGCCCGCAACGGACCGGCCGCTGCGGGTCCCCGATCGCGCTACTGGACTTTCGTGCCGTGCAGAGTACCGCTGACCCGCTCTTCGCCCTGGGACGTGCGGTACGTCGTAACGATGTTGCCCATCATCATGCCATCCTGCAGCACACTCGCAGTCCGCACCGTGACCATCACACCGGGGCGGAGGATGCTCTCGTACTCATCCGACACCGCGATCAGGCTGTCGCCGACGATGCTGACCTCCATCGGAATGTCGGGTCGGCCCTCGAGCGACATCGTCCAGTCGTCGCCCGACGCACTGCCCGTCATTGTGCTTCGGATCGGCTCGTCGACTCCTTCCAGCGTTGCTTCGCTCTGCCACGTGCCGGCGAAATCGGCGAGGCTCAGGGCACCGGCGGGCTCGGTCTCGGCCTCGACGGCGGGAGTCGTGTCCTCGACCTCGGGCATCTCATCCGCCGGTGCACACGCGGCGACGAGTACGACGGACAACAGCGCGGAGATGGAACGGGCGGAGATGGAACGCATGGTTCCTCCGGGGGATGGGGGGTAACGGCAAGGCGAATCGGGATCGGCAGACCGGACAGCACGTCCGCACCCGCCTCACAATACAGCCTCGGGTGAGGCCGTAGCAACGAGCCGCCCGCGCTGGCTGGGAACATCCGGCGCGCGGATGGGGTGCCCGTGCGGCCCTGGATCAGGAGCCGGCGGCTACCGCGCCAGGTCCAGGCCCACCACCACGGGATCATGGTCCGAGCTGCGGTACGCGTCCGGATCGTACAACGTCGCCTGCTGTTCCCTGCTCTTGAAGGCCATTGCGTAGCCGAGCACGGGAGGCTCATCGGCGTTGATGTGCCAGACCGCGGCGCCGGCCGCCTGCCGCGCGAGCGACGGCGATGCGAGTGCGTGATCGAGCCTGCCCCACTGCCCCGCGAATACATAGGTATACGGATCGACGGCGTCGCGGGCGCCCAGGAGATCGGTGTAGCCTGCGGCAGTGACGGCGCGGACGGGGTCCTCGCGCGCGTACGCGTTCAGGTCGCCGAGGATCAGGATATCCGGATCACCGGTGCGCGTCGGGTCGGTCGCAAGCCAGGCGACCAGCTCGCGCGCGGCGGCCGTGCGCACATCGCTGCAGTTCGCCTGCCCATCGCCCGCATCCGGTCTGTCGCAGGGGCTGCCCTTGCTCTTCAGATGGTTGATGTTGACCACCACGCGGGCGCCGCCGGCAGTCTCGAACGCCTGCGCGAGCGACGGCCGGTTGCGCGGCCCGGAGTCGCCTCCGGTCAGAAACGCGCGTGTGGCCAGAACGGCGGTCGTGCCGACGGGACGCACGCGGTCCGCGCGATACAGGAACCCGACCTTGATGGCGTCGCTGCCGAGTGCGTTGCGCGTACCGGTCGCGGCATCGACATCGACGAACGACCACTGCGCAGCACCTGCGGGCGTGGCCGCGCTCCGTGCACCGACAGCGCCGTCGTTCAGCCGCCCGACCAGGTGCGCAATGGCACTGCTCGAGCCGTAACCATCGTTTTCCAGCTCGATGACACCGAGGATGTCCACGTTCATGCCCGCGATCGCCGCCACCGTCTTGCGCCACTGCCGCTCGAACGCGGCCGCTTCATCCGCGCCGCGGCAGTCCGTCATCTCACCGCCGTAGCCCGCGGTGCACGTGTCGAACGTGTTGAAGTAGTTCAGCACGTTGAACGAGCCGACGCGCACGGAGCCTCCTACGGCCGGAGCACCGGTGCGCTCATTCGCGGCTGTGAAAACGGCCGCACCGTCGAGTGCGTGGATCGGGCGCACGCGCCACGTCTTGTCGCTGGCGCGGTTCCCGGACCAGGTCCACGTCATCACGCCGGTGAGGCCGGTCACCTGGTCGCCGCCGCGCAGTGTATTGCGCGCGGTGAGGGGGTTGCCGCCACGGCCGAGTACGATCGGATCGCGATTCTGATCGTTCCACGCGTCATCGATCACGATGCGGTTGCGGTCGTTCGCCTGCTGAACGGCGTGCGCGCGGGCACCCGGCTCGGCGACCTCTGTCGGCTGCGGCAGCCGGCCACCCGACGACACGGTCACCTCGCCGAAGCGCCCCAGGTTGTAGTGATCCGTGACATGGAGCGTCTGCGTGAAGCGCACGAGCATGCCTTCGATGCGCTCCGGCCAGTCCGTCGACGGAAACGGCAGCGTGACATCGACCGGATCCACCGCGCCGCGCCCGCAGATCGTGAGCGAGCCGGAGCTGGACACCTGTGTCTGTCCCTCGAACTCGGCGACCGTTCCGCGCACGCGTGCGACGTCGCCCGGCCGGACCTGGTCGCGATCGCCGTTGAAGACGAATACCGCGTCCGATGTCGCAGGGTCGCCATCGCCGGCGGCGTCCTGAAGGTAGAACCCGCGCAGCGCGGGAGCCGGTCCTTCGTAGTCCCCGACGACGACGCCCTCGACCATCACGATCCGTCCATCCATCGGCGTCGAGGAGCCGTCGCCCTGGATTGCCCACGCCGGCGTCGCAGGATCGCCGCACGCCGCGGACAGTGCGTCGTCACCGGACGCGGATGCGGGCACCTGCGCAGCCGAGGGACCGCACGCCGTAAGACAGCCGGCGAGGATGACGAGGAGGGGGCCGACTACCGGGACGTATCCGTCTGCCGGGAATGCGAGGCATTCACGATGGTGAAGCCGGGTCATTTGGTGCTCGGGCCGCAGGAGATTCACACGTTGCAACCGAAGAATGACGTGCGCGTCGCCGGTCCACAATCCGGGCCGGCGACAAGGGGTAGGGAGCTGGCCCAGCCCGCCGCGCTCAGCCGGCCCAGCGCCAGACCATGAAGTCGAGCATGAACACCAGTTGCATGATGACAAACGCGACGGCGAGGATCACACCGCTGCGCGTGCGGGCGAGTGGTGTTCTCGCGAGGGCGATGTACGCGGGGAAAATCGCGAGGTCGTACCGCGCGCTCGAGAGGCTGGGGACCTGCGAATGCACGAACAGCAGCGACACGACTGCGAATACGCGCAGCCCGGGCTCGAGCCGGCGCCAGCCGGCGGCGAGCACCGTCACGATGCCGATCAGCACCAGCGGTCGGATCAGCAGATCGCGAGGCGGCAGCATACCGTCGAGCGCGAGCGCCGTCGCGCGAGTCAGCTCCAGGATTGCGGGCAGGAATGGAATGGTCCAGCCGTGGTGCCACAGCTCCGCCTGCAGCCGGGAATACCCGAACAGTGATCCGGTCAGCCCGGCGACGTACAACACGTATGCGGCGATGCCGGCCAGCGGCGCCGCGGCGAGCAGGAGCGCCGTGCGTCGCGTGTCCGGTTTCAGGACCGCGGGGATGAAGAGTGCCGGGATGAGGATCGCGGTCGGACGGGCGAGTCCCGCGAGGAACAGTGCGGCGATTGCGTACGCGTTGCGGCCGCGACGATGCAGCACCAGCCCGGCGAGCAGCAGAAAGAGGAACAGCGATTCCGCATAGAACACCGCGTGAAAGAATGCCAGCGGCGCAACGAGCAGCCAGAAGCCGGGCTCCGCGCGTAGTCCTTCGTCGCCGCTCGCGCGCCATTCGCGGAGGAGCAGCATGGAGCCGAGCAGCAACAGCTGACTGAGCAGGATGCCGGCGAGTGGGGCGTGGCCTGAGCCGCCGAGCAGACGCGCGAGCGCCGGGAGCAGCGGGAAGAATGCAAAACGCCGCGCGGCATCCGACGCAGCCGAATAGCCGTGTAGTGCGATTTCGTTGTAGTTGCTGCCATCCCAGGCGGAGAGCGGCGCGGTCGCCGCTATCGGGGGTGCGGGAACGCGGTGGGAAAGCGCCTCAGTGGCGACGTATGCCGAGATCAGCCACACGCATGCGGCATAGACCAGCCAGAGCAGTACCAGCGGGTGCGATCGTCGCGCTGCGTGTGAATCCTTGACCGCAGAGTGAGACGGGACGGTTTGTTCGGCCGTCGTCATTCACCTTTCCCTGTGCGGATTCGCGTCACGCGACATCCCGCGCGGCGGTATCACTGGCCGAACAGGCGCTGCCAGAACGATTTCTTCCGTTCGCACTTGCAGCGCTTGCCCACCGGTACGCCCGCCAACGCCTGCTCTATGTGCTGACCGCATCCGGCCCACGTCGGTTTACCGCAGATGCTGCACTGAACACGATGACACATTCACACTCTCCGTCGGCATTTGTCGGTTGAACTGGCATACGAATATACTGCTGATCTCCCGCCTGGTTGCACTATCGAGTGGCATCCGCCACGAACGGCGGCGGCTCGGGCTCGCCGCGGAAAATCGAGCGGTCGAGCGCGTCACTGATCGCCCAGCGGTGCAGCCACGTGATACCCGCCGGTCCCACGTAGGAGTCGGTCCGGTCGTATGCAGGGTCGCGGAGCGCCTCCTCCAGAGTCACGAACCTGTACCCGCGGCGGCGCGCCAACGCGAGCAGCTCATCGAGACCGTCCGCGTTGATGCGGTTGGCATGAAGCAGCAGAACCTGCGGCAGCTCCCGTCCGACGATCGCCCGCGCCTGCGCCTCGTAGAATCCGAAGATCGTGTCCATGTACGTCAGGTAAGCGTCCGCAATCCGGCGGGCCAGCGCGCTGTCGGCCGCGTCGAGCGCGTTGTCGTAGGCACGTGCAAAGACCCAGTCCTGGTTGTCGATCGTGACAGGCGCAACCCGGTAGCCTCGTTCATCGAGGAACTGCTCGAGCCCGTACTTCTTTGCGGAGTCCGGCCCAGCGTGCAGGAATGGATGCCGGAAGAACACCGGCCGCGCGCCGCGCAGACCTGCCGTGACCTCCTCGCCGCGCACGATGTCCGCCGTGAAGTCGTCGAGCGACGTCGAGTTCAGGTCCGGGTGCGAGTAGCTGTGATTGCCGAGGTCGTGTTCGGCCTCGAGCCACGCGCGAAGCATCCGGGTACGTGCGTCACGCACCGCGCCCGCGCCCAGCTTGTTCTCGTTCACGAAGCCGATCGCCGGCGCACCCGCACCGGCCAGCGCATTCAGGATGCCGCGCGTCACCTCCCACTGCACAGTCGTATCGGCCGTGGTCGAGATGACCGGCAGGTCATCGAACGTGAGCGCGACCGCACGACCTTCGCGCGCCGCACCGGCGCCGAGCATCGTGTCCCGTGATGCGCCGGCACCGGAGTCGGCCAGGGCGTTACCGGATACGCCGTCCACGGCCACGTCACTCGGCCGCGGACCGCACGACGTGGCGGACATGATTGCGATCGCGGCGAGCGCGGCTGTCAGCACCCGATCGTGCATGTCAGGCATCCTCGTCCGTGAGTGCGTCTGCGTGCGCGGCGCCATTGTCGTCCCACCTCACCGTCAGCTGCATCGGCCGGCAGCAGACCTCGCAGTCCTCCACGTACTGCTGTACCGCACCACCGCCCGGATCGATCACCAGCTCGACCTCCTCGCCGCAATACGGACATGCGACCCATGTCGTGAGGTCGGCGACACCGTCGCCGAGCGGGAACTCGTCGTCCAGGTGGCTCACGCGATTCATCTCGTCGGAGGCAGCACGATGCCGAGCCGCTCGCGCTCCGCACGCCACAACTGGATCATGTCACGGTACACTTCGGGCTCCGACTCGGCGAGATTGGTCGTCTCGCCCGGATCGGCGTGCACGTCGAACAGCTCGAACGCCGATTCGTCGAAGGGTGGCTCCAGGTTCGTGAGCTTCCAGTTGCCGCGACGGACGTAGGCACGGCCCGCGTGCAGCAGCGTCGTGACGTAGTCGGGAGCGTGCACGGATTCCGTATCACCGGCCAGCAGCGCCGCCATGCTCTCGCCCTCCATTGCGTGCACGGCGCCATCGGCCGGATACGTCGCGCCGGCGATCTCGAGGAACGTCGGCGCGAGGTCCATCACGGTTGTGTAGGCGCTGGTCATGGATCCGCGTGCCGCGATTCCGGGTCCGGCGATGATCATCTGCGCCCTGATGCCGCCCTCGCGCGTGTACGTCTTGTAGCGGCTGAAAGCCGCGGACCCCGCCTCCGCCCACGGGGGTCCATAGGATACGAACGAGCTCGGCTTCCCCATGTTCTCGTACGAGTTGTCATAATGCGCCTGGATGTATTCGACGAACGGGCCCGTGTGATAGAAGTCTTCGGAGCCGGCCGCACCGTTGTCGGACATGAACACGATCAGCGTGTTGTCGTATACGCCGCGCGCCTTCAGGTGTTTGATCACGCGGCCGACGTGATGGTCGAGATTCTCGACCATTGCCGCGTACAGCTCCATCTTGCGAGCCTCGACGCGCTGCTGCTCCGCATCGAGGTCGTTCCACGGCGTGATCGCAGGGTTGCGCGGCGGCAGTGCAGACCCGGGCGGGATGATTCCCTTCGCCCTGAGCGCCTCGAAATTCCGTTCCCGCAGTACGTCATACCCCTCGTCGTACCTGCCGCGATAGCGATCCATCCACTCATCGGGCACCTGCAGAGGCCAGTGCGGCGATGTGTATGCGGCAAACGCGAAGAACGGCCGGCCATCGTCGATCTGCGAGTCGATGAACCCGATCAGGCGATCGGTGAACAGCTCGGTCGTGTAACTCCCGGCCGGATACTCCACCTCCTCGCCGTCCTCGCGATACAGCGAGCCGCCCTCGAAGAAGCCGACGGAATTGAAGTGGTTCGAGGCACCGTGCGTGAGCTGATACGACCGCTCGAAGCCCGCGGCCAGCGGGCTCTGGTCACGCGTGTCGCCCAGATGCCACTTGCCGGTGCTGTATGTGTGATAGCCGACGTCGCGCAGCAGCCGCGGAAACGGCACGACGCGATCCGACAGGTAGCCCTCGTAACCGGGAATCCCCGCGAGATTCGGCCCGGGGCTCTGCTGTCCCATGCCCGCGACGTGATTGTTGTTCCCCGTCAGCAGCATCGCGCGCGTGGGCGCACACATCGGTGCCGTATGGAAGTTCGTGAAGAGGATGCCCTCGGCGGCGAGCCGGTCGATATTGGGGGTGCGGATGTCGCTGCCGTATGCGCCGAGGTCCGCATAACCGAGATCGTCGGCAACGATCAGCACGATGTTCGGCCGCTCGTCGGCGGCCGCCACCAGCTGCGGTGAACCGCCATCGTCCGAGCGGTTTGCGGCAGCGATCGCGGCGACGGCGATGATTGCAGCGAGCGCGGCGCCCGGCCCGGAGCGCACGGCAGGGAAGCGCATATGGCCTCTGGGGGTGACGGGAAACGGCAGGCCTGCCCTGCAAGAATTCGTCGGGCGGCACCGTGGCGCAATACCGCCAGCGATGTGTCACGGCTCCATGTACGGCACCGTGGCGCAATACCGCCAGCGATGTGTCACGGCTCCATGTACTGCGAGCGGAGCGTTTCCGGCATGCGCCACAGGACGCTCACGCCCGACATGATCGTAATGAACGCGACCGCGCCGATGGCCCAGCTCATTCCGAACAGGTCGGCGAGCACACCGGCCAGGAGTGCACCGACGGCGTAGCCGCTGTCGCGCCAGAGCCGGTAGATGCCGATGGCGGAACCGCGCCAGTCCGGATGCGCGACGTCGCCGATCGCGGCGAGCAGCGTGGGATAGACCATGGCGGTGCCGGCGCCCAGCAGCGCGGCTGCGCCGACCCACAGCCAGAAGCCGCGCACCAGTGCGATGGCCGCGAGCGCCACACCCTGCAGCAGCATGCCGCCGGCAATGAGGTGTTTGCGCCCCACGCGGTCGGACAGCGCGCCCGTCCACAGCTGGAGCACTCCCCACACGGCGGGATACGTGAAGCTCAGGATCCCGATCTGTCTCACGTCCATGCCCGCGGCCGCGAAGTAGAGCGGGAACAGGCCCCACGCCAGGCCGTCGTTCAGATTGTTGATCATGCCCGCGTGGCTCGCACTGGAGAGCGCGGGGTTCTTCCAGCTCGCACGCGCGAACAGCTCGCGTGTCGTCAGGCCCGCGCCGTGATCTACGCCCGGGTGCGGTACAGAGGTCTGCGATTCCAGCGCGACGTGATCGCGCGTCTCCCGCACGAACAGGAACGATATCGCGAGTCCCGCTGCGGCGAACGCGATACCTAGGTAGAACGGCTCCGGACGCAGCCCGTATGCCTGCGCGATGTATCCCGTCGCCAGCGCCGAGAGCGCGACGGCGAGATATCCTGCGAACTCGTTCAGTCCCATTGCGAGGCCGCGCCGCCGCGGACCGACGAGATCGACCTTCATGATCACCGTCGTCGACCATGCGAGACCCTGGTTGATCCCGAGCAGCACGTTCGCGACGATGATCCACGACCACGTCGGCGCCCACATCACCAGCAGCGGCACCGGCAGCGCGAACAGCCATCCGGCGAGAAGCACGTGCCGGCGACCGAAGCGGTCGCTCAGGCGGCCGGCGAAGTAGTTCGTGAGCGCCTTCACCACGCCGAACGTCGCGATGAACGACAGTGCGGCCGTCCTGCTCGCGATCCCGAACTCCGCCTCGGCCAGCAGCGGCAGCACCGTCCGTTCGAGGCCGACCATCGCACCGACGAACGCATTCACCAGGACCAGCAGCCAGAACTGCCGCCAGTTCGCGCGGAGTCCCAGCTCCAGCGCTGGCGCGACGCCGTCCGGCCTCGGGGTCATGGTTCCGGTCCCTTCGCGCAACGTGACGATTGCCGGCTGTATCGTCCGGACCCAGGGCGTCTGACGAATGTGGGGGTCACCGAGCCCATGTTGGGGCCCGGGGAGCCCGAGGACCGCCCGGGGACAGCCCAGGGACCGCCCGGGCACCGCCTTGGGGACCGCCTGGGGACCGCCTGGGGACCGCCCGGGGACCGACCGAAGACTGCCCGGGGACAGCGAATCGTCCATTCGCCCCAGGCCACACGGCCCGATGGACGATTGGCCGCGCCAGGAGCACTCAATCCTCCACGCGTCCCCGTCTGCGCGATGCGCCCGGACGATTGTGGGTCCCACGCGCGGCGAATCCTCCATTAGCGACCGACGGGGTCGGCAAATGGTCGATTCGCGTCGGTCGGTGCGCCGGTACGCCCTGGTGCACCGGGGCGCTCGGGTGCTCCGGGTGCTCCGGGTGCTCCGGGTGCTCCGGGGCGCTCGGGTGCTCCGGGTGCTCCGGTGCGCCGGGTGCACCGGGTGCTGCGGTGCGCCGGGTGCTCCGGGAAAGCCCGGGTACACCGGGACGCCGGGTGCGCCGCGTGCGCCGCCGCGCCGTCCCGCCTCGCCCCTACCTGCGATCCAGCACGGGCAGGTACTCGCGCCACGGGCCGACCGCGTCGCGGTACTGTTTCGCGATGACGCGCGACGTCTGCGCGATGTGTCCGAGGTCGTGGACGGTCCAGGCGGACAGGAGCTGACTGAGGGTGACCGTGCCGAGGGATGGGTGCTCGCCCTCGAGCGCCAGCTCGCGATCGGTGAGCTGCCACGACCGGAGCGTCGCCAGGTTGTCGCGGCGCAGTGTAGCGAACTCGTCGAGCAGATCCGCGAGGCTCTTCCCTGCACTCTCGTGGTGGTGTGCGAAGCGGTCGAACGGCTCGAAGCGGCGCGACTCGCCCTGTGCGAGGATGATGCGTGCGCGCGTGATCCAGTCCGTGCGCTCGCCGTGCACCAGGTGGGCGAGGTTGTCGAACGCGCTGAACGTGTCGGGACCCTCGTTCGCCGTCGTCCAGTCACCGGACAGGCCGGCGAGCAGCGCGCGCAGCGTCTCGGGCGTGCGCTCGAGGATCTCGAGCGTTCGGGTCAGATGGAATTCCATCCACGCAGAATACAACGGGCAGCCAGCGTATGACAACGAGTGTCGTCGGTCCCGATGCGCCATCCGCTTGTGCGGGTGTGAACGGGGGCGTATAACAGACGGACCATGGCTGATCCACCGCGCACTCCGGCAACGTCGTCGAAGCTTCCCGAGCGACGCCTGAACACCGAACAGGTGGAGGCGGTGGTGCGGCGCGCGATCGAGCTTCAGACGCACGAGGCGGACACCACAGGTGACCCGGGCATCAGCGATGCGGAGCTCGTGCGCATTGGCGGTGAGCTCGGCATCGCGTCCGGGCACATGCGTCGCGCGCTGGCGGAGGTGACGGCCGAGGCGACGCCCGTTGAGGGCGGCGGCGGTCTGCTCGGCCCTGCGCGGGTCAGCGCATCACGAACCGTCCCGGGGACTGCGGAGGCAGTGCGCCGGCACGTCGAGAAATACCTCGTCGATACGCAGTACCTCGCCGTGCTGCGGCGCATGACCGATCGCACGATCTACGAGAAGAGCGGCGGATTCCAGGTGGAGATGGCGCGCGTGATGGATGCGACGCGCGTCGTCGTGTCGGGTCGCAGGCCGACGCGCATCGGCGCGGGCTTCGACCTGCGGTCGGCACGCAGCACCGAGGTGTCGGTGATGCCGCTCGAGCAGGGGTTCGCGTACGTGACGCTCACGCTCGACCTGGGCAACCAGCGCACGGCCTACTGGGCGGGGATCAACTCTGGCGGGGGTGCGGGCGCGATTGCAGCGGGCGTCATTGCCGGTCTCATGGTAGCGCCGCCCGCGGCGCTGGTCGCGCTGCCGATCATGGCGGGCTCGATCTGGGGCTCGCACGCCGCGTACGGCGCAGTCGCGAAGCGTGCGCGCCTGCATCTCGAGGCACTGCTCGATCACCTCGAGCGCGGCGAGTCGCTTCTCGGTTAGCGGAGGTGCACGGTGCGTGATCGGCGACGGATAGCGGCTCGGCCGGGCACGCGACATCGCCAACAGCAGGCCGGCGCGGCCTCCATGACCGCGCCGGCAGTTCCCATTACATCTTCACGTCGGCCGTCCTCCAGCTCTTCTCGAAACGCTGCCGCACCTCTGCCGCCTCCGCCGCGCGACCCTGCGCCGTGAGGCTGCGGGCGAGGCCGTCGAGCGACCAGCCGTTCTCCGGGAAGCGACGCAGGTCCTCACGGAACGCGGCCTCCGCATCTGCCGCGCGTCCCGCCTTCAGCAGCACGTTGCCGAGGTCGTGTCGCACGGGGACGGTCCACTCCGGCGGCTCGCCATACACGAGATCATCCTCGCCTGCGGCGGCCGCAGTCAGTCGCTGGATGGCGACGGCGTAGTCGCCGCGCGCCGCGGCAATGTGCCCATCCAGCACGTTGGCGGCGATCGCCAGCAGTGCCGTCGCCGGATTGAACTCGATCGGCGCGTTCTGGAGCGATGCGTCCGACGCCGCTGTGCGCAGTCCTGCGAGCTCCGCCACGGCCGACTCCACATCGCCATTCGCCGCGAACGCGCGCCCGCGCGCATAGTGCCAGATCGCCCGCGCATACGGCGCGACGGCCGGCGGCTCGGCAGCATCGAGGATCTCCTGCCACCGACTGAATCGCACGCGGATCTGGAGTGCACGCGACAGGTGATTCTGCAGCACCGTCAGGCCCGGCGCGCCGAGCATCTCCGGCTTCACGAGCGCTGCCATCCGGTCCGCCGCGTCGAGCGCCTGCGCGCTGCGCCCGATCATGCTCGCCGCGAACGACAGGAAGTCGTAGTTGTGCGGATAGTAGCCGAGTGTATAGACGCCGACGCCGGGTCTGTGATCGGCGATGAACGACTCGTCCGCGTGCACCGCGTGCTCGTTCGCCCTGATCGCATCCTCGTAACGACCCACCCGCACGTAGATGTGGCCGGGCATGTGCACGAGGTGACCGGCACCCGGCATGAGTCCCGCGAGGTTCTCCGCCATCGGGACTGCCCGCTCCGGATCCACCGCCTCCACCGCATGGATATAGAAGTGGTTTGCGCCGGGATGATTCGGCTGCGCGGCGATGACCTTCTCCAGCGCCGCGAGGATCGCCGGCGTAGCAGGCCGCGGCGAGCCGTCACGGTTCCAGTACTGCCACGGGCTCAGGTCCATCAGCGACTCGGCATACAGCGACTGCACTTCCGGATGATCCGGGTACTGCTCTGCGACCTCTGCCATCGCGCGTGCATAGGCCGAGTCGAGCGGAGCCCGGTCGGCGGGCGGCACCTTCGCGTAGCGGACCGCCAGTGCACCGATCAGCGCACTTTCGCCCGGCGCGGCCGACGCCTGCCGTGCGACCGCCTGCCGGATCGCCTCGTACGCCGCGACGCCGCTCGCCGAGTCCATCGGCATGTTGATGTTCGGGCCATACGACAGCGCCGTTCCCCAGTAGCACATCGCGCAGTCCGGGTCCAGTCGCGCCGCCTCGTTGAATGCGCGGATCGCCTCCGCGTGGTTGAACGCGTAGTAAAGGCGCATCCCCTGATCGAAATACCGCTGCGCCCGGTCACTGGCCCGGACCGCGAAGTGATGATCGCCGAGATTGTCATAGAGGGGGACGCCCGTGTCCTGCTGCGCCGTGGCGACTTCGCCTTCCGGTGCATCCTGGGCGTGCGCACCGTCGCCGGCGCTGCACGCGTTCAGCAACACCAGGCTGAGCGGGACCAGGCGACGCAGGATCGTAATGTACATAATGCCTCCATCGTTCAGGTCGTGTATCACACAGCGGCACCGTTACCGGCCATCCGCTCCGAATGCTATGGAGACGTCGTGTCGCGGGTGTTACATGGGCGTTTCACGGGTGGTGCATGGGGATGAGGCAGCGCGGCGGCCCGTCGTCGGACGTCCCGCGGCGACCGGCGACGATCGCCGAGCGCGACGTGTGCGCATTCCATTAGTATAGACAAACGCAAGTTTAGCAACGCGCACGCAGTGCACCGAACGGAGGCGCATGCAGGCCATCATCTTCGAGGATGTGGAGACGCTGTCGCTCGCGACGGTCGCCGACCCCGTCATTGTCGACGCGGGCGACGTCATTTGCGAGATCCATGCTGCCGGGATCTGCGGCTCCGACCTGCACCCGTACCTGGGCCGCGAGCGCGGCCTGGACCGCGGCACCATCATGGGACACGAG
>DATHVW010000014.1:0-22436 GCA_035461085.1 Longimicrobiales bacterium | reverse complement strand
CGCTCCGTCGCACCGGCCCGCCCGGCAAACGCCGGCGCCGCCAGCAGCGTCAGCGCGCCCGCGGCGACCAGCGTCGCCGCCCGCCACGCCTCGGCTTCCCATCGCAGATTCAGCACGAGCAACCCGTACAGCGCCGCAGCTGCAGCGCCGCCGGCCGTCACCAGCCAGCGGGTCCGCGCTTGCCAGGCGCCGAGCGCATGCAGAAGCGTCGCCGTGAACGCCACCGCGCCGGTCAATACAATGATGACGCCGATCTCGAACCACTCACGGAACGGCTCGGCGTCGCTCGCCAGCGCATAGGAGAACGCTGCGGCCAGCAACACGGAAAGCGTGACTTCTACTGGGGCGTGGTCGAACGCGTGCACCGCGTCGGCCAGATACCGGCGCGCTCGTGCGGTCAGCGCGGAGTTGCGACTCAAGGTCAACGCGTCCGGAACGGAGTGATGATGTGGCAGGCGCCGCGCAGGGGTGCGCCGCGCACGGGTGCTGCTACGCCGATCCCGCCGTCGTGAAGCGCCGCACTTCCTGCAGCACGCGGCTCGGCGCACACGGCTTCGTCAGGAACGCCACGCATCCCGCCGCTCGCGCCTTCTGCCCGATCGCACCGTACGCATGCGCCGTCACCATCACGATCGGGATGTCCGACGTCAGCGGATCTTCGTGGAGCTCGCGCGCCACGTCGATGCCCATCCGCCGCGGCAGGGAATGGTCGAGAAGAATGATGTCGGGCGACTCGGAACGCGCCTTCGTGAGCGCGCTCTCGCCATCACCTGCGGTCACGACGTGGAAGCCATGCTCGCGCAGATACGTGCCATGTATGGCGCGCAGCTCGAGCTGGTCATCGACGAGGAGTACGGTTGTCATGCGAAGTCCTGCTCTATGCTTGAGGCGTTATCATCGGTATACACGACCGCCCCTTACGAGGTCCCTGCCTCGCGCCGGTTACCGTTGCTGACCCGGAACACTTCCACACCCTCGCGACCCTGGTTGATCAGCAGCCGCGCACCATCCGCACCGCAGCGCTGCATGATGTCGTACATCATCGCGGATTCGCCGCTCCACGGATACCCGTACACCAGGTCGAATTCGCTCAGTGACTTCCCCAGTTTCGCATAACCGGAGTCACCTGTCTCGATCGTGCCCAGCCGCGCGTCGCCGGATGCCGACCGCCACTCGTACCCGTCGGGAAGCAGGCTCCCCGCAGCGAAACGCGCCCCCGAGCCGTACCGCCGCGCCAGATCGTCGGCCACCTCGACCAGCGACGCGTCGATCTCGATCCCGTACGCCTCGAATCCGAGCAGGTCGGCCGTGATCGCAATGACACCCGTGGCGGAACCCCACTCCAGGAACGTCCGGCACTCTCCCCTGAACGGCAGCAGCATGTCCACCACCGCGCCGTAATCCGCCGGCTTGAACGGATGGAACTCCGCACTCCGCACGTCCCGCTCGAACCGCTCGAAGATCGCCATGCCCTCCGCGTGCAGCGCGTCGAGCCGCGCCAGGAGATCGGCGGGCAGATCGGCCCGTGTCCCGTGTCCACCCTCGGCAGCCGTCGGCCGGTCCGGATTCATGCAGGCTCAGTTCTGCCCGCCCGCCAGCTCGGCGAGCGCACGCTTGAGGTAGACCGGCACCATCGCGCGGCGCCAGTCGGGGTCCACTATGATGTTCGTCAGCGGATGGCACTGCTGGAACGCCCGCTCCGCGATCGATTCCGCAGTCTGCTCATCGAGCGGCCGGCCCACCGCCACCTTGTCCAGACCCGAGATCACGCGCGGCCGCGACCCGAGCGCCGACACCACGATCCGCATGTCCTCGATCTCCAGCGCAGCCCCGAGCTCCGCCGCCACCGCAATGTTCAGCAGCGGGAAATCGATCGCGCCGCGCTGGCGCACCTTCTGGAACGCCGTCCGCGTGCGCGGCGTCGGCAACGGGATCCTGACCCGCGTCACGATCTCGTTCCATCCCCGCACCGTGTTCTCGATCCCGTCCGCCACGAAGAATTCCGCGACCGCGACGCTCCGCGTGCCGCCCACCGACTCCAGATCCGCCACCGCACCCAGCGTCATGAGCACCGGCGCCGTGTCCGCCGAATGCGCCGCGACGCACTTCTTCCCCACCTTCGTCACATGGCACACCTCGCCATCCTTCTTCAGGCAGAAGCCCAGCGCGTTGCGCCAGAAATACGTCTGGTTGTAATACGTGCACCGGGTGTCCAGACACAGGTTTCCGCCGATCGTACCCATGTTCCGCAGCTGCGGGCCCGCCACCGAGCCCGCCGCCCGCGCCAGCGACGCGAAGTACCGACGCACCAGCGGATGACGCGATACCGCACTCAACGACTCGGCCGCGCCGATCACCAGCTCGCCCGCCCGCTCCTCGATCCCGTGCAGCTCGCCGATCTGCTTCAGCGCGATCACGTGCTCCGGCGTGAACAGACCGTGCTTCATGTTCGGCATCAGGTCCGTCCCGCCCGCAATCAGCCGCGCCCGGCCCGGATGCGCCGCCAGCAGCCGCGCCGCCTCCGCCACCGTCCCCGGCCGATGATACGTGTATTCGTGCAGCCTCAGCACGTGCGCTCCTCGCCTGTAAACTCTCGCCCGCCCACAACCTGACTCCGCGCCCGGGCCGTGTAAAGGCACGTCGCTCTTGACTCGTCCACGCCCACAGTACTACTGTATCGCAACAACCATACAGTCATACCGACGGGCCGGGAGTCGTTTCCCGGTCCGCGCGCCCGGAGAGGGGCATGCACGACGAGATCGATCCGCGGAGTCCGGTTCCGCTCTACGAGCAGATCGCTGCGCGCATTCGCGTTGCCGTGGCTGCGGAGGAATATCGAGCGGGGGAGGCGCTGCCATCGGTGAGGCAGCTGTCGTCTACGCTGCGCGTGAACCCGTCCACGGTGGTGCAGGCGTACCGCGACCTCGAGCGGGAGGGCTTCGTGGAGATGCGTCAGGGTGCCGGCACGTTCGTGCGGGCGGTCGGTCCGGAGGTCCGCGAGCAGGAGCGGATGCGGCAGGCGCGGGTGCTGGTGAGGTCGCTGCTGGCGGAAGCCGCGCGACTGGGGATCGGCGCGGCGGATGTCGCGCGGGCGCTGACGGACGAGATGGGGGTGCCGAGTCATGAGTAACGCGATCGAGGTGCGCGGGCTGAAGTACCGCGCGGGGCGGACGTTCGAGCTGCAGGATGTTTCGCTGACGGTGCCGAAGGGCTCCATCTATGGATTCCTCGGGCCCAACGGCGCGGGCAAGACGACGACGGTGCGTCTGCTGCTGGGCATGACGCGCCGCGCCGCGGGATCGGTGAGCCTGCTGGGACACTCCGTGCCGGACGCGCTGCCGGCGGCGCTGGCGCTGACGGGCTACGTCCCCGAGCGGCCGCATCTCTACCCGTCGCTGCGCGTGGAGGAAGCGATGCGGTGCCATGCGGCGTTCCATACCCGCTGGGACGCGGAGTGGGCCGCGCGGCTGCAGCGGATGTTCGAGCTTCCCGGCGATCGTCGCGTCGGCCGTCTGTCGAAGGGTGAGACCGGCAAGCTGATGATGCTGCTCGCGCTCGCGCAGCGTCCGGAGCTGCTGATCCTGGACGAGCCTACCGATGGCCTGGACCCGATGGTTCGACGTGATGTCCTGACGGCGCTGCTCGACTACGTGAGCGATGCCGTCGCAACGGTGTTCATCTCGAGTCACCTCGTGCACGAGCTGGAACGGATGTGCGACTGGGTGGGCGTGCTCGATCACGGCCGGATGGTGGCCGAGATGCCGATCGGGACGCTCAAGGGCGGCATCAAGCGCATCCGTCTCGCCGCACCGCCGGTGAACGGGCACCATGCGCCGTTCGAGGTGCTGTCCCGCGTGCGGGAGCCGCTCGCGTCGTGCGAGTCGTGGGTGGTGCGCGGCTGGAGCGATCCGATGCTGTCCTATTTCGACACGGCGGGCGCGACGGTGCGCGATGTCGTGGACCTGGATCTGGAAGAGGTCTTCGTGGAGCTGCTGCGTTCCGGCCGCGAGGTGAAGTCATGACGCGGGAGATGAGCGAGATGCTGCGGTTGCAGTGGCTCGCGACACGCTGGCTGCTGGTCCCCCTCGTGCTCCTGTGCGTGGCGCTGCCCCAGGCCGTCGTGCGGCTGACGCTGGAGTTCGGCGACGCCGCGTATCCGGGCGACCTGCTGCGGTCACTCGATTCTCTCTCGAGCATCTTCCCGTACCTTGCCGCCATCACCGGTGCGGCGGTGGCGCTGGCCGCCTGGAACTGGGACCATCGCACAAATCACGTCTATGCGCTGACACTGCCGATCCCCCGCGCGCGCTACGCACTGCTCAAGCTGTGGGCGGGCGCGGTGATCCTGCTCGTGCCGGCGCTGGCGATCTGGGCGGGCGCGTGGCTCGCGACATCGACCGCGCCCATACCGGACGGACTGCGCGCGTATCCGTTCGCGTTCGGCGCCCGGTTCCTGCTCGCGGGCGCACTGGTCTACGGTACCATGTTCGCCCTCGCTGCCGGTACGATCCGCACGACGCTGATCATCTGCATCGGCTTCATCGGCATTCTCATCGCCGGCTCGCTCGGTCTGCCGTTCCTCGAGCGTGAATTCGGTCTCGACCTGATCACGCCCGTCACGACGATCATCTCCGTCATCGGCCGCCTCCCCGGCCCGTCGCAGGTGTTCGGCGGCAGCTGGCTGCTGATCGATGTCTAGCCGAACGCTGAGCGCAGTGCTGCTCGCAGCGCTGATAATCCCCGCGGGCGTCGGTGGAGCGGTCGCACGCACTCCGTTCGTGCCTGCAGCGCAACCGGATTCCGGTGCTTCCGCGCAGGTGCAGGCGACTGATGGCGGGCAGGCCATCAGAGCGAGTCGAGTCGCTGCACGCGCAGCTCTGAGCGCGCGCATCGACTCGCTCGCGGCGGAGCACGAGCGTTACATGCGTCTTCTCGCGGAGCGTGATTCTGCACGGGCGACTGCGGCACCGCTGCGCACGGATACCATCGTCATCGGCCCGTTCCTCTTCGTGAGTCGCAACCCAGCGCCGCAGGCAGCGATCACTGCCCTGCACAATGCGTGGCGGGCATATGAGCCGATGGTGGGCACGGCACGCACGCGCCTCGACGGCATCGTGATCAGTCATGACGTGAGTGCGCAGGATCTCACGGTCGGCGGCAGCACGCCAACCGTGCATCGGTACCACATCCGCGACACCGGGCGGGATCAGGACGACGGTGCGCGTCACGCGATCGCAGCCGCCATGGTCGGCGTGATGCCCGCCGACATGCGGGACTGGCTCGGCGCCGGCACTCTGCATGGCGACGACGTGCTCGTATGGGCTTACCGCGACCTGGCCACGTCAGGATCCATCCCGCTGCGGCGCTGTCACGCACGCGACATGGGGTCGTGCATGCGCGCGCTGACAGGCGACGCCGCGCCAGTGACGAATGCCGCCACGCGGATCTCGGTGCTGCAGCATGCGCTGGAGGTGGGCGGCAGCGGATCGTTCGCACGTCTGGTCGAAGGACCGCCCGGTGCTGCGGGCCGGCTGGCGCGCGCGGCCGGACGACCGATCGACGAGGTGATGCTCGGCTGGCGCGACCGCGTGCAGGATGCACGTCCACGGGTGCACGCAGGGATCGCACGGGCCGGACTGTGGTCAATGCTGTGGCTCATCGGACTCGGACTTCTGGCGATGCGGAGCACGAGATGGCGTCTGGGATGAAATGGCTCGCAGTGGTACTCGGCGGCAGCGTGCTGATGTCGGCAATGGCACGCACGGTACCCGACGTTCCGGTTCATGAGCGACGGGGTTTGGACGAGCTGACGCGTCGCGCCCGGGCCAACATGACCGCGATGCTGGCCGCCGATCGTGCGTACCGCGAGCATGCGCGGGCGGACTCCCTGCTGCCGCTGCTGCCATCGTCGCCGGGCGTGGCCGTTCAGCTCTCACCCGCGCTCGAGGGTGCGGCGCGTGACACGCTGAACGCCTTCATTGCCCGCGAGGCCGCGGCGATCGATCGGCCGCGCGGACGTGCGGGCGTGTTCCTGATCGAAGATACGTTTGGCGGCCATCCCGCCGTGTCCCTGCGTGCCAATGGCGCATCCCGGGAGATGTACACGGGCGTGGATTCCGCCGGCGCGTACTGCGCCATGGTCGGAACGGGCAGGGTCGGCAACAATGGCAGCATGTTCAGCGACGGCTACCAGCATCTGCGCCGCAGCCATCGGGCGGGCGTGCTCGGTCCCTGCACGTTCGTCGCGCGCTACGGTGCTCCCGGCGCGCGAATGTCCCACTGGCTGAGCGCCGGAGGCTACACGCTGGCGGAGGTACCCGGACCCGCCGCGAACATCGAAGCCGATGACGCACCGATGTTCTGGACATCGGCCGACCTCATGATCCGCGGATGCATTGCGGGCCGCGCAGACCTGTGCGACCGGATCGTCTCGTTCGAGCCGCAACCCGGGAGGCTGGGCGCCGCGACGATGCATCTGCCGCTATCGTACACGTTCACCGGAGCCGCGCATCGGATGCTGCTGAGCGAGGCCGAAGCTGCGTTCGGCCACGACCGCTTCGCGCAGTTCTGGACGAGCGACGCCGACATGCCCGTCGCGTTCGCGAGCGCCTTCGGCATCGAGTTCGGTGAATGGGTGCGAGAGTGGGGTCGGGGCCGCTACGGCGAGCAGGCCCTCGGTCCGGGCGTGGGCGCGGCAAGCGTTCTGCTGTCTTTGCTCACGGTGCTCGGCCTGGCCGCTGTTGCGACCGCCGTGTCGGTCCGGCGACGCATCTGAGCCCGCCGGCGCTCAGTCGAGCCAGCTCGTCACGGATGCGGCCGGCTTCCGGTCCTTCGGGGCCGGCACGTCCGCGGGCTCGCCGACGTTCACCACCGCCACGATGCGTTCGTCAGCGGCGACCCCCGCCGCCGCCCGGGCCGCCGGATCCTCCATCACCGCGCCGCTCTTGATGTGCGTGCCCAGCCCCATCTCGGCTGCCGCGAGCGCCATGTTCTGCACGGCCATCATCACCGACGCGTAATCCTCCTCGCGGATCTCCGGATTCGCATCCTGCACCATGGCGACCACGATCATGCCCGGCAGCGCGGCGTGCTCGGACGCGACCTTCTCCCGGACGAGCGCGGCCGCGTCGCTGTCGATCACCTTCCGCGCCTTGCGGTCGCCCAGCACCATGCCGTATGCGCGGCGCGCCTCCGGCCCGAGCACATAGAAGCGCCACGGCTGCGTCATGCGATGGTTCGGCGCCAGCACCGCGGCGTCCAGCATGCGCTCGATCTCCTGTCGCGTGACTTCCCGACCGGTAAAACTCCTGATGGATCGCCGCTGCCGGATTGCGTCGGTTGGTTTCATGGTCCTTCTGCGCCGTGAGACATGATCAGGCGCAATACTGCAGCGGCGCCCCGCTCGATGCAATGAGGAGCGGAAGCGCCACCGCCACGGCGACAGGAGTATTACAGGCCCCGTTGATCCCCTGCGTCGCGGTCCGGCAACGCCTCCGCTCCTCTCACCCCCGCCCGTGCGCGAGCCCGCGCCCGCGCCCGAAACTGTCCCCGGCTCCCGAATCCGTTCACCGGTTGAACCAGTACGCCACCTTCACCAGAAACGTATTCTCCGGGTGCAGCTCCAGCAGGTCGCGATAGTCCTCCAACCACGAGCGGTCCGACGCCATCTGCTGCGACTCCTGCCGCCCGTGTGCCCACACCAGGAACAGCGTCGATCCGGGCATGTACTCCCAGCGCGCGACGGCGTTCGTGCGCAGCTGGCTGAAGTTGAAACCGGTGCTCGAGCCCGCCGGCGGCGTGAACGGAATGAAACGGTCCCCGTACTCGTCAGCGGCGGGGGTCGCACTCAGCTCACGGATGTTCGAATACGTGCCGGTGCTGACGAAGGGTTCCGCGTACAGCTCGAGCGTGAGATCCGGCCGGGCCGTGTAGTTCACGCGCAGGTTCATCGACAGCGTACGCTGATCGAGGTGTGCAAAGCTGTAGTGTGTCCCACCGTCATCCACGAAGTTGCCGTACCATTGCGTTGCGTTCTCGTTGTGCGTGAGTGCAGCGCCGATGTTCGCCTGCAGGCCGGTGGAGATCTGCATGTTGATGCTCGGGTTCAGCCGCACGTTGCGGGAGCGGCCCTCATCGTTGTAGCCGAGGTTCACCCACATCGACGGTACGATCTTCCGGCGGTTGTCGCCGTTCACGCCGAACCACGGGAAGATACCGCGCGAGCGACGCACCGCCGGACCGCCGCGCGTGCAGCGGTCGCAGAACGACTCACCGAGGCCGTCCACCGTAGCGCCGGCATGCACGTTCCAGTTGTTCTCCAGGCCCATGTGAGCGTTGCTGTTGAATGCCGTCGCCAGGCGGGTCCCCGAGGTGTTCCAGACCTGCCAGTGGTTCGCATTGATCTGCATCCACCGGTAGATGCCGCGCGGCGTGTTGAACCGCAGCGACGCCCACGTGCTCCAGTCCTGCTGGTCGGCACGGCGGAGATAGCCCAGGTCGTTGACATCGAAGCCCGCCGACTGCCGCACGAAGCTGGTCTCGAAGCGGACGATGCCGCCCGCGTACTTGCCGAACTTGATCTGCTCCGCGTGGCCGGTGAGCGATGTGCGCTCCGGATCGAGCACGAGGTCATCGCCCGGCTGCTGGTAGTAGTGCACCGCGTTCGCTTGCGTCCTCGCAATCGCTTCCGCGCTGCCCGCGATGCGCGACGCCGCGAAGGAGCCGGCCACTTCGTAGTTGCCGCCGAACATGCGGTTGCGCACGCTGAGCCCTGTGGCATATGCGCTCGTGTGGGCGAACGGCCGCGTCCAGTCATCGAGCGCCCGGTTGACCGCTGTCGCCGTCAGCCGTACGCCCGCCTCGCCGCCGCGCAGGTCCTGCTCGGCACTCACGACCGCGTAGTTCGTGCGCGGCTCGGCCGTGGTTCCGTTCGCGCCATCCACGTGCTGCGTCACGGCGTCCAGAAACCCGAAGGACAGCCCGCTGCCCGTCCGTCCCGTGAGCTTTGCCGCAGTGGCGATCGGGGTCGATGTAGGCGTGGACGCGTCGCCGTAATCGTTCCGCAGGAACGGTGAACGCCCGATCCGGCGCGAGTAGAAGAGTCCCTCGTTCGTGCTGCAGTCCACCACGATGTAGCAGTTGAGCGCGAACCGGTACAATCCCGTTCCCTCCACGAAGAACGGCCTGCGCTCGCCGAGGAACGTCTCGAATGCGCTGAGGTTCAGCACCGCGGGATCGGCCTCCACCTGGCCGAAGTCCGGATTCACCGTCGCATCAATGGTGACGTTCGGTGTTATGCGCAGCTTCAGGTCGGCGCCGAGCGTCAGCTTCTGTGCACGCTCGAACCCGCCTGCGTCGGCCGCCCTCGTCTCGCTCTGCGCAACCGTGTAGGGCGTCACCTCGAGCGAGCGCGAACTGCTGATGCCTTCGATGCCGTCGAGCGTTCCCATCTGCGACGCCAGACCGCTCACGTTGCGGCTGAACCGCGGCCAGCTGATGCGTTCCTTGTAGCGCTCGATGTCACGGAACACGCCGAACCCGAACGCGTGCTCGTCCGCGTCCGGATAGCGCAGCTGCGACAGCGGTATGCGGTACTCCGCCGCCCAGCCGAGCGAATCCACTACCGTCGCGACCTCCCACACGCCGTTCCACGAGCCATCCTCGTTTGCGTCGTTGTACACGGCGTAATCGCGCTTCACGCCGTCGGGATTGATGGCGAACTGGAAACCGGTACGCCGGTCGTTGTAGGAGTCGATGAACACGACGATCTGGTCCGACGGCCCGCGGACGTCCCGGCGCGACAGCGCGCGCATGATGCTGTCGGGATGAGGATCGAACGCGCGGACGTACACGTACAGGTTGCGCTCGTCGTACGCCACCTGGAACTCGGTGCGGAAGGACGGATCCGCATCATCGATCGGATCCCACTGCCGGAAGCCGCCCGTGCGGGGCGCGTCGCGCCAGACGGCGTCGGCGTTCAGCCCGTCGATCACAGGCTCCGCTGCTGCGCGCTCCGCCATGACCGTTCGCGTGGTCACGTCCGGCGGCGGTGCCGGCTGCGCAGCCTGGGACGCCATGATCAGCGAGGCAGCAACATGAACCAGAAGCATATCGTTCCCGTCCGTTGAGGTGATGCGCTCTTGGACGGGACTTCCCCGGATAGGGTTGCACCGGGTGGGGCGGATGACACCTCAGCCGTGATGAATCGGAAACATCCCGGGAGGGATGATGTGAAAGTGGGCGCCGGGGGACCCGGCCTCGCTCACGCCGTCGAATCGATCAGTGCACGCCCGAGCCCGCCCCAGATCGTCGGCGGCGCCAGCTCCACGCTGTTGCCCGCCGGATCGCGCAGGTAGATCGATGCACCGCCCTCGTCCCAGTCGATCTCTCGCTCGATCTCGACCCCATGCCGCCGCAGGTGCTCGCACCAGGCGCTGCGTTCATGGTCCTCGATGACGAAAGCGATGTGGCCGGCGCCGGTGGTGCCATGCTCGGGGATGGGCCCCTTTTCACGCGTGAGGGATGGGTCGAACAGCAGCAGCGTCGCATGACCGCAGCGCAGCGCCGTGAGTCTGTCGCCCGCGCGGCGGATCACCTCCAGTCCGAACACTTCGCAGTAGAAGCGCTCCAGCGCCGCGATGTCGGGGCCGTACAGTGCGAGCTCGAGCAGCCCGCGCACCGGAAGGCGTGGCTGGGCTTGTGATTCCATGTAGCCTCTCCGTTGAGCTTTCCGGACGACCGGTCTCGCGGGCCATCCCCGACATTGCTCGCTGCACCTTCCCCACAGCCCGGACCGCGCGGCGCATTAATGTCGGTATGGACAAGAGAGGGGAGAGCGAAATGAGAATCAAGGTGATCGCAGCCGTACTGCCGCTCCTCGCGGCCGCGTGCGCATCCGTCGTGCCTGGCGTTCCCGTACTCGGCAATGTCGCGGACGTGCAGGAGCTGGCGGGGGAATGGTCGGGCGAATACTGGAGCCTGGACACCGGCCGATCGGGCAGCATCCTGTTCCGGCTCGCGGCGGGCGCTGATTCCGCCGTCGGCGATGTGCTCATGATCCCGATGGGGCAGCGTCACGATCATCCGGACGGTATCCATCCGGCCACCGAGTATCTCCCGATCTCGTTCGTAAGTGTGGCGAACGGCCGTGTACGCGGGGTGCTCGAGCCGTACCGCGATCCCGCCTGCGGCTGCCTGATCAACACGTCGTTCGATGGCGAGCGGCACGGCAACATCATCGAAGGGAGCTTCTCGAGCCGGCACGCCGAGACGCGCTCGGTGCAGGAAGGGCGGTGGCGCGTCACCCGGACGGCGACGGCAGGACCTTAGCCCTCAGTCGCAGCCGCTGCTCAGGTTGCGGGCTTCGCGCGCGTTGGGGAACAGATCGCGTGCCGCGAGGGCGTGCTCGCAGCGCGCCTCGCGGCCGAGACCGCTGCCGCGGCGCGCGAGCCGCACATGCAGGCGGTAGCCGCCCGGATCGATGAACGAAGCACGCGACAGCCACGTCGTGCTGCTGCTGTTCGCGTATACGCCCATGGCCGTGAGCTGAGCCGCACTGCGCAGCGCTCCGACCGCTGCAATGAACAGAAGCACGATCACGGCTGCAGTACCGGCCGTCGATCGGGGCTGGCCGATGGCTGCCGGCGCTGTGGTCGTCACATTGAACGGCTCAGTCTCCTCACCCGCCCTTTCGAGTGGCGCGAGTGCGCCCGCGGCCGCGAACACGAGCAGCGTGGGCAGAGCCAGGAGCAGCACGGCGTCGAACATGCCGGCCACCGTCGCCGCGAGCAGCATGGCGAGCAGTGCAGTCGCACCGAGTGCCTCGTCCGGATCCTGCCCGCGCACCAGCTGTCGCACCGCCTGGATGCCCATTCCTGCGAGTGCCAGCATGAGCAGCACGGCCGCCGCGAAGCCGCGCTCCGAGACGAACGCGATCCAGTCGCTGCTCGGCCACGGATTCGACGTCATGCCAGGCTCACTGCTGTCCAGCGACGGGTCGCCGTCTGCCGCGTAGTCGGGATACACGACCGGCCAGTTCCCTGGCCCCACGCCCAGCACGGGATGCGCGGATGCCATGCGCAGCGACTGGCGGTACTGCACGAGGCGGCCCCGGCCGCTCCCCTCCTGGTAGTTCGCGACGCCGGTCAGCGATTCGAGGTAGGGATTGTCGCTCCGCCAGTTCAGGGCATTCGGCATGAGCGTCGCGGCCGCAATGCCGGCGCCGGCAAGAACCAGGATCACGATCACCCGCAGCCACGTACGGCCGTGTCGTCTGAGTGTCGGCGAGACCGCCAGCGCGGCCAGCAGCACGACCAGCACCGCGCCACAGGCGAGGAACCCGGCGCGGGAGCGCGTGAGCACGAGCGTTGCCGCCGCCAGCATCGCACCGATGCCCGCGATCAGCCACCGCGTCCAGCTCGTCGCGCGCAGTGACACGAGCAGGATGATGGGCAGCCCGAACGCTGCCATGTGCGCGATCGAGTTACGGTTGCCGAGTGTGCCGCCGGGTGCGCGGTTGATCGAGAAAAAGTCCGTCTCCACGCCATACGTCTGAAGCAGCGACGTACCGGTGCCCACGACCACCGCGAGCGCGATGGCGCCCAGCAGTGAGCGGGCGAGGCCTGCGCGCCGCAGGGCACGTGCGGTCCAGTATATCACCACGCCGGACGCACTCGCCGCCAGTGCGCGCACGGCCAGCCAGCCGTTCTCCGAGAAGAATGCCGATAGCGAGCCGGCCAGCACGAAAGCTGTGAGCAGGACATCGATGCGGGTGAAAGGGAGACGCCGTATGGCACGCAGGCCGGCCAGGCCGGCAACCACCGCCGTGACGTGCAGCACGAGCTCCTTCGGCACGTAAAAGCGGTCCAGCTCGTATTCCTTCCACGTCACCGCAGCCAGCACCACTGCGATGGCGCCTATCTGCAGCGCGCGTAGCGCCAGGTACTCCGATCGGCCCGGAACCGGTGGAGCGATGTGGACGGCTGCAGGCGCAGCTTCCTGCGGTGATGTGACTGGAATGCGTTCGTGTTCAGCCACGGGCGCGGAGCAGGAGCGGATACGGGTTGCGCGGCCGCGCTGCATGATACTGTCGCGCATCCGGCGCAGTCATGACTTCGAAATGCAGATGATAATTCCCCGGGCGCGCATTGCCGGTGTCACCGACATATCCGATCACATCGCCCTGCCGCACCCTCAGTCCCGGGCGGACACCCGCGGCGTACTTCATCAGGTGTGCATAGTAGAACATTGTTCGGCCATCGGGCGCGAGCTGGTACAGTGTGATGCCGCCGCTGTCGTGCTCCGTCAGGCGCAGGATCTCACCGTCTGTCACTGCCAAGACCGGCGTGCCGCCCGGAGCGGGAATGTCGATCGCCTCGTGACGCCGGTCCGGACCCCTGATCTGGGCGAACGTGTCCACCAGATCCTGCGGTGCGACTCCTTTCACGGGTACGATCAGACGACGCGACGCGGTCCAGAGCGCGCCGAACATCGGGTCCGCCGCAGGATGAACTGACCGGTCCAGCCGGATCTGCGACGGTGCAGCCGCGGCCGATTCCGCTGACGTGCCGCGCGTGTTGGCATCGGCCGCCGTGCGATCGGTGAGCGTCGCCGCCGCCGCGCTCACCAGCAGAACGGCGCACAAAACTACGCGCGCCGCGTTGTCACTCGACTTGTTTCGCATTCATTCTGTCTGCTGGTCCCTATACGCGTCGGGAGAACCCCGCAGCGCGACGGGCCCGGTCCTGGTCCGGGCCCGCCTGCAATCTGTATCGTTCAGCCTTCCGATTCCAGCATCGTGATCGGCTGACCTGCGGTCGGCGTCTCGATCACGAACACCACACGGCGATTCAGCTCCGCGCCCGGTGCGTCCTTCGCTGCATCCGGTACGACGAGCCGGTCCTCACCATATCCGACCACGCGCAGCTGTGCGCTGATGCCCTGCTCCATCAGATAGTCACGCACCGCCTCCGCGCGCCGCGTGGACAGCGCCACGTTGTAGCTCGCCGATCCCGCCGGATCCGCAAAGCCCTCCACCGTCACCAGCGAGCCCGTGTAATGACGGCTGACGACATCCGCGAAACGGGTAAGTGCCGCCGCTGCATCATCGCGCACCTGCGTCTCGTCGTACCCGAAGTGCACGGGCAGGATGAACTGCAGGCCCTGGGCGACCGCCTCGATCTCCGCATCGAATTCCGTGCGCATTGCCTGAAGATCATTGCGCAGTGCTGCGAGATCAGCCGCAAGCCGCTCATCCGATGATGTCCGCTCCGCACGTTCCGCCGCGACCGCGGCGCTCCACGCCGCCCGCTCCTCTTCGATGGCCGTGCGCACATGGCCCTTCGTCGCGCAACCCGTGAACGCCAGCGTCGCCAGCGCGCTCACTGCTGCGGCTTTCATGTGTACATTCATGGCATGCACCTCACCGTGAAAAGTAATTCGCGACGCCGCGCCGTTGCGGCGACCGGCCCTCGCGCCGCCAGAACCATGCCCGTCGTCGATCGCTTTGCGGGACAACGCTTTTCGCGCGGTGCATCGCGAAACATCCATTTCAGTCAGCGCCGCTCGCGGCTCATCGCGCTGCTTCCGTGAGCGCCTGGTACACAAGTGTCGGGAACTTCTGCCGGATGTCGGTGCCATTCGGCATCAGCTGGATCATGAACACCATCACGAGGCCCGCTTCGGGATCGACCCGATACCATGAGCCGTACGCGCCGCCCCAGCCGTACGAACCCACCTCGCCCATGCCCGACGCGCCGTACCGCTCGATGGTTTCGAACGCGAGGCTCCAGCCGAGACCGGTCGCCGAGTAGAGCGAGCCGACCTGGTTTGTCGTCATCAGCTTCACCGTACGCGGCGCGAGAATGCGCACGCCATCCAGTGCGCCGCCGTTGCGGATCATCTCGAGGAAGCGCGCATAATCGTATGCGGTGGAGACGAGGCCCGCGCCACCGGCGAAACTGCGGCGCGGCCCCTCGATGTAATGTCCCTGGCCGCGCCCGCCGTTCGGTGCACGAACGGCCACCCCGGCGCTGTCGCTCGCGTACACCGCCGCAAGCCGAGCGCGTTCGCGATCGTCGAGATAGAAGTGGGTGTCGTCCATGCCGAGCGGTTCCGTGATGCGGAAGCGGATGAATTCCGCCAGATCGATCCCGGATACGCGTTCGACGATGCAGCCCAGAACGTCGGTGCTGTAGCCGTAGGTCCACGCTTCACCCGGCTGCGCGATGAAGGGCAGCGTGCCCAGCCTCTCCATGGTGGTGCAGATGGGCTCGTCGCGGTCGGCGGTATACCAGCCGAAGCCGGCAGCGCGGCCGAGGCCCTGCCGCTCATACAGCGCGGCGACCTCGCCCGTCGTCCCGTACGAGATGCCGGCGGTGTGGGTCAGCAGGTCGCGAATCGTGATGGCGCGCTTTGCCGGCTCGATCGCGAGCGTGTCGCCGCGCATTGCGACGGTCGTACGGCGGAACGACTGGATGTGGCGCCCCACCGGTTCGTCGAGGGTGATCCTCCCTTCCTCCAGCAGCATCAGTATCGCAACGCTGGTAAGTGCCTTCGTCTGCGAAGCGATACGGAATATCGTGTTCGGCGCCATGCGCACGCCGGCCTCCCGGTCGCTCCACCCGACTGCGCGCTCGTACGCCGGCCGGCCATCCTGGAGCACGAGCGCCACCGCGCCCGCGATGCGGCCTTCATCGACATACTGCTGGAGAACGCTGTCCACGCGCGCGAGCCGCTCCGGTGCGAACTGCGGCCTCTGTCCGGACACGGGTGCAACCGCTCCCGCGACGATCACGAACAGAGTCGCGAGCGTCCTCGATCGAACCGTCATCAGAGATTTGACTCTCGTTGGTGGTGCATCACCTGTCCGGGCCGCCGCCTGTCGATCCCGGGTCGGTCAGTGGTCGTCGCAGTCCGAGCTTCTGCGCCGCGGTCGTCCCCTTCTCGCGGAACCCGGATCCCGCTGCCTTGATCTGGTCGCCGAAGCTCTCGAATGCACCGCCGATCGAGCTCTTCGTCGCGGATCCGAGTGCCGCGGCGACGCGGCGCGTCCCGCTCAGCGCGATCCCGCCGAGCATCTGCGTCGCCTCTGCGATGGCCATGCGCCGGAGCGTCCGCCGCGGAGGCAGCACGACCGCGCGACAGTACTGACGCGCGATGATGCCGACGCGCAGTGTCAGGAATGCGTTCGCGGAGCCCGTGGTGACGGAGTTCACGAACAGTCCGGTCGCGGCGCCGAACCCGGGGATCGCGCCGGCGGCGGAGCCGAACACCGCCGCGAGGATCGGCTGAATCTGCTCGGTGAGGTCGAGGTCCTCAAGCTCGCCGGCGACGAACGCGGTCGCGGCGACATTGGAGTACAGGTAGACGAGGTCGCGCAGCGTGGGACGTTGATAGTACACGCGGGCAATCTCGAGGACGAGCTTGCTCTGCGCGGCCAGCACGAGGAACGTGTCGAGGCTGCCGTTCTGCGATATCGCAGTGGTGACGAACACCTGCGACGCCGCCAGCCGCGTGCGTTCGTTGGCGAGGCCGTCGAGTGCGACGAGGCCCGCCTCGATCTCCTCGCGCGTCGAGAGGGCCCGCGCGGACAGGTGCGGATTCCTGCGCAGGCGCGCACCGAGCCGGTCGAGGTGTGCGGGAAACTCCGGGTCCGCCTCCGAATCCGGCGCACGCAGCGGCTTCGGCAGGCTGAAGATCAGGTAGAGCGGAACGAGGACGCAGAATGCGTAGAGCGTCACCAGCACCCACAGCACCACGCTGCCCAGCCACGGCGCCATCCGCGCCGCCAGCTCCACGAGCTGCGCGGTCTGGTTGACGAGCAGCACCACGAAGCCGGTAATGATGAGCGTGCCCAGCAGAACGGCGATCCGCGCAGCGGTCTTGCGCATGGCTCCTGCCCTGTCAGCGTGTCTTCAGTATGCCGCGGACCCACACCGGAGAATGATCACTGGCGCCGTTCGTTTCACGTACCGTGCCCGACGCCGCGGAATCGGGTACGGGCAGGTTCTTCAGGAAGATATGGTCCAGCCGTCCGAAAAGCGTGGTTCGCGGGCCGTACTGCGTGGGCCACGTGAACCCGTGCTCCCAGACGGCCGGGCCGATCCGCGTGTCGTTCATGTCGCCGCCGATGATGGCGTATGTGAAGCGTTCGGCATCACCGAGGATCGTGCGCAGCTGTTCCTGCCGCGCACCCGGCCCGATCTCGAAGAACGTGCCGAGATGCGTCGAGTACACGCGCACATCGGCGCTGCCCACGCGTATGGTCGTTGCGGTCGCCGCGCGCTGCGTGCGCTGGAAGCGTGCGACGTGCGGCAGCTCGAGCCTCTCGTGTTCGGTGATCGGCCAGCGCGACAGCACCGCGTTGCCGAAATCGCGCCCGGTCCGCGTATGCAGCACTGCCGGGTAATAGACGTAGAACATGCCGAGCGCATCGGCGATCTGCCACGTCCCGTTCTCGTCCATCTCGTTCAGCAGTATGACATCCGCATTGCGCAGGTTCGCATCATCCCGCAGCAGTGCGATCGCGCGATCTATCTGCTGCGCATACTTGACGTTGAATGCGACGATCAGGAGGGTGTCGTTGCCGGTGCTGACGGCTTCGCTGCGCGCGGGACCGCCCTCGTACCACGGCGCCCCGCCGGCAGGGTAGTTCAGGCCGGTGCGGCAGCCCGCGAGCACGGCGATCGCGACCAGGAGCAGTGCGCGCCGCCGCGCCACCTCCGGCAGCATCAAAGCCCGGCGGCCGTCACCGTTCGTAGGTATAGCGATACTTCCGAACCTCCCGCTGCGACACCTCGCCTCGCTCGCCCTGGGCGGTGAAAACGCCGCCCATGCTCTTCGACATGGTCACGCGATGCGGACGCAACGTGCCCGGCTCCGCGACCAGCACCATCTCGTTCTCCATCTCGAAGCTCTCGAATGCGATCCCCACGCCCGGCGTCGCGAGCAGTCGCTCGGTGAACTGCGCGAGGATGGCCCTGACCGCGTCCGGATCCGCGCGTGACACCAGCCTGATCTCGACGCAGTCACTGCCGTCCGCTCCCTCATCGCATGATGTGCGACGTGCAATGCTGAACGTGGAGATCATCTCGACGACCGCACCCGGGATCATGGGCAGTGCAGCTTCCTCCTCGAACCCGTAGTCCTCACCCATGACGAGGTCGCGACCGGCCCACCGCCCGACGATCGCGTTCCATTCCTGCGCGGCCAGCCCCGCAAGCGACTCCTCCGTGACGAGGTCGGCCAGTCCCTCACGCGCGGATGCCGCTTCCTCCGGCGCGAGCATCCTGGTCATCAGCGTATCGAGTTGCGCACGCACGCCCGCGACATCCTCGACCCGCACGAAGCCGCCGGCAGAGTCCACCACCACCTTCGGCACGATCGCCGCCGCCTGCTCGGCGATGGATGTGCGCTCATCAGTCGTGTCTGCGTCCGGGAACATGAAGTCCGTGTACGAGATGAGCAGACCATCGTCGTGCGGCGCCACGTGCATGCGGTAGGTCGTGCGACGCCTCATGGTGTCGACGGAAGCCGACCGCTGCTCCTGCAACCGCGTCGTCTCGATCTGCGCGGTCGTGCCGGGGCGCCATCCGAAACGCAGTTTCACCGTGTCCGGGACAGCCGGCGGCCGTTGCGCGAGCGCGGATGCGGGTATCAGCGCCAGGCAGAGCAGCATGAGAAAAGGAAATCGGCGGGACATCTCCGCTCCATCACGGGCGAGTATGGTTGACCCGCCGGTACCGCGGGCGCTGCACGAACAATCGATGGAACGTGACGACCCCGTCAACCCGTGTGAGCCACGGCGCCGTCCAGAGCCGCCGGCGAGGGCGTCGCGCGCTGACCGGCCCGCGCCGGCGTGGCATTCCAGCTGCCGCCGTCGTGCTGAAGCTCAGCCGACCCTGCCGTCGCCATCCAGGTCATCGCCGAAGCGCGTCTCCAGCGCGCGCAGCAGCTGGACCAGCGTCTCATTCGTGCGCTGCAGCTGGTTCTCGAGAGTGGTCACACGGTGCTCGAGTGTGTCGGCCTTGTCGTGCGCCTGTGCGATCTGGCTGTGCTGCATCAGGTCCCAGAACAGTCCCATGTGGCTTCACTCCTGTTGCGAGGGGATGTCATTGTTGGTACGACCTTGAACAGCTCCGCGATGACCGGCCGGTGATCCGACGCCATCGCCTCATCCACGACTTCGACCGTGCCGACGCTCCACTCGTCGGAGGGCGCCGCGAACACGAAGTCGATCTCCTTGACCGGCTCGGTCGAGGAAAACGTGAAGCGACTGCCGCGCGACTTTGCTGCCTCACGTGCCCGTGCGTGGAACAGCTCGAGCGTGCGCGACCCCGGCTGGTCGTTGAAGTCGCCCGCCAGGATCCAGGGGCCTTCGATGCCGTCGAGGTATTCGGCCACCTGGCGCGCCTGCTGGAAGCGAAAGCCGTCATCGCCGACCCAGTCGAAGTGCACGTTGACGACCGTGAGCAGGCTGCTGTCCGGCTGCGCGATCGTGACTGCGAGTGCGATGCGCGGCTCGTTGCCGTCCACCAGCCGCACCGGATCGACGCTGCGGATGGGGCAACGCGAGAGAATCGCCATGCCATAACGGCCGCCCTGGTAGTCCATGAAGCTGCCGAACGCATGGTACATCCCGAGGATCTCGCCGAGGCGTGCCGCCTGATCCTCACCGCCGCTGCGTGCGACGCCATTGTCCACCTCCTGCAGTGCGACCACGTCCGCGGACAGCCTGCGGATCACGGCGGCGATCCGCGGCACGTCCACACTGTCATCCATCCCGCGTGCATGGTGGATGTTGTAGCTCGCCACCCGCCAGGTGAGGGCAGCTTCGGCCGGCCGCGCCTCGGGAACGGCCGTGGCGCAGCCAGCCGCCAGCCATGCGACCACCAGGTGCATCAGCACCCGACGGGCGACGCCCGGACGGAGCAGCGATCGGCGACCGGTCAGGCGTTGCAGCGCACGCTGCGACAACGTCATGCGAGCGTGCGCGGTTTCATGGGCGTCCTGCATGTACCTCCTGAACGGGCCGTTTGGCCGCTGGCGTGAGCACGTGGGCCGGAACTATACATTACGACGCCCGGTACACATGTGATACTGCCGTTCGTCCCGTCGCGCGTGAAGTCTCCAGCCCGGTGGTGCTGCATGGCAAACCTGCTCACGGCCGCTCGCGTCATTCTGATCTTCGTGATCATCGCCGTCTGGATGCGCGCCGACCCTGTCGGCTCGTGGTGGCTCGACCTGCTGATGGTGCCTCTGCTCGCGTGGGCCATCTTCATGGACGCGCTCGACGGCTGGGCGGCCCGAAAGTACAACGAGGCGAGCGAGGCCGGTGCCCTGTTCGACATTGCCGGTGACCGCATCGTCGAGCTGGCGCTCTGGACGTTCTTTGCGATCCGTACCGATCCATCCGGTCAGCCGCTGGTGCCGTTGTGGGTGCCGCTGGTGATGATCACGCGCACCGTGGTGACCGACCTCGTCCGCAGCGTCGCGTTCGCCCAGGGGCGCACCCCGTTCGGCCCCAACAGCCTCCAGGACTCCGCGTGGGCGCGCGAGCTGACTGCATCGCGGTGGAGCCGCGCTGCATACGGCGCACTCAAGGCCATCTGCTTCTGCGCGCTCGGCATCCTCCTCGCCTGGCAGATCGCCGCGCCCGCGCATCCCGCGCTCCCGTGGGTGCGCATCACGATCGAAGGGATGGTCATTGCGACCGTGGCGTTCTCGATCGTGCGTGCACTCCCCGTCCTCTGGGACGGGCGCCGGTTCGTGGCCGCGATGTCGTCTTCCGGCAGCGGCAGCGCCGATCGATAGAGCGTCGCTCACCGCATCCCGGGGGCGACGCGACACCAAGCTCACCCGTCCGTGAAACACGGGCACGGCTTTGCGCGCAGGATCTCGACTTGTCTGTCCGGTGGATCGATGAAGACGTCCTGCACGGCCGAGCCCGTGGCGAGTGCCGGGTCGAGCGGTGAATGGTGGCGGTAGCCGCGCTGCTCCATCTCGGCGACGAGCGCCTCGTGACGCTGGAAGAGAGCCGCCAGGCGGCCTTCCCAGCGTAGTGTTTCCGGGTGCCGGCTGTAACCCGTCAGCCCCCGCGTCAGTATGTTCCACAAGCCGTGCAGCTCACGATGCTCGCCCAGCAGATGGCTCCTGCACAGCAACTGTGGATCGACATCCCAGATTCTCATCCGGGCGACGCCGCAGGCAGTGTCACTGCGGTGCCCGTTACCACAATGCCGCCGCTCGCCGGGATCTCCACGGTCAGAAGACTCGGCCGGCCCATCGCTTCGCCCTGGTGGATGGTGACGGTGGCCGGCGTCGTCACGTGGCCCGCCGCGCGCAGGTATCCGCCCAGTGCGGCCGCGGCAGCGCCCGTGGCCGGATCTTCCACCACGCCGCCGACGGGGAACGGATTCCGCGCATGAAAGACGAGCGGACTCTCGCGCCACACGAGCTGGAGCGTCGTGAGGCCATCGTCGAGCATCAGCGCCTTGAGGGCGTCGAAATCGTAGTCGAGCACTGCCAGCCGCTCCCGTCGTGCGACGGCAAGCACCAGATGCCACGCGCCGGCATACGCGCGCGCGGGAGGAATCGAATCATCCAGCTCGTCGCGTCGCCAGCGCAGCGCCGTCAGCGCTGAGCCCAGGAGTGTGTCCGACACCGACGTCTGCATCGGCTCGACCGATGTGAGCGACGCTTCGCGCAGACCGCCGCGAGAGCGGACCTGCACCGGAACCGCACCGATCGTCGTGTTCAGCGTGTACGTGCCGTCGCCATCAGTCTGTCCGAGCACGACGCCGGCGGCGATGGTCGCGTGGCCGCAGAATGAGACTTCCGCCTCCGGGCTGTAGTACCGGCACTCGCGCTCGGCTCCCGCGGTCGGAGCGATGAACGCCGTCTCGGAGTAGCCGACCTCCGCCGCTATGCGCTGCATCGTGTCCGCGCCGGGCAGGACACTCCCGATCCACACACCCGCGGGATTGCCACCGTCCGGTGTGGTGGTGAATGCGGCGACACGATGCAGCGAGCCTTTGGACGACATGGACCCCCGTTATTGCACGGCGACGAAACGCAGCTGACCCAGCAGATGCTCGAGATGCTCGCGACCGAGCCGCGACCACACGTTGTACAGGCAGCCCATGCCCGTGATCCGCAGGTACGCCAGCTGGTTCGGCCCCCCTCCTCCCTCCGGGCCGTAGCCGGCCGTGCTGCCATCGCTCCACGTGAGCGAGTACGGCCACTCCGAATACGATGGATCAGCCGCGTCCACACCGGTGCCCGCGATACCGAACGCGCTCCGCAGGTTCGGCAGGTCCCAGGCGACGCCCCAGCCACCGCCGAACTCCGCGCGGCGCGGCACGGCGCGCTCGTTCGTTCCGAGGGATGCCGGCGCGAGCGGCGTGCACACCTCCCGGTTCGGCGCGCTGCTCCATTCC
>DATHVW010000013.1:0-11128 GCA_035461085.1 Longimicrobiales bacterium | reverse complement strand
CAACGTGCCGGCCACGCTGCTGGACCGACCGGAGCACGCGAACCTGCTGATCACCGGGCTGGTCGGCGATTTCGAGTGTGCTCTCGGCTCCTACATCGTGTCGCAGGGCCTGCTCGGCGACGAGCTGCACGACGGCACGTTCACGGCCAGCCGCTGGCCTACACCGTCACGCACGCTGGCCGGAACCGAGACGTATGGTACGGCCGGGTGCACCGGGCTCGGCGTCTACACCCCGCTCTCCACCGCGCGCTGGTCGGCCGATGACGCGCTTCGGAAGCTGGAGGGCTGGAGTGACGCCGAGGTCGCGGAGCGTACAGAAAAGGTCGGCATGGTGGCCGCATATTCGGGCTACGCGCACGTGCTGCTCGGCGAGGGTATGTGCACCGTGGCGTTCGACGTCGGCCCGGAGCTGCAGCCCTCCGACGCGTTCGCCCGTGCCGAGGAGCGCTTCACGCGCGCGATCGCCGCGGCCACGTCCGCCGGCGATGACGACACGCGATTCATGGCTCTCGTCGGACGCGCTCGTGCGCGGCTGAACATGGGCGACGGCCAGGGTGCTGTGGCCGACGCCTCCCTGGTGCCGGCCGGCTTCGCGAAGGAGTCGGTGCGTTCCGATCTCGATGCCCGCAGCCGCAACCGCATCGCGGCGGAGTCGCCGTGGTCGAACGGCAGCGGCGTGGCGGGTGCGGCCACGAGTGTGAAGGAACCCTATCGCAACCTCGAGATCGGCGGTGTGCCCGATCCGCGCGTGCCGGTGACCGACATGCAGGGCACGACGGGCGATGCGCTCACGGCCAACTGGCGCCAGGACAAGTACCAGTCGCCGGCGGCCCCTGTCCCGATCGCGACATGGGAGGAAGCGCAGCTCATCGTTGCGGAGGTCCAGGGAGGCCAGACCGCCGTGAACATCATCAATGCTCTGCGGGCTCCCCACGGCCTGCCGCTGTTCGCGAGCACGGATGAGGCCGTGATCCGGGCTCAGGTGCGTGAAGAGCGCCGCCGCGAGCTGTTCCTCGAGGGGCAGCGGCTCGGCGACATGCGCCGTCTGGATATCGCACCCTTCCCGGCTACGGGGACGGCGTACAACAAGGGCGGGACCTACGGCGACGCGCGCTGTTTCCCGCTGCCCGACGTCGAACGACGCAATAATCCGAATATCTGATCTTCGGGATCGGGCGCGGGAGCGTGTTCGGGAGCGGGAGCGGGACTGACCCGCTCCCGTTCGCGCTCCCGCTCCGGCCGCGCCCGGCACCAGCCGTCCCGGCCGTTCCCGGCCCCGCAGTCGAACACGCTCCCGCTTCCGATCGAATCCGCCGCCTCCTCGTCCGCCCGCCCCCGGACCCCTATATTACCGAGTTCCGTACCGAACCCGAACGCGACACGATCAGGCGCATGAATTCGTCCGAAATCAGACAGCGGTTCCTGCAGTACTTCGAGCGCAACGGCCACGCGATCCGACCCAGCTCCACGCTTGTGCCGGGCGACGATCCGACGCTGCTGTTCACGAACGCAGGCATGGTGCAGTTCAAGCGCGTGTTCCTGGGGGAGGAGCAGGTGCCGTTCCGGCGTGCGACGACATCGCAGAAGTGTCTGCGCGTGTTCGGCAAGCACAACGACCTCGAGGAGGTCGGCGTCACGGCGCGGCATCATACGTTCTTCGAGATGCTCGGCAACTTCTCCTTCGGCGACTACTTCAAGCGTGACGCGATCCGGTATGCCTGGGAGTTGTTCACGGAGGAGCTCGGCATTCCGAAAGACCGCCTCTGGGCAACGGTCCACCACACGGACGATGAGGCGGCGAAGCTGTGGGAGGAAGTCGCGGGGCTGCCGCCGTCGCGCATTTTCCGGCTCGGCGACAAGGACAACTTCTGGCAGATGGGCGAGACGGGGCCGTGCGGTCCGTGCAGCGAGATCCACTTCGACATGCGGGCGGAGGGTGAGCGGGGCACCGATCTCGATGTGGAGTCGTTCGTCGCGTACGGCGATCGTGGCGAGTTTCTGGAGTTGTGGAACCTCGTCTTCATGCAGTACGACCGCTCGGCTGATGGCACGCTGACGCCGCTGCCGAAGCCGTCGATCGACACCGGTGCGGGCCTGGAGCGGCTCGCGGCCGTGATGCAGGGTGTAGACTCCAACTACAAGACGGACCTGTTCACGTCGCTGATCGATCGCGCCGTGGACATCGTCGGCGTGCCGTACGTCTACGCGACGGACCAGGGCGTGAGTTACCGCGTGCTCGCGGATCACGCGCGCGCGGTCGCGTTCCTGCTGTCCGACGGCGTGTTTCCATCGAACGAGGGGCGCGGCTACGTGCTGCGCCGCGTGCTCCGCCGTGCCGTGCGGCACGCGTGGCTGCTGGGGCGGCGCGAGCCGACGCTGGTGCACGTGGTGGACCGTGTGATCGAGGTCATGGGCGACGCGTTTCCCGACCTCGTCCAGCGCCGCGAGCACCTGCTGCGCGTGACGCAGGACGAGGAGCAGCGATTCCTCGACACGATCGACAGCGGCATGGCGCGCTTCGATGAGCTCGCACCGCGTCTGGACGACGCGGAGTGGCAGCGTATCCGGGATGGCGCGCGCGCACAGCCGGTGATCTCCGGCGATGATGCGTTCCGCATGTACGACACGTTCGGCTTCCCGATCGACCTGACGGAGCTGATCGCGCGCGAGCGCGGATACGAGGTGGACTCCGTGCGCTTCGAGGAAGCGCTCGAGGAGCAGCGTGAGCGTTCGCGGCAGGACCGCCGGTCATCGGGTATCGATGCAGGCGACACGCTCTCGACCGGCTGGACGGTGCTCGACGAGGTCGCGGAGCAGGAGTTCGTCGGCTACGCGACGTTCGACGCGGAGACCGACGTGGTGGCGGTGCGCCGTGAGAACGGCCGCGTCGGCCTTCAGCTCCGCGAGAATCCGTTCTACGCCGAGTCGGGCGGCCAGATCAGCGACCGCGGTGTGGTCGAGGGCGATGGCTGGCGGGTCGAGGTCGATGACGTGCGCAAGGTCGGCGGACGCACGGCCGTGCTGGGCAACGTCGACGGCGAGATGCCCGTCGCAGATGCACCCCTGCGCGTGAAAGCGCGCGTCTACCCTGACCGTCGCGATACGATGCGCCACCATACCGCGACGCACCTGCTGCACGCGGCGCTCCGGGAAGTGCTCGGAACGCACGTGGTGCAGCGCGGATCACTCGTGGCGCCCGACCGGCTCCGCTTCGACTTCGCGCATCCGCGGCCGCTGACACCCGACGAGATCCGTGCGGTCGAAGAACACGTGAACCGCGCGATCCTGGCGGACATCGACCTGCGCATCGAGGAGAAGCCGTATCCTGAGGCTATCGCGCTCGGCGCCATGGCACTGTTCGGCGAGAAGTACGGCGATGTGGTGCGCGTCGTGATGGTACCCGGCGTGAGCACGGAGCTGTGCGGCGGCACGCACGTCCGGCACACGGGCGACATCGGACTGTTCCGCATCGTGAGCGAGAGCGGCGTCGCGGCGGGGATCCGTCGTATCGAGGCCGTCAGCGGATCGGCCGCGTACCGGCGTGCGGTCGCGCGTGAGGACATGCTGGAGGAAGCGGCCGCGGCCGTGAAGACGACGCCGGATGCGCTCGTCCGGCGCATCGAGCAGATGCTGGAGGAGAACCGGGAGCTGCGGCGCCAGCTGGAGCGTGCCAGGCAGACGGGCTCCGGCGATGTCGTGAACGAGCTCATCGGTTCGGCGGCCGCGGTGAACGGCGTGAAGGTGATCGCGCGGGAGATCGAGGTCGCGGACGCGAACGAGCTGCGCATCCTTGGCGACAGGCTGCGCGACCGGCTCGGGTCCGGCGCGGCGGTGCTGGCCGGCCGCGCGCCGGATCGAGTGGCCCTGATCGCCGTCGTCACGGACGATATGATCAGCCGGGGCGTTCGTGCGGATGCGATCGTACGGGAGATCGCAAAGCGTACGGGCGGGTCCGGCGGCGGCCGGCCGCACATGGCGCAGGGCGGTGTCGGCGATGAGTCGCAGCTGGAGGCGGCATTGGGCGGTACGATCGAGATCGTTACCCGCATGCTGGGCGGCGCGAAGTGAGCGATCATGCGCGGGCGTGGCTCGCGATGCGCGCCGGCGCGGTTCCGCCCGCGCTGGAGTCACGCATGGAGAGCGCGATGGACGACGTGATCGATGATGACAGCGTTCCGGCCTCGCTCGCGGATGCCGCACGCGTGTGCATGCGCGACGCGCTGGCAGCAGGGGACGATCGTGCGGCAGCGCTGCACCTGCTGGCCGCGGACGCGCTCATCACCTATGCGTGCGAAGCGGCCGCCGACGGCAGCGGCGCTGCGTTCGACGCTGTGGCGCGCGCGGCCGCACCCGAACGACTGGCATTGCTGCTCGACACGGACGGCCCCTCGTGAGTGATGCCGCACGCGATGCCGTCGCGGCCCACCTGACGGGACTCGCGCGCGCCGCGACACATGCGGCGGACGCGCTGTGCGATGACATCGCCGAGATCGCCCGTATCGCGGCTGCCGCGTTCGAGCGCGGCAACAAGCTCATGTTCTGCGGCAACGGCGGCTCGGCTGCCGACGCGCAACACCTGGCCACCGAGTACGTGGTGCGCTTCCGCCACGATCGCACACCGCTCCCCGCCATTGCACTGACGACGGATACGTCGCTGCTGACGGCTGCCGGCAACGACCTCGGGTTCGAGGAGATCTTCGCCCGCCAGGTGCAGGCGCTGGGCGCGCGCGGGGACATCCTCTTTCTGCACAGCACATCGGGTGAGTCGGACAACCTCATTGCCGCCGCGCGCGCGGCCCGTCAGGCCGGGGTCGTCACGGTCGGCATGCTCGCGCGCGGCGGCGGCCGTCTGCGTGCAGAGGTGGACCATGCGATCGTGCTGCCGACCGCCGATGGTGCTCACGCGCAGGAGCTGCACCTCGCCATCGGTCACGCGATCTGCGGCATCATTGACGCCGCGGCCATGGAGCGGGGCCTGGTGGAACGACAGATGGGAGAACCGGCGTGAGCGCTTCGTCATCGGACTCCGCCACGATGCGGCCGGCGCCGGAGGCGATCAGGCTCCTGCACGAAGCGCGACGCGCCGAGAAGCGGCAGGCATTGTTCTACCGTGCACTCGCCGCTGCGGCCGAGGAAGCGAACGCCGCGGACCTGTCCGAGCGCATGAACGGACTGCACGCGGACGAGCAGCATCACCTGTCCCGGCTGACGGTGCGGCTCGTCGAGTTCGGCGAACCGGTCAGCGACCTCGGGGCCGAGACCGCGCCCGCTGTTGATCTCGACAGCTGGGAGGGCGTGGCCCGCGCAAACGAGGAGGACGAGATCGCACGTTATGAGCGACTGCTGGGCGAGCCGCTCGATGAGAGGACGCGCACCATGATCGAGGAGTTCCTTACGGCCGAGCGCTCGCACGCGAAGGTGCTCGGCGGGAAGTGGATGGGGGCCTGAGTGCTGGGTATCGATCTTCTGGGGAAACGGGCACTCGTGACGGGCGGCTCGCGCGGCGTCGGTCGCGCGATCGCGCTGATGCTCGGCCGCGCCGGCGCACGGGTGGGTATCTCCTATCAGAGCCGGCACGAAGATGCCGCAGCGGTGGTCACGGAGCTGGAGCAGCTGGGTGTGCCCGCGTGGCGGCATGCGGGCGACCTGTCGGAGCGCCGCGAGGTGGAGCAGCTGTTCCGGCACGCACGCGAGGAGTTCGGCGGCCTGGACATCTTCGTCGGCAACGCCGGCATCTGGCCGCCCGAGCATCAACCGGTCTCCCTGATGTCGGATGAGCAGTGGCATCGCACGATCGCGATCAATCTGGACTCCATCTTCTACTGCACGCGCGAGGCGGCACGCATGATGTCCGACGATGGCCGGATCGTGCTGATCAGCTCGACCGCCGGGCAGCGCGGTGAGGCGGGTCACGCGGACTACGCGGCGTCGAAGGGTGCGCTGATCTCGTTCGTGAAGGGGGTCGCGGTCGAGCTGGCGGGGCAGGGCACTACCGTCAACTGCGTAGCGCCCGGCTGGATCGACACGGAGATGGCGGAGCTGCCGTACGCGGGCGGCGGTCGCAGGAAGATCGAGGCGGGCATACCACTCGGCCGGGTCGCGAGCGCGGATGATGTGGCGGGCCCCGTCGTCTTCCTCTGCTCGGAGCTGGCGCGGCACATCACCGGCGAGACGGTCAATGTGAACGGCGGCTCCGTGATGTGCGGCTGATGCAGCTCAGTCCGCCGCGCTCCGTTCTCGAGATCGCGCAGAAGCTCGATCACTCCGGCCACGATGTATGGGCCGTGGGCGGTGCCGTCCGCGATGCGCTGCTCGGCACCCCGCACGTGGACTGGGACCTCGCCACGAGCGCGCGACCGCACGAGGTGCGCCGGCTCTTCCGTCGCACCGTGCCGATCGGCATCGAGCACGGCACGGTCGGCGTGTTCGGCGCGGACGGCGTGCTGTACGAGGTGACGACGTTCCGCCGCGACGTCGAGACTACCGGACGCCATGCCGTGGTGGAGTTCGCACACACGATCGACGAGGATCTGTCCCGGCGCGACTTCACGTTCAACGCCATCGCGTGGCATCCCATCCACGACGAGGTGCGCGACCCGTATCACGGCCTGGCGGACCTCAAGGCCGCCAGGCTGCGCACGGTCGGGGAGCCCGCCGAACGATTCGCCGAGGACTACCTGCGCGTGCTGCGCGGCCTCCGCTTCGCCGGCCATTTCGTGCTCGAGCCGGAGCCGTCCACCTGGGCTGCGCTCACGGCCGCCGTGCCGCACCTCACAGTCCTCTCGGCCGAGCGCGTGCGCGAGGAGCTGCTGAAAGTGCTCGGCCGCACACCGCACGCGTCCGCCGCGCTTCTGCTCTACGAGCGATCCGGCGCACTCGGGCAGCTCTACCCGGAGCTGCAGCAGCTCGCGTCCCTCGCGCCCGGAGATGCCCCGAGTGACGCATGGCGGCGGACGCTCGCTGCCGTGGATGCCATACCGCAGACGCGGCCGCTGCTGCGGCTCGCCGCTCTCCTCCATGCGGTAGGCATGCCCGCCGCCGCTGCGCGCGACCTGCGCGGCGGCTGGCGCTTCACCGGTCACGAAGTGTTCGGGGCGCGCAAGGCGCGCGAGCTGATGGAACGGCTCAAGGCGTCGAACGCCGACACGGAGCGCGTGGCGACTCTCGTCGCGAAGCAGTCCGATCTCTTCCCGCCCGACGCGCCCGACGCCGGCGTGCGCAGATGGCTGCTTCACGTTCCCCCTGCTCTCGTGCCCGATCTCTTCCGGCTGCGCATCGCACTGTGGCGCGCGAATCCGGTCGCGCGCGGCGATGATGACCTTGCCGGTCGCTGGCGCCATGTGCGCCGCGTGCTCGCGGCCCGTCCGCCGCTGGCCACCGGCGACCTCGCGATCGATGGCGATGACCTCAAGACGCTCGGTTTGCCGCCCGGCCCGCGGTACGGCGAGATCCTGCGCGAGCTGCTCGACTGCGTGATCGACGATCCATCCCTGAACGATCGCAAGGCGCTGCTGCGCATGGTGCGCGAGATGGACGGCGACGCGTGACGCGCCTGCAGCATACGCACACAGGCACGCGATGACCGGCGTCCTGTTTGCCGCGCTCGCTTCGCTCGGCGACATCGGCGGCGGCCTCCTCGTCATCTGGCGTACCGGTCGCGACCGCGGACTCCTCGCAGCGCTGACAGGCTTCGGGGCGGGCTTCATGCTCGCCCTCGTCATTCTCGGCATGCTGCCGCACGCGGTCGATGTGCGCGGCGGCTTCCTTGCCGTTCTCCTGGGTTACCTGGTCGTGCACGTGACTCAGCACACGCTCACGCCTCATTTCCATTTCGGCGAGGAGACGCACACGGACGCGATGGTGTCGCGTGGCATAGGCGTCTGGGCGCTCGTGGGACTGCTCCCGCACTCCTTCTTCGATGGCGTAGCCATCAGCAGCGGATTCCTCGAGAGCGGCTCGCTCGGGTTGCTGGTCTTTACCGGCATCCTCCTGCACAAGGTGCCGACCGGAGTGTCGCTCGGCAGTATCATGCTCGCGAGCGGCAACACGCCGCAGAAGGCGATCGCTGCCGTGCTCGGCATCGCTGCCGCCACCGTTGCCGGTGCGCTCATCACGCCGTTCGTCGGCGCCATGGCCGTCTACGGTCTGCCGCTCGCTGCCGGTGTCACACTGTACGTCGCCGCGTCGAACCTCATCCCCGAGTCACAGCATGAGCGCAGTATCGTCGTGCATGGCGGATTCCTTGCCGGCGTTGTCGCCTACATCGTTCTCCAGATGCTCCTGCCCGATATGCCGCACTGATGGAAGACGATGAGCTGAGCCTGTTCGGCGATGCGCCGGATTCCGGCGGCAAGCGCGGTCGCGACGCGCGATCACCGGGCGGAGGCGACAGTGCCGGCAAGGCCTCCCGTGACCCGGCATCAGGGGAACCGGCCGCCGGGGGCGGTGCGGACAGCGATGCCGACAGTGCGGACCGCACGGACGCCGCCGCCCCGCTCGCCGCACGCATGCGGCCGCGCACGCTGGACGACTACGTCGGGCAGGAGCACCTGCTGGGGCCGGGCAAGGCGCTGCGCGAGCTGATCGAGAAGGATGCGATCGGCAGTGTCATCTTCTGGGGTCCACCCGGCACCGGCAAGACCACGCTCGCACGAATCATCGCGGAGCGCACGCATGCGGCGTTCGTGCACTTCAGCGCGGTGACGGAGGGTGTCGCACGCGTCCGCGCGATCATTGCCGAGGCGAAGGAGCGACACCGCGCGGTGCAGCGTCGCACCATCCTGTTCTGCGATGAGATACATCGCTTCAACAAGGCGCAGCAGGATGCGTTCCTGCCGCATGTCGAGGCGGGCACCATCGACCTCATCGGGGCGACGACGGAGAACCCGTCATTCGAGGTGATCGGTGCGCTGCTCAGCCGGTCCCGCGTATTCGTGCTGAAACCGCTGTCCCCCGATGCACTGGAGGTGCTCCTCCGGCGTGCGGTCGCCGACACCGTGCATGGCCTCGGCCACCTGGGGCTGAGCGTCGATGACGATGCGTTCGAAATGATCAGTGTCGAAGCGGACGGCGATGCGCGCCGCGCGCTCAATACGCTGGAGACCGCTGCAACGCTGGCGGGGGCCGACAGACGCATCACGGTGGATCTCGCGCGCGAGGCCATGCAGCTGCGGTTTGCGCGCTACGACAAGGGCGGCGAGGAGCATTTCAACATCCTGTCCGCCTACCACAAGGCGCTGCGCGGCAGCGACGCGGATGGCGCCCTCTACTGGATGGCGCGCATGATCGAAGGCGGTCAGGATCCGCTGATCATCTTCCGCCGCGCGATCGCCATGGCAGCCGAAGACATCGGCATGGCCGACCCGAACGCGCTCCAGGTCGCCGTCGGTGCGCGGCAGGCGTTCCAGATCCTCGGGCCGCCGGAAGGTTTCCTGCCGCTGGCGGAGATGACGATCTATCTGGCCACCGCGCCGAAGTCGAACGCGTCCTATCGCGCGCTCAACGCCGCACTCGACGCAGCCAGGAAGACGCCGGCCGCGGCCGTGCCCCTCCACATCCGTAACGCGCCCACGCGCCTGATGAAGGACCTCGGCTATCACGAGGGCTACAGGTACGCCCACGACTACGAGGGCAGCTTCGTCCCGCAGGAGCACCTTCCCGATGAGCTGCGTGGCGCAAGGTTCTACGAGCCCGGCGCGCTCGGCTTCGAGAAGGACGTCCGCAAGCGCATCGAGTACTGGGACCGGCTCCGCCGCGAAGCCGAATCGGAATAGACGGCCGCTCCCTGGACGCGGTCGGCAATTTCGGCAAGCGGCATGTCGAATCGACAAATACACCACCTGCGAGCCCGCCGCGAATCTGCCACATCGGCGTGCGCCACGGGCACGGCCAATGCCGTGATTATCGCGGGGCGCGTTACAGCGCCGTGCATGGTGTGCGGCGGGCGCGCCGATGTGGTGAAACCATGGAGGTGGAGAAGTGATTCCGATGTCACGCAGTCGGGGTGGCTCTGCACTCGATTCGTTGCTGGGCATGAGCCGCGAAATGGACCGTCTGGCCGGCTCGATGTGGCCGGATGCGGAGAATGGTGGACTGGTGGCCATGCCGGCCGAAGTGGTGGAGACGGACGACGAGATCCGTTTCGAGGTCGAGATGCCGGGCTTCCGTAACGAGGATCTCGACATCACGCTGGAGAACAATGTCCTGACGATCGCGGGCGAGAAGAAGGTGGAGCGCGAGGAGGGACGGAAGGACTCCGATTACCGGCTGTTCGAGCGTCGTTACGGGCGCTATCAGCGCAGCTTCACCGTGCCGCCGACCGTAAAGGGAGACAAGTGCGAGGCGCACTACGAGGATGGCGTGTTGAGCGTGCGCCTGCCGAAGTCGGAGGAAGCGAAGCCCCGCCGCATTCAGGTAAAGGCGACGAACCGCGAGAGCGGCCGCCGCATCGAGAACCCCAAGGGCTGAGACCGCGCGCCCGGCACGGTGATACGCAGTGGGCCGGTGCTTGCAGCACCGGCCCTTCGTGCGCCCGCCGGGCGTGTAATGTTGAAACGAGAGCGAGGAGATCATGCTGAGAAGAGGTCGCTGGCTGGCGGTCGCGCTGACGCTGACGCCGGTCGTCGCAGCCGCGCAGACGCCGGCGCAGCAGCAGGTACGGCAACGGCTCGGCGCACCCGGAATAGCCGACACGACCACGGCGATCGCGCTGTCGGCGGCATTCCGAGCCGCAGCGGAGCAGACACTGCCTGCGGTCGTGTATATCTCGGTCGAGCAGGCGCCACTGGGCGCACAGAACGACCAGATTCCGCCGGGATTCCGCGACATGCTCCCGCCGGGTTTCGCGCCGCAGCAGCCGCGCCGCGGCAGCGGGTCGGGCGTCATCGTGGACGCGCAGGGGCACATCCTGACCAATAACCACGTGGTCGCGGAAGCATCGCAGCTGACCGTGCGGCTGGTGGACGGCCGCGAGTACCGTGCGGCGGTCATCGGCGGTAACCTCGAAACGGATATCGCCGTGATCAAGATCGATCCGGCACCGGGTGAATCCCTGCCCACGGCGCCGCTCGGCGATTCCGACAACCTGCGCGTCGGCGACTGGGTGCTCGCGCTCGGCAATCCGCTCGGA
>DATHVW010000012.1:0-19201 GCA_035461085.1 Longimicrobiales bacterium | reverse complement strand
GGTGTGGCAGCACCTGTTCTGGATGTTCGGCCACCCCGAGGTCTACATTCTGATCCTGCCGGCGTTCGGCATCGTTTCGGAGATCATCCCCACGTTCTCGCGCAAGCCGCTCTTCGGCTACGCGGTCATGGTGTATTCCGGCGCGCTGATCACGCTGATCAGCTGGGGCGTGTGGGCGCACCACATGTTCGCGAGCGGCATGGGTCCGATCGCCGACGCGTTCTTCACGATCTCCACGATGATCATCGCGATCCCGACCGGTGTGAAGATCTTCAACTGGATGGCGACCATGTGGGGCGGCAAGATCCGCTTCACGACGCCGATGCTGTATGCGATCGGGATGCTGATCACGTTCACGATCGGCGGCGTCTCCGGCGTCATGCACGCCACGTCGCCGCACGACCTCCAGCAGACCGATACGTACTTCGTCGTCGCACACTTCCATTACGTGCTGATCGGCGGACTCATCTTCTCGATCTTCGGCGGGCTCCACTTCTGGTTCCCGAAGCTCACCGGCCGATTCATGAACGACAGCCTCGGGAAGGTCCAGTTCTGGCTGTTCTTCATCGGGTTCAACCTGACGTTCATGCCGCAGCACTGGATCGGGCTGCTCGGCATGCCGCGCCGCATCTTCACGTACTCCGCGGACCTGAACCTCGCAGCGCTGAACCTGCTCTCGACGGTCGGCGTGTTCGTGCAGATCGTCGCCGTGCTCATGCTCGTGGGCAACATCGTGTGGGCCCTGAAGCGCGGCGCGCCCGCGGGCGAGAACCCGTGGAACGCAGCGACGCTCGAGTGGGCGACCACCTCGCCGCCGGCGGAGCACAACTTCAACCAGATCCCGACGGTGCATTCGCGCGAGCCGCTGTGGGTCGAGGCGGACCAGGTCCGGGCGGCCGCGTTCGGGCCCATGGAGCCGGCGATGCACATGCCGCCCAACTCGTACTGGCCCCTCTTCACCGGGTTCGGCGTCGTCATGACGTTCGTGCTGTTCATGACGAACATCTGGTGGATGCCGCTGCTCGGCCTCGCGTGGACGATGATCGGTGCAATCAACTGGGCCTACGAGCCCACTTGAACGGATAAGGAACCAGATTTTGGCAACGGCTGCAGTGGAACATCATCACCCGGCACACCCGCCGACGGCGACCGGGCTGAACACCTGGAAGGTCGGATTCTGGGTGTTCATGGGATCGGAGACGCTGTTCTTCGGATCGCTGATCTCCATATACATGGTCTACAAGGGGACGAGCGTCGTCGGCCCGTTCCCGACCGACGTCTTCGACATCCCGCTGACGTCGATCTCGACGTTCGTGCTGCTCATGTCGTCGCTGGCGGTCGTGCTCGCGCTCGACTTCCTGCGCGCGGGACGACGCAGGCTGGCGTTGTTCTGGACGATGATGATCATCGTGCTGGGCGCGACGTTCATCGGCTTTCAGGCGTACGAGTTCACGCACTTCTACCATGTAGGGCTGACGCTCAGCACGAATCTCTTCGGCTCCACGTTCTTCGTGCTGACCGGTTTCCACGGCGCGCACGTGACGGTCGGAGTGATCTGGCTGCTGATGCTGTGGGTGGACATGTTCCGCGGCACGCTGCGACCGGAGAACTCGCTGCGGCTCGAGATCGCCGGCCTGTACTGGCACTTCGTCGATATCGTCTGGATCGCGATCTTTACACTCATCTACCTGATGGAGTAGCCGATGGCCGACTCACATGCCATCCACGACCAGCACGGCCACGCGCATGCGGCGGAGGAGCACCACGTCGGGTGGAAGAAGTATGCGTTCATCGGGCTGGTGCTCGGCGTCATCACCGGTGCCGAGGTAGCGATCTTCTATATTGATGCACTGGCACCGGTGCTCGTACCTGCGCTGCTGCTGCTGTCTGCGGCCAAGTTCTTCCTGGTCGTGCTGTACTACATGCACCTGAAGATGGATCATCCGATTTTCGGGCGTGTATTCTGGGCGCCGCTGTTCCTGGCGGTGCTCGTCGTGATCGGCATGGTCATCCTGTTCAAGGTACTGCCGGCGTACGGAGTATTCAGCTGATCCGGTAGCGGGGCACAGCAGCACATGATCGTTTCACCCCTGTCACTGCTCAACATCATCCACGGGGGCGAGTTCTCGTGGACGCGCTTCGAGGTTCACATCTCGACGCTGATCGGCTGCGTGCTGTGGGTGGCGGCGTACTACCACATCATCATGCGTTGGCGCCCCGATGGTGAGCCGGCGGCGAGCGGGATGCAGCAGGTGTCGTTCGTCGGCGGAACATTACTGCTGTTCCTGTCACTGAACGGCCCGCTGCACGATCTGAGCGACAACTTCCTGTTCAGCGCGCACATGGTGCAGCACCTGATCATCACGCTGATCGTGCCGCCGCTGTGGCTGATGGGTCTGCCTTCGTGGTCGCTGCGGCCGCTGCTGAGGCGTCGCGGTCTGCTGGCGAGCTCCCGTGCCATCACGAGCCCGCTGATCGCGTTCGCCCTGTACAACGTCGTTTTCATCGGCTGGCATTTCCCGTCGCTGTACAACTGGGCGCTGGTCAATCACAACGCGCACATCCTGCAGCACATGATGTTCATTGCGGCGGCCACGCTGATGTGGTGGCCGGTCATCGATCCGGTACCGGAGCTGGTGCGGATGCAGACGCCGGTGCGGCTGCTGTACATGGCCGCGCTGGGCATTCCGATGTCCATCGTGTCGGCGATCATCACGTTCGCCGAGCAGGCCATGTATCCGTGGTACGAGGCGGCGCCGCGCGTGTTCGCGTCGCTCTCCGCCGTGGACGATCAGCAGCTCGGAGGCGTGATCATGTGGGTGCCGGGCATGCTCGTGTTCTGGATCGCGCTCACGATCGTCTTCTTCCGCTGGAGTGGCAGGGAAGACCGGGAGGAGCGCCAGTCGCGAGCGGTGTTGCAGGCGGGCGGCTGACTCACGCCGCGTGGGGCATCGTCCTCCTGGTCGCAGCGCTCATCGCGATCGGCCTCCAGGTACGTCGCTGGCGCGCGCGCAGGATCACGACGCTGCAGTTTGCCGCCGGCCTGATCGCGCGCGGCGGGTTCCTGGTCCTCGGCATACTCTACGCCTTCAGACTCGTCTACCGCTGGCCGCGCGCGCCGCTGGTCGGCCTCGCCATTGTCGGCGCCGGCATTGTGCTGAATCTCGCGGCCGGGATCATCGATAACATCCGTCGTGCCCGCGCACCTTTCGGTGACAGCGATCACACGGATGACTGACCGCGCCGTTCTTTCGGCCGTGGTCGTGGCGCTGCTCGTCGCCGGCGGCTGTGTGCGACGCCAGGTATCATCTGTCGAGGTCGTGTCCGGGGAGATGTCTCGCGACCTGCGCTCGGCCACGAATCTGCCCCAGCAGTTCACGGTCGTGATACCTGCTGCGACGCCGGGGGACTGCCCGCCACAGCTGCGCGATCCCGGCCTGCACGCCACGCTCAGACTGGAGCGGTCGGTCATGCGCCAGGTCTCCGATTCGACCGCCGCCCGCTACCGCGCCACCGGCGACTACTCGGTAGAGCCGAACGGCCTGTACGGTGAGGAAGAGGGTGAGGGCCTGAGGGTGGACTGTTCACGCCTGCGCGCAATCGGAGTAGTCGCTCTGTAGAAGGCGAGGTGAAGACATGTTCTTCGATGGGTGGCAGGGCCTGACGCGACTGGTCGCGGTGGGCATACCGGCCTATCTCGCGCTGCTTCTCCTGCTTCGCATCAGCGGCAAGCGGACGCTGTCCAAGTTCAACGCCTTCGACCTCATCGTTACCGTCGCATTCGGCTCGACGCTGTCGGCAGCACTCGTGACAAGCGATCTCTCGCTGCTCGAAGTAGTCGGAGCATTCGCCCTTCTCGTGATCCTCCAGTTTGCGATCACATGGAGCTCGGTGCGGTGGCATGGTGTGCACCGTATTGTGAAATCGGAGCCGCAGCTCCTCTACCACGGCGGCCAGTTCCTGCGCGGCGCGATGCATCGCGAGCGGGTCACCGAGGCCGAGCTGCTCGCGGCCGTTCGTTCACAGGGCGTGGGCTCGGTGGACGCCGTGGAATCCATTGTTCTGGAGACGGAGGGTACCATCTCGGTGATCACGGATACAGCCCGGGGCACTGCCGCGCTGCGCACGGTGGCCGATTATCCCGCCGGCCGGCAGCGCAGTAAGCCACTCGGCGATCACTGAAGCTCCGCATGCCGCGTCCTTTCCGGCCGCGGAAATCGTCCTCACAGCATTGCCGCGGAGGCCGCATGACGCTTGCTGAAGCCCAGCACGAGGTAAGGACGGTGTTCCTGAACGGCGCGGTCGGGCAGGCCGTGTCCGGCACGATCTGGCTGGCATCGGCCGCCGCTGGAACGTTCATGAGTCACAAGGCGGCGATCGTGCTGCTGGCCGGCGGCGGCATGTTCATCTTCCCGTTGACCCAGGCCGTACTGCGGCTCATGGGCCGCCGTGCCAGCCTGAGCGGTGACAATCCGCTCAACGCACTGGCGATGCAGGTGGCTTTCATCGTGCCGTTCACCCTGCCACTGGCCGGCGCGGCCGCGCTCCACAACGTGAACTGGTTCTATCCGGCCGTCATGGTCATCGTGGGAGCGCACTACCTGCCGTTCGTGTTCCTTTACGGCATGCGCGCGTTCGGCGTACTGGCGGGCGCGCTGCTCGCGATCGGGTTCGGCCTGGGTTTCGGGTTCCGTGATTCGTTCGCTGCGGGCGGCTGGCTCACGGCCGCGATGCTCCTGGCGTTCTCCGGATGGGCCGCGGCCGCGTGGCGTCGATCGCCTGCAACGGAGACTGCGCAGGCGTGGCCGGGATAACGATGAGCCGGCGCGTGCCGTCAATCGTCCGAACCGCCCACCTGTTCCGGCCGCTGCACAGCGCGCTCATCGAGCTCCTGCGCGGTCTGCCGGACGACACGTGGAATCTCCACGTCGGTGCGGGCGAATGGACGGTGCGGGATGTGGCGGCCCATCTGCTGGATGGCGACCTGCGCCGGATCTCGGTCGATCGCGACGGGCACCCGCCGCCACCGCCCGACCGGCCGATCACCGGATACGGTGATCTGCTGGCGTATCTGAACGGACTGAATGCGCAGTGGACGAACGCGGCACGGCGGATCAGTCCGCGTCTGCTCGTCGAGCTGCTGGAAAACACGGGCGTCACTCTCGCGACGCTGATGGAGTCCGCGATGCTCGAGGGCGACGCGACGTTCCCCGTGTCCTGGGCGGGACAGCAGCGGTCGCCGATGTGGCTGGATATCGGTCGCGAATACACCGAGCGCTGGCATCATCAGGACCAGATACGGGACGCGACCGGGGTGGCTCCACTCACGCATCCGGATTTACTGAGGCCGGTCATCGACGTATCTCTCCTCGCCCTGCCGCACGCGCTCGCGTCGGTGGGACGGCCGGACGGCACTGCGGTGTCGATCGATGCGAGCGGACCCGCGGGCGGGAGCTGGCACCTCGAGTGCCGCGATGGCACGTGGCTGCTCGCGGATGGTTCGGCGCCCGATGCCGATGCGCGCCTCGCGGCGTCCGATCTGAACGTCGCGCGGCTGCTGCTGCATCGGCTGCCGAACGACCGAATCGGCGAGCTCGTCAGGACCGAAGGCGACGGGGAGCTGACCGGCGCGCTCACGCGCGCCCGTGCCGTGATGGTGTGACCCGATTCCTCTGACACCGAGGCGACGCCGTGATCTCGATCGATCTCATCACCGTGCCGTACGACTCCGGTCGCCGCGGCTTCCGGATGGGTGCAGGTCCGCAGTCCCTGCTGCGGGAAGGGCTGATGCAGAAGCTGCGCGCGGCAGGGCACGATGTGGACCTGGTTCCGGTGGAGGCGGGCGCGACGCCGGATGATGAGCTGGCCACTACCTTCGACCTCGCCGCCCGGGTGGCGCGCGTCACGCGGGCAAGCCGCGCGGCGCGCAGATTCCCGCTGACGATCTCGGGCAGCTGCTTCAGCACGGTCGGTGCGTTCGCCAGTCTCGCCGGCGAGGCGGCGGGTGTGCTGTGGCTGGACGCGCATGGCGACGTGAACACGCCGCAGACGAGTCCGAGCGGTTTCCTCGACGGCATGGCCGCAGCGACCCTGCTCGGCTGGTGTCACGCGGATCGTACGCGCGACATCCTGCCGGAAAGTCTCGCCGCGGTCCGGCTGATGCTCGCGGGCACGCGTGACCTCGACCCGCCCGAGACGGCGGCGCTCCAGCAGTCCGCGGTCCGGGTCCTGTCGCCCGCCGGCGTCAGAGATGGCAGTGCCGGCGCCGCGCTCGATTCCTTCACGGCGGGGCTGAGCGCGCTGTATCTCCACGTCGATCTCGATGTGCTCGACCCGGAGAGCGTTGGGCGCGCGAACAGCTTTGCGAGTCCGGGCGGCCTCACGTCGCAGGACGTCATCCAGCTCGTCGGCGCAGCCGGCGCGAGAGTGCGGCTTGCAGGCATGACGGTATCGGCGTACGACCCGGCCGTGGACATCGATGGTGCAGTGCGAGGAGCCGCGATCGATGTGATTACGGCTGCTCTGGCTGCAGCTGCGGGTCCCGTAAAGCCACTGGAGGCGGCATGAGCGATCATCGCCCCGATGACCCGATGACCACCGTGGTGGCGCGGTTCAACTACCGCCACGAGGCGGAGTACGCCCGGGGGTTCCTCGATGATGCCGCCATGGATTCCGCGCTGTATTTCGATGACGCGGGCGGTATCGAGATGGGGCTGTCATTCTCGAACCCTGCACGACTCATCGTACGGCAGCAGGACGCAGCCCGTGCACGGGAGCTGCTGACGGCCGCAGGCCTTCAGGATGCGCTGTCACCGTCATGACGCGCCCCGACGCTTCAGGGCGTACGTTGTCGCATGAAACTCGCGGGCGACGCATGAGGCGGCGGGCAGCCTGCGCACTGCTGACGGTGCTGATCGCGCTCGTGGCATCGGAGCCCGCGGCGGCGCAGCAAAAGCCGCAGCGGTTCTGGATCGCTGCTGGGCTCGGAGGCGGCACCGCGCACGGCGGCGCTGGCGGTCTCGGTGTCATGGGACAGATGGTGTACGAACGGGCGCCGCACCATTTCACGCTGCGCGGGCTCGCGACCATGGGAGAGCCCGGCGGTTCCGATGCGGGGTACGGCGAGTTCGGCGCGCTGTACGGCAGGTTCGCAGGCGGCGGGTTCATTCACGCCGGTGTAGCCGCCGGTCTGTCGTTTGTGCACCTGGACAGGTGCGGCAACAGCTACGACTCGTGCGCGACCGTCGGTATCCCGCTGGCGACGCACGTCGCGATCACGCCTTTCGACGTGATCGGACTCGGCCTTCAGGTCTATGCGAACATGAACCCGAAGGCGCCGTATGGCGGCATGTTCCTGACGCTGCCGATCGGTTGGATGCCGTGAACGTGATGGGACGGTGCTGTTTCCACTTCGGGTGCGCGGCTAGCGCACCACGCAGTAGCGCAGGCTCTTCGACGGCCTGCCGCGGCTCAGGTCCACGACATCCACGATGCGACCGCCTGCCGCACACACTTCTTCTTCCACCCGCGCGCGCGCCGCGTAATGCATCTCGTACGCCGGCCGGCCGCGGATGCGCTGCGCGAAGCGCCGGAAATACATGCGGTTGAGCCTGTACAGGAGGGCGCGTGGTGTGCCGGGCCGAACCACCGGTCCGTTGCGTGTCTGAAAGACCGCCACGCCGCCGGGCCGCAGCACGCGTACGAACTCACGCATGTAGCCGAGCTGGTTTTCGGGCGGGATGTGCTGCAGCACCTTGTTGCTGTAAATGAAGTCGAACGACGCGGAGTCGAACAGCGACAGGTCGGGAGCGGCATTGGCGACGTACGTCACCCGGTCGCCATGCGCGTTGTACTCGCGCGCGCGCTCCACCATGGACGTGGCAATGTCCACACCTACGGTCTCGCGGAAGTGGTCGGCCAGGGCCTGCGTCAGGCGGCCGACCGCGCAGCCGAAGTCGAGCGCCCGGCCGCGCTGCAGCGGGAGCCCGAGCGACGCGACGTAGGACATTACGTCGCCGATCTCGGTGCGGCCGGTCTCGAAAAATGCCTCGGGATCCCAGCGGTTGCCGCGGGAGGCGTTGCGGGAGAGCGCGGCGTACATTGGGTCATCGCGCCCGAGGCCCTCGAAAACGCCTCTCACGGAGCGGAGACCGGCGGTATCACTGCGTTCGCTGCTGTCGCTCACCGTCTGTCGATCCGGCTCGGGGGCATGCATGGTGCACGTCGCAAAACTAGACGGCGGCTGCATGCGCAACAATGCAGCCGCAACCCGATGGAGGATCATGAACGATATACATCCGCTGGCTCACCCTCCGACGCGTGTAGCCCGGCGCCGACCCGGCCGTTGGACGGTCAGCGCCGCGCGGCGCACGCTCCGCACCCTTGCCGTGTGCGTGGCCGCGGTCGCAGGACTGGCATGTGAGGCGGCTCCGCCGGACGATGCGGAGCGGGTCGGCCCGCCCGCGGATTCGCCGGGCGGTACTTTCGCTTCGGACTCGCTTCCGGGCGACACTGGCGCTGGCGCCATCGACACGGACAGCGCCTCGCTCAGCATCCATTTCAGCCGCGGTGAATCCACTGCCACGGTCACACGACGTGTGCCCGCGAGCACGGTGGGTCTGGAAGCGGCACTGCGACAGCTCCTGCGCGGCCCGACGCCGGCCGAGCGGGCGGAAGGCATCCATTCGTGGTTCTCGGACACCACCGCACAGGCGCTCCGGTCCGTACAGGTGAACGAGGCGGGGCACGCGGTCGTGGATTTTGCGGACCTGCGCGAGCTGATCCCGAACGCGTCCGCCTCAGCGGGCAGTGCAATGCTGCTGCGTGAGCTCAACGGGACAGCGTTCGCAGTGCCCGCGGTGGAGTCGGTGGAGTACCGGATCGAAGGCAGCTGCGAAGCTTTCTGGGAGTGGCTGCAGTATGGCGGCTGCCCGGTGCAGCAGCGGCCCTGAAGCTCCGGAGGGCCGCGATTGTGGCTGTCACGGCTGCCGGTGCTATCTTGAGTAGTACTCCGAAACGAGGTAGGATGGGACAGACCAGATCGAAAGACGAGCTGGCCAGTGCGCTGACGCATGCCGCAGGCGTGGTGGCGAGCCTGATCGGCGGCGCCGTGCTGATCACGCTCGCGACACTGAGCGGATCGGTGTACCAGATCGTCGGGGCGGCCGTGTTCGCGGCCTCGCTCGTTCTGCTCTACAGCGCCTCGACCGCCTATCACATCGCGCTCGGCGAGCGCGCCAGGCATCGTCTGAGGATCTTCGATCACTGCGCCATTTACGTCCTCATCGCGGGCACGTACACGCCGCTGACGCTCACGGCACTGCGCGGACCCTGGGGCTGGACGCTGTTCGGAATGGTGTGGGGACTCGCGGTCGCCGGAATCATATTCAAGCTGTTCTTCACCGGACGCTTCCCGCGTGTGTCCACCGCCATTTACATCGGCATGGGCTGGCTGGTCGTGGTCGCTGCCGGTCCGCTGGTCAGAACGGTGGACCCGGTCGCGCTGGCGTGGCTGGCCGGCGGCGGACTCGCCTACACCGGTGGGACGGTGTTCTATCACAGCCGCCGCATTCCGTACGCGCACGCCGTGTGGCATCTCTTCGTGCTGACGGGAAGTGTATGTCACGCCATCGCCGTGGGGATCCAGATATGAGGATGACGCAGAAAGTCTTGCTGCTGCTGGCACTCACGGCAGCGGCGTGCTCCGGGCCGTCCGATCAGGAAGCTGGCGCGGCAGCGGACACGCTCACGCGGGCGCAGCGCGACAGCGTGATCGGCGCATCATCGCTGCCGGGTGCACGCAGCGTTCAACGCGCGATCGACACGCGCGACACCGCCAATGCGCGTGCCACGGCGATGGACTCGCTGCTCAGGCAATAGGTCGCACCGAAGTGCAGCAGGAAATGAATCGCAGTCGCCGTGTCGTGAAGCCGTGTATGATCGCAGCGCTGTCCATGCTCACCTGGGCATGTTCGCGCGCCCAGCCCCAGGTGCCGGCCGCAGATCCGCCGGGCATCGCCGCAGCCCCGGGTCGATGCATCGACGCGAGGCCCGACATCGACCGGGACGGCCTGGGGGACGCGTGCGAGCTCGCTCTGAGCCAGGCGTTCGCGCCGCTGCTCATGATGCACTCGACGCGCTGCACTCTCCCCGCACCCGGATCGGCGCAGCGCATAGCCGGAGGCTATTTCCATGCTGCGCAGCCCGCGCACGGAGTCGTGCGGCTCGTATACATGCCGGCGTATTACCGCGACTGCGGCTGGACCGGACTGAAATGCGTGCTGGTGGACTGCGCGGGCCATGCGGGGGACTCGGAACTGATCGTTGTCGATGTCCGGCAGAATCAGAGCGGCGCGTGGTTCACCGAAGCGATCTTCCTGTCCGCCCACTGCTTCGGCCGGTCCGAGGGCGGCTGCCGCTGGTACCGCGGCGCGGATCTGGAGCGGTTCGAGTGGGCTGACGACCTGGAGCGTGGTGCGCCGGTGGTATGGGTATCGGACGGTCGCAATGCGAACTATCCGTCATACGCCGCATGCGAGCAGGGTCACTGGAGGATGGACAGCTGCGCGCGTGATTCCACGCCCTATCGCTTCCCGGTGGTCGCCGCGCGCAACATAGGCAGTCGCGTCGTGCCGCTCGTCGATGCGGACCATCCGGCGGGCTGTGTGAGCGGCCGTTTCGTCGAGCCGTCGGACGGGCTGCTGGTGGCGCACGATGACGTGGAATGCTTCTGGACGTCGGCGACGGATTTCGGCGGCTGGCAGGGCGGGCCTGCCGGAGCGACCGCATACAATGAGTATCTCGATCGACTGGGTCTGTGAGGGCGCGTGAGGATCGTCGGCGGCAAATGGGCGGATCGCTCCCTCGTCTCACCCGGCGGCCGGGTGCGGCCCACGGCGGAGGCGCTGCGCAGCGGCATCATGGAGATGGTCGGCGATGAGCTGACCGGTGCGCGCGTGCTGGATCTGTTCGCCGGGACCGGCGCGCTCGGACTCGAGGCGATGTCCCGCGGCGCGCGCTACTGTGACTTCGTGGAGAACGGGCCCGCTGCGCTGCACTCGCTCAAGGCGAACGTCGCCGCGCTGCGAGTGCGCGAGAAAACGCGCATCTACGATCGCGACGCGATACCGTTCGTGGAGCGGCTCCCTGCAGATCGGTACGACATCACGTTCGCCGATCCACCCTACGGCTCCCGCAAGCTCGACCGCGTAGTGAAGTACTGGCAGCACGTCCCGTTCACGACGCTCCTCGTCCTCGAGCATGCGCCCGATCACGAGGGTATCCCGAACGGGACGCGGCGCCGGTTCGGCGATTCCGTCGTCACGATCCTGCGTGCGCGGAAGCGACCGGCAAAATCCACCGGATAGCTGATGCACACCCGAATCGCACGACACGGCGACGCGCAGACGTTCCTCAAGCGGGGCGGACCGTGGCTGCTGCAGACGGAGGTCGAGCACTCGCTCATCCTGGGCCTCGCGGCACGTGACGATCTGCCGGCCGAGAACCTGTATGTCGCGACAGTCGAGCAGGACGGCGCCGTAGTCGGCTGCGCGCTGCGCACGCCGCCGCGCAAGCTCCTGCTCAGCCGCATACCACCCGGCGCGGTGGACGCACTCGTCGTCGATGTGTCAGCCTGCTACGATGACCTGCCGGCGGTGTTCGGCCCGCACGCGGCTGCGCGCGAGTTTGCGCGGCAGTGGTGCGAACGACACGGCTGCACCGCGCGCGATGGGATGGCGCATCGCCTGTATTCGCTCGAACGCGTGGTGACTCCGGACAGGCTGCCCGGCGGTGCACTGCGTCTCGCGACCGCGGCGGACATCGGGCTCGTGGCAGCCTGGGTCGCATGCTTTGCGGCTGAGGCCGACACCGAGGTGACCAGCACGCGCGAGTTCATTGCCGCGCGCATCGATGCAGGGGATATGGCGCTCTGGTGTGACCCGGAACCGCGTACGCTCGCAGGCTATTCGGGCCGCTCGCCGAACGGTGTTCGCATCGGCTATGTGTACACCCCGCCCGAGTGGCGCGGCCGAGGATACGCCACGGCGTGCGTCGCAGCACTGAGCACGCACGCGCTCGAACAAGGGGCCAGATTCTGCTGCCTGTACACGGACCTGGCGAACCCGGTATCCAACAGGATCTACCAACGCATCGGGTACACCCCCGTCGCGGATGCGATCAACATCGAGTTCACGGCCACCGGGTGACGACAGTGCCGGCACGGCACGTCGGACGGAATCTTGCAGACGAAGGGATTTTCACCCCAGATCCCATCCAGATGGAGTCAGTAATGGCGTCAGCAAAGTCAGGAGACACGGTCCGCGTTCACTACACCGGCAAGCTCGAGGATGGCAGTGTCTTCGACAGCTCCGACGGGCGCGACCCGCTCGAGTTCACGGTCGGATCCGGCCAGGTCATCCCCGGATTCGACCAGGCTGTCACCGGGATGAGTCCGGGCGATGAGCGACAGGTGAAGATTCCGGCGGCGGAAGCGTACGGCGATCGGAAGGATGATCTCGTCATAGTCGTCGAGCGGGCCCAGCTCCCGCCGGATATCGATCCTGCCGTCGGCCAGCAGCTGCAGCTGAGCCAGGAGGGTCGTGCATTCGTCGTGACGGTCGCGGATGTGAATGAGCGGAGCATTACGCTCGATGCGAACCACCCGCTCGCGGGTGAGGATCTGACGTTCGATCTGCAGCTGGTCGAAATCGACTGACCGACGGGCGGCGCAGGCGCGCCGGCCGGGCCGCACCGCTTCCGTTCGGAGGCAACAATGGCTGCACAATGGAAACTGCCGCTGAGCGGCCGGATCGTACTGTTCGCCAGCATGCTGCTGGCGTGCGGAGCGCCGGCCGCGGCGCAGCTCGTGTCCGGCAAGGTCGTCGAGGAAGGATCTGAACGGCCGGTCGGAGGCGCCATGATCGAGCTGATGGACACGACGGGCCTGCGCCGCGGCACCGTTGTGGCGGACACGGCCGGCTCATTCCGCATCATGGTGCCGCAGCCCGGCGCGTACCGGCTGCGCGTCACGCACATCGCATACACGAGCGTGGAGACCGCGACGATCGATGCGGCGCTGGGCATGCAGGTCGAGCTCGAGCTCCGCATGAGCCCCACCGCGGTTGCACTCGAGCCGCTGCGCGTCGTGGGGCGCTCCGCGTTCAATGCGGGCTGGCTGCAGGAGTACTACGACCGCGCAATGATGACCCGCCGCTCCGGCATGGGTAAAGTGTTCTTCCGCGACGAGGTCCAGCGCGCGAACATGCCGGCGGTCTCGGCCTTTCTCATTCACCTGCTGCCGCGCGGCGGCTGCCGCCCGACTCTGTTCGTGGACGGCCTCGAAGTGCAGGACGAGCGTCACCTGAACGCCGTGCTCCAGCCGGACGCACTCGAAGGCGTCGAGCTGTACAACAACCAGGCGTTCCTGCCGCCGCGCTACGCGAACCGGGGGTTCTGCGCGATCGCCCTGTTCTGGACGCGCCGCGACCTCGAGGGTGCACGGCCGTTCACATGGCGCCGTGCGCTCACGGCCGGAGGCATACTCGCCGGTCTCTTCCTGCTCCTCCAGATGTAGCGCGTGCCACTCCCCTCATCCACGCCGCTCACGCGGCGGCCGCCGGCGGAGCTGGTGTTACCGCACCTGTGGCGCGGCACGGTGCTGTGGACGCTGGTGCGGGTCGGCCTCGCGGGAATGATGGTGATTCCGCCCGGCCTCGGCATGCCTCCAACCATCACGATCACCGTCTCACCATTTGCCGTCGCGTTGATCATCCTCGCGACCGGTGCACTGGCGCACGTGGACGCGCGCATGATGCGTGAGCCCCTGTTCCATGCGCTGCTGGGCATCCCACGCTGGCTGCCGGGCGCTGCGGCCGCGGCGACGGCCGTGATCCTGGAGATCACACTGGAATTGCTGCTGTGAGCGGCGCCATCCTCAGCGTCGAGTGCGTGAGCCGGAGCTTTGGCAGCCGGCGCGTGCTCACGTCCGCGTCGCTGCACGCTGCGGCGGGTCGGATCACGGCACTGCTCGGCCGCAACGGCAGCGGCAAGAGCACGCTGATGCGAATCGCCGCAGGTGTCATCGCCGCGGATCAGGGCACGGTCCGGTTCATGGGTGAACTGCATGTGCGTCCTGACATTCACCGGCTGGCGCGGGCTGGCATGTTCTTCCTGCCCGAGCGCGACCTGCTCACGCGGAACCTGCGCGTGGAGCAGCATCTCGCGCGCATGGCGCGGCGGTGCGGAGTGCCGGCGCGCGCGCGGGAGGTTGCGGTGGAGTTGAAACTCACCGAATGTGCAGGGTCCTTCGCGCATGAGCTGTCGGGCGGTGAGCGGCGACGTGCGGAGCTCGCGATCGTCGAGATACGCGAGCCCGCATGCCTTCTGGCCGACGAGCCGTTCATGGGAATCTCACCGCACGATGCGGAGCTCGTGGCGAGCAGGCTGCGGCGGCTGGCCGATCGCGGCTGCGCGATCGTCGTGTCGGGACACGAAGTGCCGACGCTTCTCGCGCTCGCCGATGAGGTGGTGTGGGTCACCTCGGGAACGACGCACCACCTCGGCGCGCGCGCCGAAGCAGAGCAGCACTGGCAGTTCAGCCGGGAGTATCTCGGCGTGTGGAACCGGGCAGGCAGCTGACGCAGCGGGAAAGAATGCACAGAAAGATTCCATGGGCAGAGATCATCGTAACGAGCGTGGCCATCGGCCTGGGCGCGATCGTCTATGCCTACGCGCACAAGGATGAAGGTGCCCTCGAGCAGTCCAAGGAGCGTGGCGCGGTGCTGGTCGCGGCCCTCGATTCGTACCGGCAGGCACATGGTACGTATCCCGCCGCGCTGGACGAGCTGGTGCCGGAGTACGTCGCCGTTATCGAGCCGCCCACCTGGGGGCTCGCCCGCTGGCGCTATCGCCGGTACACGCCGGAAGACGTGGCCGCTCCGGTCGCCGCACCGTCCGACAGCGTGTCGCCCGTGTTCTTCCAGCTGTCGGTTGCTGCGGATGAGAGCGGGTATCCGGTGCTGTATTATGACCTGCCCGCGCAGCGGTGGGTGCTGAACAACTAGACGCGACTGTGAGGGGATCGGCCGCGTGCCCGGCCGAGCGGCGTGACGACCCGAGTGCGCACTCGAGCGCGAAATTGAACGGAACGACAGGAGCTGGATGCAGAGCAACAGCGTGATCGGCATATTCCTTTTCGTCACCGCCCTCGTAATCCTCATTCCGGTCCTGCTCCAGCTTCGTGATGGCCGGTTCCACTGGCGCGAGGTCTGGGGGATGTTCGTGCTCGTGGCCGGGTTCATGGCGGTGGGTGCGGCGTACATGTTCTTCGCCGGGCAGGAGCAGCGCTGGTTGTCGCTGCTCGGGCTCGGCGCCGTGCTGTTCGGGCTGCTCGTGCAGCACAAGCGGCGCGAACCGATGGATCACGGATGAATCCATTCATCCCGCGATCGACGTGCGGGGGAAGGGCAATCGAGCGATGGGTAACGGAGGATACATGAGCACACTGGTGAGAAACCGGAAGCACAGGGCGCTGCCACTGCTTCTCGCGTCGGCTCTGGCAACGATCTCCTGCTCGCCCGCCGTGGGTGGCGCGGACGGGAGGGCCGGCCTCGAGCGCGATGCGCGTACGACGAGCGCGATGGTCGTCTCGGCGAACCAGATCGCGAGCGACGTCGGAGCGGAAGTCCTGCGCAACGGCGGCAATGCGATCGATGCCGCCATTGCGACCGGGTTCGCACTCGCCGTCGTGCATCCGACGGCCGGCAACATCGGCGGCGGCGGTTTCATGGTGATCCGGTTCCCGGACGGGCGCACTACCGCGCTCGATTTCCGCGAGAAGGCGCCGCTGCGCGCGCATGCCGAGATGTTCGTGGATCCCGCGACGGGCGAGTACTCCTCGCGCATCCATCACAGCAGCCACCTGGCGGTGGGCGTGCCCGGTACGGTCGCCGGATTCGACTATGCGCACCGGAAGTATGGCAGCGCGGACTGGTCGTCACTCGTCCAGCCGGCCGTACAGCTTGCGGCCGACGGGTTCCCGCTGTCGGAGAATCTCGCCCGTTCGTTCGCGAACGTGCTGGAATCGATGCAGAGCTACCCTGCGAGCATTGCGGCGTTCTCGAACGGCGGCACACCGTACCCCGAAGGCCACGTCTGGCAGCAGCCGGACCTGGCCCGCACACTCGAGCGCATCCGTGCGGAGCGTCGTGACGGTTTCTATGCGGGCGAGACGGCGCGCCTGCTGGCGGCTGAGATGGAGCGTGGCGGCGGGATGATCACGATGGAGGATCTGGCGCGCTACGAGCCGCGCGAGATGACGCCCGTGACGGGCACGTATCGCGGTTACGACATCATCAGCATGGCGCCGCCGAGCAGCGGCGGCATCGCGATGGTGGAGATGCTGAACATCCTGGAGGCATACGACCTCCGCGGCATGGGCCACAACACGGCGCCCTACATCCATCATCTCGCCGAGGCGATGCGTCGTGCGTACCGTGACCGCGCGCAGTACGTCGCTGATCCCGAGTTTGCCGATGTACCGGTCGAGCGGCTCACGAGCAAGGAGCACGCGGCCGGCTTGCGCCGCGACATCGACCCGAACCGCGCGAGTGTATCCGCGACGACGGACCTCGTCATGCCCACCGAGAGTGATCAGACCACTCACTACTCGGTGGTGGACGCCAGCGGACTGGCGGTGAGCGTCACGTATACGCTCGAGCAGGGCTATGGCTCGAAGATCGTCGTGCCCGGTGCCGGGTTCCTGCTCAACAACGAGATGGGCGACTTCAACGCGCGCCGCGGCCTGACCACGGAGTCCGGTCTCGTGGGCACGGAGCCGAACCTCGCCCGGCCGGAGCAGCGCATGATCTCGAGCATGACGCCGACGATCCTCGCCCGCGACGGCCAGCTGGTTGCGGTGTTCGGCAGTCCCGGCGGGCGCACGATCATCAACACCGTCCTGCAGATGGTGCTGAACATCGTGGACCACCAGATGCCGATCGACCAGGCGGTCGCGGCAAAGCGTCTGCACCACCAGTGGCTGCCGGATCGCATCAGCATCGAGGCCGATGGCGCCACGGAAGCGACGATCGAACAGCTGCGCGCAATGGGCCACGAGGTGCGCATGGGCGGACGCCAGGGCAGCGTGCACGCCATCATGATCGATCCGCGGACCGGTCAGCGTATCGGCGCCGCCGATCCTCGCGATGCGGATTCCGGCAGCGCGGGATTCTGAGATGATATCGAGTGTGAAGTACTGTCTCGCGGTGACTGTGCTGGTAGCCGCATGTGCGCCGTCCAACGCGTCACTGGAGGCCCCGCCTCTGGCGGCGGCGTCGATCGACTCGGTCCGGCTGCTGCGCGACATCGGTGTGCTGGCGCACGACTCGATGGAAGGCCGGCTGGTGGGAACGCCGGGCAACGCCCGCGCCCGCGCGTTCATCGAGCGATCGTTCCGCGAGCGCGGCCTCCAGCCGGTGGGCGGCACCTCGTATCTGCACCCGTTCAACATCGAGCGGAACAACACAACCATCGAAGGCGTGAACATCGTCGGGCAGGTGACGGGCACCACGCAGCCGTCGCAGTACATCGTCGTCACCGCTCACTACGATCACGTCGGCGTGCGGGACGGCGAGATCTACAACGGCGCGGATGACAACGCGTCGGGTACCGCCGCGCTGCTGGCCATGGCGGATTACTTCACGCGCAATCGACCGCGCCACACACTCATCTTCGCAGCACTCGATGCGGAAGAAGGTGGACTGCGCGGCGCGCGTGCGTTCGTCGAGAATCCGCCGGTTCCGCTCGAGTCGATCGTGCTGAACATCAACATGGACATGGTGGGACGGAACGACGCCGGTGAGCTCTACGTCGCGGGCACGGCGCATTACCCGCAGCTGCTGCCGTTTGTCGAGGAGGTCGCGCGGAACGCCGAGGTGACGCTGATCCCCGGCCATGACCGGCCGGGCGCGCGCCCGTCGGACGACTGGACCACCGCATCCGATCACGCGGCGTTTCATCGCGCGGGCATTCCGTTCCTGTACTTTGGCGTGGAGGACCATCCCGACTACCATCGGCCGACGGATGAGCTGAGCGGGATCCAGCCCGGCTTCTACCCGCGCGCCGTGCGCACCGTGCTGGCGGCGGTGCGGCTGCTGGACCGGGAGTACCGATGAGGCCCGCCGGCTGCGGTCGCCGTCAGGCCGCAGCCGGAGGATGATGCGTGATTGACGGTTCTTCCAGGCTCTCACGCCGGAGCTCTGCACGCAGGCCTGGGTGCGCACGCCACAGATAGATGCCCATCGCGGCGGCGGCGATCAGGTTCGCCGCTGCTATGGTCCACCAGCCGATCGTCGCGAGCAGCCAGGCGGCAAGGATCGCGATCACGCCGATCACGAATGCCTCCAGAGTGACGAACAGCAGCACGGCGCCGAGCAGGACGGGCGGCTCGATGTCCGCACGCAGAAACAGCGCGGCCGCGAGGATGCCGATCGCGATGAACCCCGCCAGATGCACGACCGTGTAGCCGGCAATGATTCCCGCCGACATGCTGACATTCTCCGGGCTCTCCGCGCCCAGGAACACCGCGGAGCCCAGCGCTGCGGGGGTGTAGAGGATCCTGCCTGCGACTGCATCGATCACGAGGAACCAGACAGCCACGGCCGCGGCGCCGATCGCACCGGAAACCAGGCCTTCGCGGATGAGGCGATTGCCGGTGAACGTCGTCGCCCATGTCGGCGTGCCTGCGGGCGCGGTCAGCTGGAGCCAGCCGAACATGGCGATGCCTGCCAGGACGTTGCCCGCCATCACCGCCGGCCAGCCGAGCGCGCGCACGACGTTCTCGCCCGTGATGATCACGCCCGCATAGAAGACGATGTCGAAGAGCAGGAAGCCGAGCACCGCGCCGAGCAGGAAATGCGGCCGGATGCGCGCGCGCTCGATCACCCAGGTCGCCCCGATGCCGACGGCAATGAAGAGGGCGAAGTGGATGAGCGTGTAGAGCGCGATGAGTCCCGCGCCCGCATCACCCGGACTGCGGCCGGCCGCCACACTCGCCAGGAACGTGGCGGTGTCGAGCGGGGCGCCGCGGATGAGATCGACCCCGAGGAAGAACAGGGCGAGGACGGCCGCGCCGATGGCGCCGGCAATGGCGCCGCGTGCGAGAGTGGAACGTGGTCCCTGCATGACAGCCTCCGAACGCGGC
>DATHVW010000011.1:0-8307 GCA_035461085.1 Longimicrobiales bacterium | reverse complement strand
TCTAACATGGTCGTGGCCGACCTTACGGCGCCTGCCATGGGTGAACAGCCTCCCGATATGTGAGGACCGGCCATTCTGCAGAATGGGTTCCGCGTCCGGCACCCCTCGAGCCGCGGCTGCTGCCTTAGACGTACTCTAAGACTCATGAGACGGCCAGCAAAGGGGCCCTGCCCATCGTCCCCTCACCCGCAACAGTTCACTGACTCATCGAGGGACATCATGAAGCACGGTACCATCACGACCCTGGGCGCAATCGCCCTCGTCCTCGCCTGCGCCGACGCGGCGCCGGACCCGATCATGGCAGCCAGCGCGGACGTTCTGGCGCGCGGACAGGCCAGCATCGTAGACGTGACCGCGACGCACAGCGGCGGGAAGCACCTGTTCAGCCTGTCGGCGGACGAAGTACCCAGCGGCTGGACGACGTTCCGTTTCACGAACGCGTCGCACAGCGATCACTTCGTGCTGCTGTACCGCGCTCCGCAGGAGGCGATCGAAGCGGCGGCGAACGCAGGCCAGCCGCTGCTCGACCACTGGCACGACGCGATCACGGTGCCGTTCCAGGAGGAGTTCAATCCGTATGTCGCCGGCGACATCAGCTATGATGCATTCCTCGGTAATCTGGTCGGCGCGATCTCCGCATCGGCCCCGTGGTTCTTCTCGCCGGGTGCGCCGGCATCGGGCGGTCCCGGTCTGACGGCGGCGGGCAAGACGTCGCAGACGACGGTGATGCTGCAGCCGGGAACGTATATCCTGGAGTGCTATGTGAAGGACGAGGACGAGCAGTTTCACTCGTACAGCGGCATGTTGCAGCAGCTGACCGTGACGGACACGGAATCGGGCGCACTCGAGCCGTCGGCGACGGCGACGCTGGAGCTGTCTTCGAGCGATGGAATCCGGATGCCTGACGAGATGCGACCGGGCATGCAGACGATCGCGATCCGGTTCCTCGACCAGGCGACGTACGAGCATCTGCAGGGTCACAACGCGCACCTGGTGAAGCTGAACAGCACGGATCCCGCACTGCTCGACGATCTCGCAGGCTGGATGGACTGGCGCGCTGAAGGGTCGCTTGCGTTTCGCGCGCCGGAAGGCACCGAGTTCCTCGGCGGCACAATGGAGATGGCGGCCGGCGGCACGGCATACTACACGGTCACTCTCGCGCCGGGCACGTACGCATGGATCGCCGAGGTGCCGGACCCCGCGGCGAAGAACATGCTGAAGACGTTCACGGTGCCGTCCGCGCGTGGGGGTATGCGGTAATCACTGCCGGGGGGAGCGTGCGGCAATGACTGCAGCGCAGCGTGCGGCAATGACTGCAGCGCGGCGGGTGCGCGTTGGAACTTGCATCGACACGCAGCAGGTCGTACGCTGCCCCTGATGCCGTCCTCACCTTCGTCCCCTCACGACGCGCGCCATGCCTGATTCAGCGATGATCCATACACTCCGCGACCGCGTGCGCGGTGAATTGACTCTGCCGTCCGATGCAGGCTGGGACGAAGCGCGCACGGTGTGGAACGCGCGGTTCGATCCTCACCCGCTCGCGGTGGTCCGCTGCCGCGATGCGGCCGACGTTGCAGCTGCGGTGTCGGTCGCGCGCGAGCTCGGACTGCCGGTCTCGGTGCGGAGCGGGGGGCACAGCTATGCGGGACTCGCGGTCGGCGATGGTGCGCTCGCCCTCGACCTGTCGCGCATGAACGCAGTCGCCATCGATGCGGAGCGGCGCGTCGCAGTCGTGGAGCCCGGCGCTACATGGGCCGATGTCGATCGTGAATCGCAGTTGCATGGCCTCGGCACCACGGGCGCGACCGTGTCGAGCGTCGGTGTCGCCGGCTTTTCGCTCGGCGGCGGTTCGGGCTATCTCGCGCGCAAGCACGGCCTCGGTGTCCAGAACCTGCTCTCGCTCGAGGTCGTGACCGCTGACGGGCGCGTACTGCGTGCGAGCGATTCCGAAAACGAGGACCTGTTCTGGGCGCTGCGCGGCGGCAGCGGCAACTTCGGCGTCGTCACAGCGCTCGAGATCCGGCTGCACGCGGTCGGGCCTGAGGTCGTCACGGCGCAGGCGTTTCATCCGATCGCGCACGCGCGCGACGTACTGCATTTCTATCGCGACTTCGCGAGCGGAGCGACGGACGATGTCAGCGCCTACGCGTTCGTGCTACGCGTGCCACCAGTGGCGCCGTTCCCCATCGAGCAGCACGGCCGGCCCGCGGTGGCTCTGGTCGCGTGCCACTGTGGGGATGTCGCTGCTGGCCGCGCAGCTCTGGCGCCCCTCACGGAATGGGGCGAGCCGTTCCTCGCCGCGCTCCAGACCGTGCCGTACACTGCCGCACAGCAGGCCTTCGATGCCGGCATGCCGTCCGGTCTGCGCTGGTACACGCGCGCGCACTACATGAATGCTCTCGATGACCCCGCGATCGACACTTTTGTGCGTCATGCGGAAGACCTCGCGGGTCCGTTCACGATGGCCTACTTCGAGCCGATGGGCGGCGCGATCGCGCGCACGGCACCGGACGCTGCCGCATTCCCTCACCATGATGCTGCATACGGCCTGCACATCCTCGCCGGCTGGTCCGAGCCATCGGATGACGACGCGCTGATGCGCTGGACGCGCGCGTTCCATACTGCAATGACACCGTACGCGACGGGCGGCGTTTACGTGAACCTGCTCGCCGCCGACGAGGGCGACCGCATCCCCTCCGCCTACGGCGCGAACTACGAGCGGCTGACGACGCTGAAGGCGAAGTACGATCCGGAGAACATGTTCCGCATTAATCAGAATGTTCCGCCCCGGCGGTCCGTCTGATCGACATCAGCCGCGCGTGCGCTCGTGTGCGATGATCCGATCCGGATGCAGGTTCGGCACGCGCCAGCTGATCAGCAGGATGATGGCCGCGAACGCGGCGACGGCCCAGAAGACGAGGAGCAGGCTCGCGGACAGGCCATCGCGCAGAACCGCGAGCGCTTCGCCGGGGATCGAGCCCGTCGTCCCACCGTGCTCGATCAGCTGCCGCACGCTGTCGAGCGAGATCACCGACGACAGGCCGCGCTCGTCGATGTACGCTGCAATCCGCGCGTTCAGCACGCCGCCGAGCAGGGCTGCGCCGACCGCATTGCCGAGGTTGCGCATCAGCATGTTCGTCGCGGTCGCAACGCCGCGCTGCTGCCAGGAGACGCTCGTCTGGATCGCGACGATGTACGTCGTGTTCAACAGCCCCAGTCCCATGCCCATGAAGAACGCGCCGATCGCGGCCGGCACCGCGCCCTGGCCGGCGAGTGACGCGACGATCAGTCCGCCCAGCGAGACGAACACGCCGCCCGCGCGCGTGAGCGTGCGCACGCCGAAACGCAGGAACGTGCGACCCGCGATGACGGACGCGATCGGCCAGCCGAGCGACATGCCCGACAGCGTGAAGCCGGCCTCGAGCGCGCTGCCGCCCAGCACGCCCTGCACGAACGTCGGCAGGAACGTTATGAGTCCGATCATCGCGACGCCCGCGAAGAGTATCGCGAGGTTGCCACGACGAATGATGGGATTCGACCACAGCTCGAAGTGCATGATCGGGTCGGGCGCCCTGCGCTGCTGTCGGAAGAACGCGACCATCGCAAGCATCGCGATCAGCGCGAGCGCCATGGTCGGCGCACTTCCCCACTCACCGGCCTGCGTGAGCGCGAGCATCAACGCCGACAGTCCCACGAGCAGGAGCGCGGTGCCGGCGTAGTCTACCGATCGTTCGCGATGCTGCACCGACTCGTGCAGGAACAGCGAGATGAGTGCGATCGAGATGACGCCGAACGGGAGGTTCAGCCAGAAGATCCAGTGCCAGTCGATGTTCTCGACGATCACGCCGCCCGCGAGCGGGCCGATGATCGAGGAGATGCCCCAGACGCTCGCCAGGTATCCCTGGATGCGGCCGCGCTCCTCGATGGAATAGAGGTCGCCCGCGAGCGTGGCGCTCATCGGGAGGACCGCACCCGCGCCGATCCCCTGCACGAAGCGGAACGCGACGAGCATCCCCATCGAATCCGCGAACCCGCACAGCAGCGAACCCACGAGGAAGATTGTCACACCGGCGATGAACACGGGCTTGCGGCCGTACAGGTCGGCGAGCTTGCCGAAGACCGGCGTCGTCACCGCCTGCATCAGCAGGTACGAGGAGAAGACCCAGCTGTAGAGGGAGAAGCCGCCCAGTCGCGCCGCGATGCTGGGCATCGCGGTGGCCACGATCGTGCCCTCGATGGCGGCGAGGAACATCGCCACGACGAGGGCGGTCAGGACGAGTGCTCTATGCGTGCGGCGCGCGTCGTCTGCGGTGCCTTCTGTGACCAAGTGCTGCCGCTTCTTTCGACATTACGGGCGCGGGAACGGGATCGTGCTCGCGTTCCGGTTCCGGGTGCATACCGGTGCGATGACGATCCGCGTCCGCTCTTACTGTTGCTGACGCGCCATGATGGGCCACCGGGCCATGTGCCGCCAGTGGCGGGCGACGCCGGCCAATTGCTAGTCGGCCCGCAGCGCGACCGCCGGATCCACCCGCGACGCGCGCAGCGCCGGCACCCAGCTCGCCACGAGTGCCGCGATCACCAGCAGCGCGGCGGAGCCGCCCAGCGCCACCATGTCCGTCCCGGGCACGCCGAACAGCAGGCTCTCGAGCAGCCGTGCGACGCCCAGGGTCATTAATAGCCCGAGCCCGACACCGGCTGCAGCGAGGACCACACCCTGCCGTAGTACCAGACCGAGCACACGTCCGCGCGGCGAGCCGAGCGCGAGGCGGATCCCGATCTCGCGCGTGCGTCGCGCGACGCCGTATGCTGTTACACCATAGATGCCGAGCACCGACAGCAGCAATGCGACCAGACCCAGGCTCGCTGCGACGACCAGCGCGATGCGCTGCGGGAACAGGCCGATCGCAGTGTGCTCCTCCATCGTTTCCGATACCAGAATCGGCAGCGCTGGATCGAGGTCCGCGACCACACTACGGATCGGTGCGGCGAGCGCGGCACCGGGCTCACCGCGGACCAGCAGTGACATTTCGCCGAAATAGCGTTGCGCGAGTGGCACGTATATGAAGCCGCGCGGCTCTTCGCCGAGCGTGCGGTACTTCGCATCGCGCGCGATGCCGATCACCGTGACGACGCGCTCGCCGTTCGTGAACGACTGACCCACCGCGTCGCCATCCCAGATGAGATTCGCAAGCGTCTGATTGATGATCGCGACGTCCGGCGCGCCGGTCCGGTCGGCGTCGCGGAAGCCGCGGCCCGCGACGATCGGCATGCGCATCACATCGAAGTAGTCCGGCGTCACAATATTCCAGTCCGCTTCCCACTGGCCATCCTCACGTGTCGATTCGCGACCCGCGACTGCGATGCCGCCCAGGCCGAACCCGCCGCCATCGAGCGGGATCATGCGTGAGAGCGCCGCGAGCTGTACGCCCGGTATCGTACGCGTGCGCTCGAGCAGCGCGTCAGCGAACTGTCGCCCCGTCGTCGAATCATGGTTTGTCAATCTGAAGTCGAGCGTCGCGATCTGCACGCCGCGCGGATCGAAGCCGGGATCGATGGAACGCGCCTGCACGAGCGCGCGCGCGAACAGTCCGCCGACCACGAGCAGCAGCATCGAGAACGCCATCTGCGCCACGAGCAGTCCGCTGCGCAGCCGCAGTCGCGAGCCGTTCCCCTCGCCGCGCAGTCCCGGCACGAGCGATGGTCGCGTGCTCTGCAGCGCGGGGGCGAGGCCGGCCAGCACTCCCGCGATGAGCGACACTGCGAGCGCGAACGACAGTGCACGCACATCGATCTGCGGATCGATCGCGAGCTGCATCGGCAGTCGCGGCACGAGCGCCATCAGGCCGGTCAGCAGCCAGCGCGCGAGCAGCACACCGAGCGCACCGGCAATCAGAAACAGCAGAACGCTCTCCGTCAGGAGCTGGCGCAGCAGCCGACCGCGCGATGCGCCGATCGCCAGACGCACTGCGATCTCGCGGCGGCGCGCGGCCGCGCGGGCGAGCAGCATCCCGGCCACGTTCGTTCCCGCGACCAGCAGGACGAGGCCGGACAGCGCGAACAGGAAGAACATGAATGCGTTCACGACGCCCTGGAAGTCGCCCGGGAACAGCGACATCGGCATCACCGCGACGCCCTGGGTGCGGTTCGACTCGGGATAGCTCTGCTCGAGCCGGCTCGCGATCGTGCTCAGCTCGGCCTGCGCCTGGCTGATGCCCGCGTTCGGCGCGAGGCGGCCGATCGCCATGAGCCACACGTTCCGCCGGCCCGTCAGCATCCCGTCCTGCATGCCGAGCAGCGGCGCCGCCATGATCGGCGCCCACAGGTCCGGCGCCAGCACCACCGGACCGCGGAATCCTTCCGCCGCCACGCCCACCACCGTGAACGGTGAGCCGTTCAGCACGATGCCGCGCCCCACGATCGACGAATCGCTGTCGAAGCGGTCGCGCCAGTAGCTGTGGCTCAGCACGACGACCGGATGTGAGCGCGGTGTCCGGTCCTCCTCCGCCAGGAAGAAGCGGCCGACTGCAGGTCGCACCTGGAGCACATCGAAGAAGTTGCCGCTCACGATGCTGCCCTCCACCGCTTCGCCGCCATCCGGTCCGGCGAGGCTCATGGGGCGCGGCGAGTACTGCATCGCGGCGAGGCCCGAGAGCGTGCGGGTGCCATCGCGATAGTCCACGTAGTTGGGATACGACATGTTGTCGAAGCCCTGCCCGTCGTTCGTCCGGCCCACGCTCACCACGCGGTCCGGCTCGCCAATGCCCGGCGGCGGCGACAGCAGCAGGGCGTTCACGAGCGAGAAGATCGCCGTCGTCGCACCGACCCCGATCGCAAGCGACAGGATGGCGGTCAGCGCGAACACCGGACCACGCGCGAATCCGCGCACGGCGTGACGTGCGTCCTGTACGAAGCTCTCGAACATGGAGTCCTCACCTGTGGCGGGAACGCAGGGCCGCGCGACGAAGCGGTCGCTCGAGCAGGGCTTTCGAAGCGCCGGCTCCAGATCAGTCGCCCTACGCGGCCACCGGACGGAATGTGTCAGACGGTGTCGAGCGACGGGAGCCCCGGTGGAGCCGCCCGCAAGGCGGGGAGCCAGCCCGCCCGCTTCCGCCGCGCCGCAGGTCGCCGGGAAACCGCCCGCGGACTTCGGCCGTAGGGGACACTCAACTGATTCCTGGAGGACGATTGCTACGAAACTGCCTGTTTGTTCCGGCTGCCGTTGTCGCGCTTGCTCATGGCGCCGCCGCCCCGGACGCCCTTGCCCAGACGCCTGACCGCTATTCGATACCGGGCGAAGTCGTCGCGGTCTACAACCTGGCCGGCAGCGTCACGATCGAGCGCGGCACCGGCGCCAATGTCGTGGTGGAGGTGACGCGCCGCGGTCGCGATGCGGAACGTCTGGACGTCGAGCGGACCGAGGTGAACGGTCGTGCCGCACTCGTCGTACGCTATCCGGATGGCGACGTGGTCTACGACGGATCCGGCGGCAGCTCGCAGATCAGCGTGCGCCGTGACGGCACGTTCTTCGGCGACGGCCCGCGCGGCAGCCGCGTCAACATCCGGCGCTCCGGTCGTGGTACGGACGCGCACGCGAATCTGCGCATCCTGGTGCCGGCCGGTCGCGGCGTGGACCTGCGACTCGGCGTTGGCGCCGTGACAGCCACCGATATCGAGGGCGCACTGGACATTGATGTGGCGGCGGCCGCGGTGCGGACGCGCAGCACGAACGGTCGGCTGCGCATCGACACCGGGTCCGGCAGCGTCGTCGTTGACGACGCGCAAGGTGACAACATCGTGGTTGACACGGGTTCCGGCAGTGTCGTCGTGAACGGCATTCGTGCGGACGACCTCACGGTGGACACCGGCTCCGGCCGCGTGAGCGGCTCCGGCATCGTCGCCCGCGAGCTGGGCGTGGATACCGGATCTGGCAGCATTACTCTGTCCGACGTGAGTGCGAGCGACATCGTGCTGGACACCGGCAGCGGCCGCGTCGATCTCGACCTGGTCACGCAGATCGAGAGTCTCGTCATTGATACGGGGTCCGGTCGCGTGCGTCTGACGGTGCCCGCGGATATCAGTGCGTCGGTGGAGGTGGACACCGGCAGCGGCGGCATCGAGACGGATCTGCCGATGTCAATCACCCGTCGCTCGCGGACGACGCTGTTCGGGTCGCTCGGCAGTGGCGACGGCCGGATCGTGATCGATACGGGGAGTGGCGGCGTATCGATCGTCCGCCGCCAGTAGCCGTCGGACGCGGAACCCACTCTGCAGAACGGCTCAGGCCCGCATGGCCGTGCCGCGCAG
>DATHVW010000010.1:0-3190 GCA_035461085.1 Longimicrobiales bacterium | reverse complement strand
TTTGGCGCGCGCATGCTGATGCGCAGTCGTGGATCCACGAGCATTTCAGTTCTGGCGCTCGCGCTCGGGATCGGCCTTACGACCATGATGTTCAGCATTGTGTGGGGCGCGATGCTGCGCGGCCTGCCGATGGAGCAGTCGGATCAGCTGGTCAGCATTCAACGCACGAACCTGAGCGAAGGCCAGGATGGCATGTCGGCCACGCTCCACGACTACGAGGACTGGCGTGCGCAGCAGCAGTCGTTCTCGGGTATGGGCGCATTCTTCACCGGCACGGTCAATGTCAGCGGCACGGACCGCCCGGAACGCTACGACGGCGGCTTCATCTCCGCGGAGACGTTCGACGTTCTCGGTGTGAAGCCGATCATCGGCCGCGGCTTCACGGCCGATGATGACCGGCCGGGTGCGGACCCGGTGATGCTGCTGAGTCATGCCACATGGCACGACCGCTTCGGCGCCGACCCTGACATTGTCGGCCGGGTCGTGCGGGCGAATGCGAAGCCGACCACGATCGTCGGCGTGATGCCGGAGGGCTTCGCGTTCCCGACTAGTGAGCAGCTCTGGTTGCCGCTGGCCCGTGACGCGGCGTCACTGCAGCGGGGCGAGGGCCAGTGGGTGAACGTCTTCGGGCGGCTGCGTGATGATGTGACGGTCGATGAGGCGGGCGTCGAGATGGCTGCGATCGCACAGCGTCTGGCAACCGCATACCCGGAGACAAACGAAGGCATCTCGACACGCGTGGAGCCCTACATCAAGGGGTTTCTCGGCGACGAGCCCGTCACGATGCTGTTCACCATGCTCGGGGCCGTGTTCATGGTGCTGCTCATCGCGTGCGCCAACGTCGCGAACCTGCTGATCTCGCGCGCAGCCGCGCGCAGCCGAGAGGTAGGAATCCGTTCGGCCATGGGTGCGTCGCGCATACGCGTGGTGCGCCAGTTCCTTACCGAATCGCTCATCCTGTCGCTCGCCGGCGCCGCACTCGGGCTCATGATCGCCATGGCCGGGATACGGCTCTTCAACAACGCGATCGCTCCGACCGACCCACCGTTCTGGATCGACATCCGACTGGATGGCGGTGTGCTGCTTTTCGTGCTCGCGATCACGGCGCTGAGCACCTTCCTGTCGGGCGCGATCCCGGCCTGGCAGGCAGCACGCGCGAACGTCGCTGATGTGCTGAAGGATGAGAGCCGCGGCGGCTCGAGCTTCCGCCTTGGCCGCATCAGTCGCGCACTCGTCATCACCGAGATCGCGCTGTCGGCCGGCCTGCTCGTCGGCGCCGGCCTCATCATCAAGAGCGTGACGAAGCTGCGCACGGTGGACTTCCCGTTCGCGACCGAACAGGTCTTTACAGCCCGCATTGGTCTGCCCGAAGCCGGTTACGCAGATGCAGCCGCGCAGCAGCAGTTCTTCGAGCAGCTCATGCCGCGCCTGCAGCAGCTGCCGGGCACGGAGGGGGCGGGCCTGATTCAGGCACTGCCGGCGCTCGGCGCGCCGACATCCCGCTTCGCCGTCGAGGGCGCTTCATATACGGAGGACCGCGACTATCCCAGCGCGCGAAGCATTCTTGCCAGCCCCGGTGCGTTCGAGGCGCTGGATGTGGAGCTGCGCCAGGGACGTGCCTTCACGGCGCAGGACCGCGCGGGTGGACTGCCCGTCGCGATCGTCAATGAAGAATTCGTGCGTCGCTATTTTGCGGATGCCGATCCGATCGGCCGGCGGATCAGACTCGGTGCGAGCGAATCCACGGAGGAATGGCGCACCATCGTGGGTGTCGTCCCCGACATGTACGCCGGAGGTCTGAGCGGCGACTCGGACCAGCAGGCCGTCTACATTCCGGTTGCGCAGGGGGGTGCGCGTTTCATGAGCGTCGTTGCCCGGGTGCGTGGCGGCGACCCGATGCTTCTCACGCAGAACGTCCGCGACGCCGTGCTCGCCGTGGATGCGGACCTCCCGATCTATTTCGTGGAGACGCTGCAGAAGGCGATCAACGACAACAACTGGTTCTACATGGTGTTCGGTTCGCTGTTCATGGTCTTTGGCGGCGCGGCCCTGTTCCTCGCCGCCGTCGGACTCTATGGCGTCATGTCCACATCAGTGAGACAGCGCACGCGCGAGATGGGCGTGCGCATGGCCCTGGGCGCACAGGTGCGCGATGTACGCGGCCTGGTCATGAAGCAGGGCCTGTTCCAGCTCGCCATCGGCCTGCTGCTCGGTCTCGCGCTCGCCGTAGGTGTGTCGAGCCTGCTCCAGATGCTGCTCTTCGAGGTGAACCCGCGCGACCCGACGATCTTCGTCGCCATTGGAGCGGTGCTGACTCTCACTGCTGCAACGGCGTGTCTCATACCGGCCGTGCGCGCCACGCGGGTGGACCCGATGCACGCACTGCGTTACGACTGACGGGGCGAAGAGTCCGCAATGCCATCGAACGCCGACGCGACGGGAATGGTGAACCAGAACTCCGTTCCCTCGCCCGGCCGGCTGTCCGCGCCAATGTGGCCGCCGTGCGCTTCGACGATGGACTTTGCGATGGTGAGTCCCAGGCCCAGCCCGCGGCGGTCACTCGGCCGCGCCTGCCAGAAGCGCCCGAAAATGCGCTGCATCTGCTCGGGCGTGATGCCGGGGCCTGTATCCGTGACGGCAAATCGAACCGCATCCCTTTCGTGCCGCGCATGCAGAGTGATCTGACCGCCGTCCGGTGTGAACTTGATGGCGTTGCCGATCAGGTTCGACATCACCTGAAGAATGCGTCCCCGGTCCACGTAAATGACCGGCAGGTCGGACGCGACGACCGCTGAAAGCGTAGTCCCCTTTTCGGCCGCGAGCGGACCGAGCATCTCGACGCTCTCGTCGATGAGGCTGCCCACGCTCGTCTCCTCCGCCTCGATACCGAGCCGACCCGTCTCGAGCTTGGCTACGTCGAGCAGGTCCTGCACCATGCGGTTCATCCGTTCGCTGGAACGACGGATGATGTTCACGCCGCGCGCCTGCGCTGCCTGGTCCTCCGTCTCCAGGATGAGCTCCGCCGCCATGCCGATGGTACTGAGCGGATTGCGCAGGTCGTGGGAGACGATCTTCAGAACTTCCTCACGTGCGTCCGCGGCCTCGCGTGCGTCATCGTACAGCCGCGCCAGCTGAACGCGCGCGATCTCGTTCGTAATGACGCGGCGGATGACGCGCGTGAGCCGGCTGC
>DATHVW010000009.1:0-6963 GCA_035461085.1 Longimicrobiales bacterium | reverse complement strand
GACGCTGCGCGAGGCGCACCGCCACCGCGGCTTCTCGTTCGTCCGCATCCTTCAGCGCTGCCCGGTCTACACGCCGCAGATCTTCCAGCTCGCCGTCCGGCAGCCGGACCTGATCGAGCTGCTGGTGCACGATGACGGCGTCGTCGTGCCGGAGCTGGACCGCACATACACGAGACAGCTGCGCCACGATCCGCGCGACCTCGACGAGGCGCGGCGTCTGGCCGAGCCGACGGACGCGATACGTCTGGGTGTCTTCTTCCGCGATGACACGCGGCCGCGCTATGACGATCTGCGCCGGGTCGCACCGCAGACGAAGGAAAACATGATCAGTCTGCTCAACCAGGAGCTCGATCGTTATGCAGTCTGACGACCGCATCACCACGGTAATGAGTGCGCTGCGCGCGCCGCGGCAGACGTTCGACGCGGCCCTCGTGAGCGCGATCGACGAGCTGAGCACATTCCTCGCCGATCAGCGGGCACCTGCACATGAGCACGTCGCGCAGGAGAGGGTACGGCTGGGCAGCTTCGCGGCCGGGCGCATTGACGTGGAACGCTTCGCGTCGATCGTCGGACGCAGCGCAGCGGTCCCGCCTGCGGCACTCGATCGGATCGCCCACGTGGTCGACCTGCTGAATTCATTCCGCGTTCAGGGGGACAGGCTCTACCGCGTGCGCGTCGATCCGGGTGCCGACCTGCGTGACACGGTGCGCGACGCACTGGCCGTGCGCGGCCGCCTGTTCAACGCAGGGCGCCATGTGGAGCAGCTGCGCGCGGGCGGCAGTGCGCCGGAGCCGGAGGAAGTCCTGCACTTCAGCCGGTGGCTCAAGTCGGAGCGCATGCTTGCGCCGCCGCTGGTGGTGGAAGTGGACGGCGCCGACCTGATCGCGGACGGCCTGGCCGAATACCTCGATGGTGCGATGAAGATCGTGCTCGTCGTCAATGGCCCTGCACCGGTGGCGCCGCTCGCTCGACTGATCGCACCGCAGACCTTCGTGCTGCAGTGCACGGACGCCGCCGCAGTGTCCCGACTCGGCGAGTTCGCGGGCGCCGGCATTGCCGCGGTGCTGCCGGATGGCAGTGCACGCTTCACTCATGACCCGTCGCGCGGCGGCCGCCTGTCACAGCGGCTGGAGCTGGAATCCCTGCCTGAGTCGGTCCTGCTCCCGGCCGTCGGCCGCAACAACCCGCGCCGGCAGGCGGAGGACGTGGCGTGGCTGCGCGAGTTGAGCGACCTGGCGGAGCACGCGCGCGCTCAGCAGCAGCCGCAGCCGGAATCGGACACCGCCGCCACACCGGCGGACCAGCTCGCCGGATGGCTGCTGCGCAACGCCGACCTCGACCGGGCGGGCAGCGAGGCAATGTGAGCACCGCGCTGATCCTTTCGTCCGTCGCCATTCTCGGCGGCATCGGACTCGCCTTCGGCGTCATCATCGCCGTCGCGCAGCGCCGCCTGTACGTCTGGGAGGATCCGCGCATCGACGGCGTCACCGACCTGCTGCCGGGCGCGAACTGCGGCGCCTGCGGCTATCCCGGCTGCCGCGCGTTCGCGGAAGCGGCCGTGGACGGCGTGGTGACGCCCGCACAGTGCACCGTGATGAGCCCGGACATGCGTGCTGATGTCGCCGGCTTTCTGGGTGTGGATGCCGGCGAGGCGACGAAGCGGGTGGCACGACTGCTGTGCGCCGGCGGCCGCGATGTGGCCCCGTACAAGGCGTCATACATCGGCATCAACAGCTGCGCAGCCGCGGTTGCGGTGGGCGGCGGTGGCAAGGGCTGCGCCTGGGGCTGCACCGGCCTCGGCGACTGTGCCGTCGCGTGCACGTTCGACGCGATCTCGATGAACGAGAACGGTCTGCCGGTGGTGGACGTGGAAAAGTGCACCGCGTGCAACGACTGCGTCATTGCCTGCCCGCTCGGTCTCTTCACGGTCATGCCGCTCGACTCGCACCTGCTCGTGCAGTGCAGGAGCCTGCTCAGCGGTGATGCGGCGACGCGCGTGTGCGCAGTCGCGTGCAACGCGTGCGGCCGGTGCGTGCAGGATGCCGCGCCGGGTCTCATCCGGATGCAGTCGGGTCTTGCCGTCATCGATTACGAGAAAATCGCACTGGAGGATGAGCGGGCGATCGCGCGCTGTCCGACCGGTGCGATCGCGTGGGTCGAGGGCGGCCAATTCGGAATGCTAACAGCGGGTGGAGTCAACTGATGTTCAACAAGACGACACAGCCGGAGGCCGTGAAGGCCGCACCGAAGTACCCGGGCGTCCCGGATGCGGCGGACGGCAGCACGGCGGTCGTGCTGGTCGAGACGGCGGCGAGCGACGCGGCCGGCGCGTACCCGATCACGCCGTCCACGCAGATGGGCGAGGGCTGGGCGCTGGCTGTTGCGGCCGGGGACCTGAACGTGTTCGGCCGCCGTCTGCTGTTCTTCGAGCCCGAGGGCGAGCATGCCGCTGCGGCCGTGACGGCCGGCATGAGCATGACGGGGCTGCGCGCGACGAACTTCTCGAGCGGGCAGGGCATCGTGTACATGCACGAGTCGCTCTATCCGGCGGTGGGCAAGCGGCTGACGTACGTGCTGAACGTCGCGGCGCGCGCACTGACCAAGCACTCGCTCAACGTGCACGCCGGCCATGACGATTACCACGCGGTCGATGATACCGGCTTCTTCCAGATCTTCGCGAAGGATGTGCAGGAGGCCGCGGACCTGACCCTGATCTCGCACCGGATCGCGGAGCTGTCCCTCAACCCGGGCATATGCGCGCAGGACGGGTTCCTGACGAGCCACGTGATCGAGACGCTGCTCGTGCCGGAGCGCGATCTGATCCGCGAGTATCTCGGCGACCCCGCGGACATGATCGAGGCGCCGACACCGGCGCAGCGCATGGTGTTCGGCGAGAAGCGCCGTCGCATACCGGAGATGTTCGACTACGACTATCCGGCGATGCTCGGTGTGGTACAGAACCAGGAGTCGTACGCGCAGGGCGTAGCCGCACAGCGGCCGTTCTACTTCGACCACATCCCCGCGCTGACCGACCGCGCGATGGCGGAGTATCGAGCGCTCACCGGCAGGGAGTACGCCCGCGCGTCCGGCTACCGCATGGAGGATGCGGAATACGTGCTGGCAGGGCAGGGCTCCGTCGTCGCGAACATGGAGGCCGTTGCGGATCACCTGCGCGAGACGCGCGGGATCCGCGTCGGTGTGCTCAACCTCACGATGTTCCGGCCGTTCCCGGCCGACATCGTGTCCAGGATGCTGAGCGGACGCCGGGCCGTGACGGTGCTCGAGCGTACCGATCAGCCGCTCTCCGTGGATGCACCGCTGCTGCGGGAGATCCGCGCCGCGATGGGCCGCGCGGTCGAGAACGGCCGCGCCGCGTGGCGCCGCCTGCCGCATGAGGGCCTCGGTCGCGTGCGGCCGGAGGATGTGCCCGACTTCTACTCCGGCGGCTTCGGCTTCGGCAGTCGCGACCTCCAGCCCGCAGACATCATCGCGGCGGTGGAAAACATGCTCCCGGACGGTTCCGGCCGGCGGCAGTTCTATCTCGGCATCGATTTTGTCCGCAGGGGTACGAGCCTGCCGAAGCTCCAGATCTGGCAGGAGCAGCTGCTCGAGTCGTACCCGGACATCGGCGCGCTCTCGCTCGAGCCCGCAGCCGAGACGGACCTGCTGCCAACCGGCGCCATCGCGCTGCGTATTCACTCCGTGGGTGGCTGGGGCGCCATCACGACGGGCAAGAACGTGGCGCTCACGGCGTTCGAGCTGGCCGGGCTGCACGTCAAGGCCAATCCCAAGTACGGCTCCGAGAAGAAGGGCCAGCCGACGACGTTCTACGCGACGCTCTCGCGCGATCGCAACCGCCTGAACGGCGAGCTGCGCCACGTGAACGTGGTGCTGTCGCCCGACCCGAACGTCTTCCGTCACTCGAATCCGCTCTCGGGTCTCGCGGAGGGCGGCGTGTTCGTGATGCAGAGCGAGCAGAGCGCGGCAGACGCGTGGGCCGCGCTGCCCGGCTGGGCGCGCCGCCAGGTCCGGCATCGCGGCATTCACATGTACGTGCTCGACGGTTTCCGGATCGCCGCTGACGAGGCCTCCGATCCCGAGCTTCGTTACCGCATGCAGGGCGCGGCGTTCATGGGCGCGTTCTTCCGCGTCTCACCGCTCGCGATGCAGGAGCAGCTGACGGAGCAGAAGATCTTCGACGGCATCCGCGCGCAGATGGTGAGCAAGTTCGGCAAGCTGGGCGAGCGCGTCGTCGAGGACAACGTGCGCGTGATCCGGCGCGGCTACGACGAGCTGGTGGAGCTGGACACGTCCGTGGTGGTGGAGGATGACGAGAGCGGCGCTGCGCTGCCGCACCTGCCCCGGCTCATGGATGTGCAGCAGGTCGAAGAGGGTGTCGGCAGTGCCGGCCGGTTCTTCGAGCAGGTCTGCGCGCTGAACGCCGTCGGCCAGGACCCGATCGCCGACCCCTACGCTGCCATCTCCGCGATGCCGGCCGTGTCGAGCAGTGTGCGGGACATGACGGGCATCCGCTTCGAGGTGCCGGAATTCCTGCCCGACCGGTGCACGGGCTGCTCGCAGTGCTGGACGCAGTGCCCGGACTCCGCGATACCGGGGCTCGTCACGTCCGTCGAGGATCTGCTCGACGGTGCAGTGAAGTCCGCGTCGGCACGCGGCCATGCGATCGAGCGGATCCGCTCGGTCATGCGGCCGCTCGCGAAGGAGACACGCCGGGTCGTCGATGCGGTGGATTTCCACGACTTCGGCGCCGCAGTGAGTGCCGCATACGCGAACGTATCGGCAAAGCTGGACTGGGACGCGGAGCGGCGCGCGGAGCTGGACACGCAGTTCGCGGCCGTGCACCCGATCCTCGCGCAGTTTCCGGTGGCGAAGACCGCGCCGTTCTACGACGCGGTCGAGTCGAAGCAGAAGGGCACGGGCGGGCTGCTGTCGGTCACGATCAATCCCGAGGCGTGCAAGGGCTGCAACATCTGCGTCGATGTATGCCCGGAGAACGCGTTGATCACGATCCGTCAGGATGAGCCGGTGGTCGAGCGGCTGCGGGAGAACTGGGAGTTCTGGCAGCAGCTGCCGGACACGGACGACCGCTACATCAACATCCGTAACCTGGACGAGGGCATCGGCACACTGCCATCGCTGCTGCTGAAGAAGAAGAACTACCTGTCGATGGTGGGCGGTGACGGCGCGTGCATGGGCTGCGGCGAGAAGACGGCCGTGCACCTGGTCGTGTCCACGATCGAAGCGCTCATGCAGCCGCGCGTGCAGCACCTGATCGAGCGGATCGACGGGCTCATCACGAAGCTGGACGAGAAGGCGCACGCGATGGTGAGCGCGAAGCTCGACATCGAGCAGGCTGCGTTCGCGGACGGCGATGTGTCTCTGCCGGTGGCGCCGGAGCAGCGGGCGGAGCTGATCCGCATCGCCCGCTCGATCCAGGCTTTGAAGGATCTGCGCTGGCGCTACACGGAAGGGCCGAGCGGACGCGGCCGCGCATCGGTCGGGATCACGAACAGCACGGGCTGCTCGTCGGTGTGGGCGAGCACGTATCCGTACAACCCGTATCCGTTCCCGTGGGTCAACCACCTCTTCCAGGACTCGCCATCCGTCGCGATCGGCATCTTCGAGGGCCACATGCGGAAGATGGCGGAGAACTTCGCAGCGGTCCGCCGCGCGGAGCTGGTCGCGGCCGGGGAATACGACGAGAACCGCGATGAGGCGTTCTTCCGCGCGTTCGACTGGAAGCAGTTCAACGACGAGGAGTTCGGCCTGGCGCCGCCGGTGATGGCGGTGGGCGGCGATGGCGCAATGCTGGACATCGGTTTCCAGAACCTGTCGCGCCTGATGGCGTCGGGTAAGCCGATCCGCGTGCTGGTGCTCGATACGCAGGTCTACTCCAACACGGGCGGCCAGGCGTGCACGAGCGGATTCACCGGCCAGATCGCCGACATGTCCGCATACGGCAAGGTCGAGCATGGCAAAGCCGAGGTGCGCAAGGAGCTGGCGCTGATCGCGATCGCGCACCGCGGCGTGTTCGTGCACCAGACATCGCAGGCGTCGGCGACGCACCTGATCGGTGGCGTGATCAAGGGCCTGAACTCGCGTCGCCCGGCCGTGTTCAGCATCTACACGCCCTGCCCGGTGGAGCACGGTCTGCCCGACGAGTGGGCGCCGCACGGCGCCCGCCTCGCGCTCGAGAGCCGCGCGTTCCCGTACCTCACGTACGATCCGGACGCGGGCACGAGCATGACCGAGTGCCTGTCGCTGGAGGGCAATCCGGCGCTGGACGAGCTGTGGCCCATGTACAAGCTCAGCTACACGGACGACGCGGGGACGCACGAGCTGGAGCTGCCGCTGACGATCGCCGACTGGGCGGCGACGGAAGCGCGCTTCCGCAAGCACTTCCGCGATGTGCCCGCGGATCGCTGGAACGAGGACATGGTGGTGTTCCACGAGTACCTGCAGCTCGGCGTGGACGAGCGCGAGGGCAAGACGCCGTTCGTGCACGCGGTCGATCGTGAGGGTCACCTGCGCCGGCTCGGTGTCGCGGAGGAGATTGTCACGCTGGCGCAGGAGCGCCTCATGCTGTGGGGCCAGCTGCGCGAGATGGCGGGTGTGGTGGTGCCCCAGACGGTGCGGGACACGATCACGCAGTCCCTCGAAGCGGAATACGACGCGCGCATCGCCACAATGACGGCGGAGTTCGAGCAGCGCATTGCGGAGCTCAAGTCGACCTACCCGCGCGTGGTGGCACGGCGCATGGCGGAGTCGCTCATGCGCGGCAACGCAGGACGTACCATCTCGGAGATCGTGGCCGAGGCGGGTCGCATGCACGTCGAGCCGATCGGCGCCGATGTGCTGGGGATACCGACCGGACCGAACGGCTCTGCGGTGACGGCGGCGGCAGGGATGCCTGTCCAGCAGGCTGGCACTGCCGACGGCAGT
>DATHVW010000008.1:0-1769 GCA_035461085.1 Longimicrobiales bacterium | reverse complement strand
TCGCGGCGCTCAGCCCTCTCCGACTCGAGTTCTGAGGCCCGCTCGGCGCGACGTTCGGCCTCGCGCTCGTGCTCTGCGGCGCGCTCCTCGGCCTCGGCCCGCTCACGGCGTGCGCGCGCCGCCTCCTCGTCGGCAGCAGCGCGCTCGCGCTCGGACTTGTCCGCGTAGTGCTTTGCCTCCGTGCGAAGCTCGCGAGCTTCGTGGCGCTTGCTCTCCTTGCGTTTCTCGCGGCCTTTCGTGGCGGCCCAGGCAGCAGCCGCGACTATCACGAGTGCCACAACCACAATCACGATAATCAGCCAGGTATCCACAAGTCCTCCATGTTGGATGGTCGCCTCATTCCTACCCGGAGGAGGGATCGCCTACGCAGGAGTGCGGGCGCTTCCGGGCACGTCAGCTACCGCGCTCAGAACCGCATGTCGATGCCGAGCAGGACGAGCGGCCACAGGAGAACCGCGAGGATTGCCTCGACAACTTCTTTGAGGTTGTTGACGTAGCTGATCGGGTCGTTCGGGCTGCTTGCGACTTACCACCGCAGCCCGACGGCCCGTGTTTATTTGAGTCCGGATATGGCACGCCGTTGCAGGGGCGCGGTCGCCTGTACGAAACGGCCGGCACGAGCGGATGGGACGCCGCGATCGCGTCTGCCGATATCCACGACGATTTCGAACTCACCTTCAAGGCGGATCGGGCTCGGGTCTTTGCTGCGTTGGAGGTCCGATAAGAGGCAGGCCAGGATCGTTCTAACCTAGAGGCGCTTCGCGTGGGGGCATTGTGACTGAACTCAAAACCGGATCGGATTTTGCCAGCTTTCGAATCGAGGGGCTACTCGGTCGCGGTGGCATGGGCAACGTCTACCTGGCCCGTGAAGTGCGGCTGGACCGTCACGTAGCGCTGAAGGTCATCAGGGTTGACCTCGCCGACGACGAGAGCTTCCGCCGCCGGTTTGCATCGGAATCTCGCGCGGCGGCCTCGATCGAGCACCCTGGGGTTGTCAGCGTGTATGAAGCTGGGGAACATCGCGGCAGGTTGTATCTAGCGATGCGCTACGTCAGGGGTAGCGACCTGCACGCCCGGATCGCCACGGAAGGAAGCCTGCCACCGGATCGCGCAGCCTCGCTGGTCGCCCAGCTGGGAGACGCTCTCGACGCCATCCACGCCTCCGGCCTCGTTCATCGTGACGTCAAGCCCGCCAACGTAATCGTCGCCGGTGACGACGGCAGGGCCTATCTGACCGACTTCGGCTTGGCGAAGGCTGCCGCGTCCACCAGCAGGGTTACCCGCACCGGGGAGGTGATTGGAAGTCTCGATTACCTGGCTCCCGAGCAGATCGAGGGCGGCCCGGTCGACGCGCGGACCGATGTCTACGCGCTGGGGTGCGTGCTGTTCGAGTTGGTGACCGGGGATGTCCCCTTCCCGGGCCGGGAGAGCTCGAGCAAGCTGTGGGCGCACGTCAACGAGCCGCCACCCGCGGCCAGCTCCAAAGGCGGCGCACACCTGGCCGCCCTCGACCCCATTCTGAGGCGCGCGATGGCCAAGGATCCAGCGGAGCGCTTCCCGTCAACGGGCGATCTCGGTCGCGCGGCGATGGGCGCCGTCCGCGGCGAGGCGGTCACCGAGCGCGAGTTTGCGGTGGTCCCCGGTGTCGCTGCGTCGGCATCCGACACGCTCCCGCTACCGACGGAGGCCCTACCCGAGCCGACCAAGGTAGTGCCACGGAAGCCGCAGCGCTTCCGGCGGATCGCCGTGCTGACCGCCGTCGTGGGCGT
>DATHVW010000007.1:0-18930 GCA_035461085.1 Longimicrobiales bacterium | reverse complement strand
CGATCGAGTATCCAGTACTTCATGATAGAGATGGTCGCTCGACGCGCGTCCGCGCCGAATGCCAGGACGGCCGTTCGCGCGGGATTCCTCTCGGTGGCGATCGTGCTGGGGGGCGCCGCATGTGTCGATCAGGAGCCGGTGTCGCCGCAGCTGGCGCTGAGCGACGCGCGGGTCGGTGATACGCGGAAGATACGTGAAGGTCGTGAGATCTTCCGGTTCGATGATTTCGGCAACTGGCGGTTCTGGACGGACACGCTGCGGCTGAACGACGCGGTGGAGACGCTGACGCCGAACCAGGCGCTGGCACTCGGTCTGAAGGTCGATGCCGAAGCGGTGCCGTCCAACGTGCTTCAGGCCGTGCTCGCCGATCCTGCACTGCTCGATGATCCGGCGACGACGCGCGCGCTGCTCGGTCTGAATGCGGTAGTCGGCGTCGTCGCGAGCGTGACCGGCGATCAGATCACGCGCATCGGCATCACGTGCGCGCTGTGTCATTCGACGGTGGACAATTCGGTGACGACCGGCATCGGCTCGCGGCGCGATGGCTGGCCGAACCTCGACCTGCGCGTCGGCGAGATCATCGCCGCGGCGCCCGGCCTTCCCGATGCCGTTCGTCCTGTGTATGCCTCCTGGCCGGCCGGGTTCTACGATGCGCGCTTCAACTTCGACGGCATCAACGGGCCGGTGGTGATCCCTCCCGCATACGGCCTGCAGGGTGTGGACCTGGAGACGTACACAGGCGAGGGCCCGATCTCGTACTGGAACGCATATGTCGCGGTGACGCAGATGCACGGGCACGGCTCATTCTCGGATCCGCGTCTCGGCATCGAGATCGTCGTGCCTCCAGCCGAGGATGAGGTGAAGTCGAAGCTGCCCGCACTGCGCCGCTATCAGTTGTCGCTCGCCGCGCCCGCGCCGCCGACCGGCAGCTTCGATGCGGCTGCCGCGGCACGCGGGAGGGTGGTGTTCAGGACGACCGCGCGCTGCTCGAGTTGCCACACGGGTCCCCGCTTTACGGACGACGAGACGCTGCATGCTCCCGCGGAGACCGGCATGGAGCCGGTGCATGCCGAGCGCAGCACGACGAAGCTGTATCGCACGACGCCGCTGCGCGCGCTGTGGCAGCATGCGCCCTACTTCCACGACGGCAGCGCCGCATCGCTGGAGGCGGTCGTCGCGCATTATGACACGGTGCTGGGACTGGGACTGACGGCGGCACAGCAGGTGGACCTGGTGGAGTACCTGAAGTCGTTGTGATCGGCACTGCGGGGGCAGGGGGCGGTGTGTTGCGTCGCAAGGAAGGGCGGAAGTCGCTCGGGGGTTTTGCGGCGGAACTCGTTGCGCGGCAAGAATCAGCTCGGAAAACCATTCTGCCAGGAGGGGTCGTTTTGCCGCGCAACGAGATGCCGACGATGGCCCCCGATCGATGCCCCCGCAATCTTGCGACGCAACGCAACGAGATGCCGACGATGGCCCCCGATCGACGCCCCCGCAATCTTGCGCCGCAACCACGCGGCTCCTGCGCCCGTCCTACCGAACAGGCACCGAAGGTGCTACTCTGTCTTCATGTCTGCCGACGCCCCCCGCATCCTGTTCCTCGCCGACTCCCACCTCGGCTTCGACCTGCCCGCGCGGCCCCGCGTCGAGCGACGGCGGCGCGGCCACGATTTCCTGGCGAACCATGCCGCTGCGCTGGAGCCGGCGCTGAATGGCGGGGTGGACGCGGTGGTGCACGGTGGCGACGTGTTCCACCGCCCCGACGTGAGCGAGGCGGTGGCGTGGCAGGCGCTGCGTCCGCTGGTGCGGGTGGCGGAAGCGGGCGTGCCGGTGTTCATCGTGCCGGGCAACCACGAGCGGTCGCGGATTCCGCATGTGCGGCTCGCGGAGCACCCGCGCGTGCACGTGTTCGACCGGCCGCGCACGTATGCGATCGACGTGCGTGGCAGACGCATCGCGTTCTCCGGCTTCCCGTACGAGCGACGCGATGTGCGCGCGCGTTTCCCGGAGCTGGTGGAGCGCACGGGCTGGCGTGAGCACGATGCGACGCTGCGCGTGCTGTGCATGCATCACTGTGCGGAGGGCGCCACTGTCGGAATCAGCGCCGGCTCGCGCGACTTCACCTTCACGACCGCTCGCGATGTCGTGCGCATGCGCGACGTGCCGGCGTCGTTCGCAGCCGTGCTGTCGGGCCACATCCATCGACGGCAGGCGCTCACGACGGACCTGCGCGGGCGGCCGCTGGACGTGCCGGTGCTGTATCCGGGGTCGGTCGAGCGGACGTCGCTCGCGGAGATCGGCGAGACGAAGGGCTACATGATCGTGCACGTGGACCCGGACGGCGAAGTCGGCCGCGCCCACTGGGAGTTCCGCGACCTGTACGCGCGGCCGATGATTGCGAAGGATATCGCGGTCGCTGGACTGAGTGGTGTCGCGCTGGATGGCGCCGTGCGCGCGATCGTCGCCGCGGCGCCGCACGATGCCGTGGTGCGCATTCGCATCACGGGCGACCTCGATGCGGAGCATTGGCGTGTGCTGCGCGCTGCTCACGTTCGCGCATTCATACCGGATACGATGAATGTCGAGATCCGCGCCGGTGATGGTACGCCGTTCGGCCGGCCGCCGAATCGCGCAGGCGGGCGGGAGAACGTTGCGACGGGACGTGCGCGTGATCGACGGGAGGCGCCTGAGTGGCGGCCAACGGGCCAGTACGCATCGCAACTCGACCTTGGACTGGCGCTCTGAGTTCACGCCCGATCCTCCACCCCGAGCGGGCGCGGGTGCGGCCGCGAGTGCGCTGCCGCGAATCGACCGAATGGCGCACTATCACCGTGAGGTTGGAGGATTCGGTGCGCATTGCGCACCGAACTTTCCATCGGTCTTCAACGTCCTGGGCTCCGATGGAAGTTTCGGCGCGCAGAGCGCGTCGAATCCACCATTCAGACGGTGGCCCCGCAGCAAATGGACGATTCGAGGCGCACGCCGCGGCGCGAGTGCACGGCTGCCCGGTGGCTCCGCGATGGGGACAGGCGAGGGCCGCCGCCGACGGCGCGACGTCGTCAGCGGCCCTGTCAGGTTCACTGCACGCTTTCGATCACCAGGTCCGCGACCTGCTCCGACATCGTTCGTGCAGCGGTCATGTCGAAGAAGTAGTGGATGCCCGCGTAGATGCGCGACATGGCCGCATCATCGCGGAGCGCGTTCAGCTCCGTCGCACGCTGCGGGAAGAAGTGCGCGAGCACGTGTGCAGAAGCGCCCGAGACGCTGCCGTGGCCCGACGGGTACGCCGGATAGTTCGGCACCGGGAACACCGGAACGATCGCCGGATTCGCCTGGTGCGGGCGCAGCATCCAGTAGTAGTACTTCGCCTCGAAGGCGGCGATCAGCGCATCGAAGACCGCCGGGCCCATGACAGCGAACACCTTCGCCGCCTCGGCCTCGTCCAGTCCGTCGGCCGCGACGTAGGTCGATGCCAGCTCGTTCCAGTAGCCAACGGGGGTATACGTGCCGCCGCCGTACGCCCACGCGAGCGCGGTGGCGCGTTGCGTCGGCGTGAGCCCGGCCGCGATGGCCGACACGTCGGCGAGGTCGGCGTTGAACGCGGGCGAGAGGTAAGCGGGTGGCGGCGCCGGCCGGAACTGGCTGCCTGTCGTCATGAACCAGGGCGTCACCTGCCCGAGCATCACACCGGCCGGCGGAAGTACGCTCGTCGTCCAGAGTCCGGGGCCGACGGGCACGGAGCCGGTCCACGGCGCCGTAAAGCCATCGCTCATCAGGTGCGCGATGACATCGTCCGCAGCGGCCCGTCCGATCTCGACACCGCGCGTGAAATCGGGATGGACGTTGCCCGGTCCGGCCTCGCCCTGACTGGCGACCATCGCTTCCAGGTCCGTGGCGGCAACTGGGACGAACCAGGCGAGGACGCGGGCGGAGGCGCCGGCGACGGCGCCGCGCCTGGCCTCGTAGCGGCTCCGGCCGCCCGGGCCATATCCGTTTGCCCTGGAGCCCGCCGGCGCGCCCGTCGCGGCGTCAACGGTTTCGACGGCGCGCAGGGCGGCGAGGCTCGTACCGGCGAAGAGCCGTGCGGCGGCCAGCGGGCTCATGCTTCGCTGTGCCACGAGCGTGCGTGCCTGCAGCTGCCATTCGAGGGTCACCGGCGGCGCTTGCAGCGCGACGCTGGAGAGGGACGACAGCGTCGGTTCGGTCGGGGCAGTGTCACATGCGGAGAGGACGGCGGCAGCGAGCGCCACCGCGGCGGGGGTGGGGAATCGGGTCGACATCTGATACCTCCTGGTACCTGCTGTTGAGTGCGCCCGCGATGATTGCTGTTTCGGCGGGCCGGCGGGTGTAGATTCGTGTGTCGCGGAGCAATCTGGCCGTCCCCTCTCGGTCGGCTCTCGCTCAGCTCTCGCGAAGCTCTCACACCCGCTCGCAGGTCCCCGTGTACACACTCAGGCTTCTCGGCACAGCGTCGATCGAGGAGTCGCAAGGGCTGGTCGTCACCGGCCGCGCGACCCAGGGTCGGCGTCTGGCGCTGCTGGCGCTGCTCGCGCTGGCGCGAGGCCGGTCTCTGTCACGGGACAAACTGGCCACACTGCTCTGGCCGGAGGCGAGCCACCACCGGGCCCGACCGCAGCTGTCCGACACGCTCTACAAGCTGCGCCATGCACTGAGCGAGGAGGTCGTTCGCTCGAGTGGTGATGAACTGGTGCTGAACCCGGAAACGGTGACGAGCGATGTCGCGCACTTCGAGGAGATGATCCGGGAGGGCCGGCTCGCGGATGCGGTCGCCCTCTACCGCGGTCCGCTGCTGGACGGCTTCCACATCGATTCCGTCGAGTTCGAGATGTGGCTGGATGGTGAGCGGTCCGAGCTCGGCCGCCAGTATGCCCGCACGCTCGATGCGCTGGCCGAGGCGGCCGAGGCGCGCGGCGACGCCGATGCGGCGCTCGGCTGGTGGCAGCGTCGCGCGGCCCACGAGCCGCACAACGGCCGCGTCGCGCTGCGGCTCATGCAGGCACACGATGCGGCCGGCGATCGCGCGGGCGCGCTCCAGCACCTGCGCATCCACGCGGCCCTGCTGCGCGAAGAGTTCGATGCGGAGCCTGACGCCGAGCTCGTCGCGTTCGCCGAGCGACTGCGTCGCGAACGGCCGTTACCCGCGTTGCCCCGGTCGTCGGCGCCGATTTCGTTACCGCCGGCACCATCGCCGGCATCACCAGCGGCGCCGTCAGCCGCGGCGACGTCATCACCGGAGCCGCCCGCCGCGACGACCGAGTCACTGCCTCCGTCGCTGCCTCCGGCGCCAGCCGTCGCGCGGCCGCGCTTCCCCCTGATCGCCGCAATCGCGCTCGCGCTTGCGGTGACCCTCGCGGTCGCGTGGGGGCTGAGGCGCTTCGCCATGCCGGCGCCCGCCCGTTCCGTGGGCGTGCTGCCGTTCATCAACATGAGCCCGGATCCCGCGAACACGTACTTCAGCGACGGGGTGTCCGAGCAGATCATCGCTGCGCTCAGCCGCATCGACGGCCTGCGCGTCGCCGCACGCACGTCATCGTTCGCGCTGCGCAACCGGGAGCTGGATGTGCGTGCGATTGCGGACACGCTCGACGTGCAGGCGGTGCTCGAGGGCAGTGTGCTCGTCGACGGCGACCAGCTGCGCGTCATCGCTCAGCTCATCGACGCACGCACCGGCTACCACATCTGGTCGGAGCAGTACGACGGCGGTGTCGGCGACGCGTTCGCGTTGCAGGACAGCATCGTGCTCGCGATCGCCGACGCGCTCCAGCTGCGCCTCGCCGGCAGCAGCACGCGGCTCGCCGGCGCGCGTCCGCCTTCGCTCGAGGCGTACGACCTCTACCTGCGCGGACTGTATCTGCGACACAATCTGTCGGCGGATGCGCTGGCTCACGCAGTGGAATACTTCGACCGCGCCATCGCGCTCGAGCCGCGCTTCGCGCAGGCGTGGGCCGCGAAGGCCACCGCCGTCGCGCCGCAGGGGTACTTCCGCTATGCGAACCGCGACTCCGTCATCGCGCAGCTGCGCACACTCACCGCGCGCGCGCTCGATCTGGATCCGGAAATGGGTGAGGCGTATGCATCGCTCGGAATTCTGCGCTTGTTCTACGAGTGGGACTGGAGCGGTGCGCACGCCGCACTGCTGCGCGCCATCGAGCTGAACCCGAACGACGCGCATGCGTGGCACCATCTGGGAAACTATCACAGCGCGATGGGCGAGATTCACGACGCGCTCGCCGCGCGCGAGAAGGCGGTGCAGCTGGATCCGCTGAACGGCCGCACGCGCATCGTGCTGTCCCGCGACTACTTCATCGCCGGCGACTACGATCGTGCGCTCGAGCAGGCGCGCCGTGCCACGCAGCTCGATGCGCTCAATCCACTGATGCTCGGCAGAGGACCGAGTGTGCCCTCGGGAGCAGCGGAGGTGCTGCTGCGCCAGGGACACGAGCGCGAAGCCGTCGAGGAATACATACGCATTGCGACCCTGCGCAGCGCCACTCCGGCCGAGCTCCAGGCGATGCGCGAAGGTCATGCGTCGTTCGGCATGACGGGATTCTGGAAGGCATGGCTGGCGATGGATGTGCGGCAGTCCGGACCGTCACCGGACCCGCTCCGCATGACGGCCACACACCTCCTCGCCGGCGACACGGCGCGGGCCCTCGACTGGCTCGACCGCGCGTACGCCGAGCGCACTCCCGGGCTCATCTACCTCCACCGCGATCCGGTGATCAGCGGCATGCGCGACCATCCGCGCGTGATGCGCATCTCGCGCGCGATGAATCACCCGGCGACACGCTGAGCGCTCCTCAACGACTCAGCGGCCCGGCCGCACTCGAAACCCGGAGCACTCCGATGCGAACGCAGGTACGTACAACGCTGATAGCCGCACTGTCGTTGACCCTGGCGGTCTGCGGGCGGGCACCTGCGACCGAAACGGCGGAGCCGGGAGGCGAGACGATTCTCGTGGTCGATAACCAGAGCACGCTCCAGGTGACCGTCTACGCGCTGCGCGACTCGCAGCGGCAGCGGCTCGGAACAGCGGGCGCGCTCGCGACCACACGCCTGAGGATTCCCGACAGCCTGGTCTTCGGCGTGACATCGCTGCGGTTTCAGGTCGATCCCGTCGGCAGCCGGCGGACGCCGATCAGCGAGCAGATCATCGTGTCTGCGGGCGAGGAGGTCAGGCTCGTGATCCCGCCGACGTTCCGCTGAGTGCGTCGGGCGGGGCCCGGCGCCGCTACTCCAGCCGCATCCGCCGGAGCACCATCGCCCAGCGGGGATCCGTGCGCAGTGGCGCGAGTGCGGGATCGATGTACGCGCCTACCATGAACGAGCCCTGCTCATCGAAGCCGCGCTCGAGCCACGTGAACGCCTGGTCGAGGTCGCCGAGACCGGTCGCTGCGAGGGCGAAGTGGTATGCCATGTTCCCGGTGCGTCCGGAGGCGGTCAGGTCGGCGAGGATGCGTCTGGCGTCGTCGGTCCGACCGGTGACGGCGAGCGCGTAGGCGAGGTGCAGGGAATCGCGGGTGCCGCTGAGGGCGGCGGCGCGCTCGAATGCGTCGATGGCTTCGGCGGGCATCCCTTTCTGGAGCCAGGCGTGCCCGAGCTGCTGCCACGCGAGGTCCATCTGCGGGCTCAGCTCGAGTGCCTGGCGCAGGTTGTCGATCGCGCGGTCGGGCTGCTGCATGTTGACGTAGAGTCGTCCGAGCATGTTGCTCGGGGCGGGGGAGAGCGGGTCGGTTTCGCGGGCGTGGAGGAGCTGGCGTTCGGCATCGCGGAAGCGGCCGCGGCTCATCAGGCAGACCGCATACGGCATCCGGCCAAAGAGGTAGTTCGGGTTGAGCGCGATCGCGCGCTCGAATGCGCGGTCCGATGCATCCCAGTCGAAGTCTGCGACGCAGAGCTTATGCGCGAGCGCGGCGTGCGCTTCGGCGAGCGTGCTGTCGAGCGCGAGGGCGCGACGGGCGTGATCCTCGGCGCGTGCGAATCCCTCGCGTCCCGGCATGTGGGCGAAGATCGCGAGCCGCGTGTAAACATCCGACAGACCCGCGTGCGCGTACGCGAGGAGCGAGTCGCGCTCCAGCGCCGCTTCGAAGTACTGGCGCGCGTGATCGGTGCCCTCGCGGTCGGTGCGCGTCATGAAGATGTGGCGGCCGCGCAGGTACAGCTCGTATGCACGCACATCGCGCAACGTGTCCGCACCGGGTGTCGCGCGCCCGACGCGCAGACGCAGCGCGTCGATGATCGCGCGCGTGATCTCGTCCTGGATGGCGAAGAAGTCGATCAGCCGGCGGTCGTACGTCTCCGCCCACATGACGGTGCCATCGGCCGCGCTCACGAGCTGCACGCTGATCTTGAGCTGGTCCTCCGATCGCTGGACGCTGCCGTCGAGCACGGCACTCACGCCGAGGCTGTCCGCGATCGCGCGCAGATCGAGCGTACGCTCCCTGAACAGGAACGCGGATGTGCGGCCGATGACGCGCACGTCGGGGATGGTCGCGAGCGACGCGATCAGGTTCTCGGTGAGGCCGTCGCTGATGACGTCGTTGTCGGCATCGCCGCTCGTATTCGCCAGCGGCAGCACGGCGATGGATGTGTACGTCGTCGCGCTCGGCCGGCTCATGACCGCAACGGCCGCGATGACCACGAATGCGACGACGAGAGCAGCGGCGATGGCAATGCGGAGTCGTTGCCGCCGGCGGGTGACCGCGGCGACGGCAGGCGTCTCGGCGTCCAACTCGCCGACTTGAAGCGTCGGTGAATGGCGGTCGGTAGGGACCGACGTCGCGGGATCGTTCTCGGTCGCGCTCCCCGGCGTCGGCTCGCCCTCGGTCGCGAGCCCCGGCGTCGTAATTCCGGCCCCGGCCTGCGCGTCCGCCGTGGCCGGCTGTGCGCTGCTGCGCAGCCTGTCCGCAAACGCTGCGACCGCGCTGTCCGTCGCCTCGCCCAGCTCGTTCTGCACCAGCAGCTCGTGCACGCGCGCGTGTCGCAGGGCTGCAGCCCGCTCACCGACGGCGTCGAGGCAGCGCATCAGGCCGATCGCGCCGCTCGCACTGAGCGGGTCGAGCTCCGTCAGTCTGCGCCACCACGCCAGCGCCGCACGAATGTCGCCTGCCGACTCGGTGCGCTGTGCCAGTGTCTCGACTGCGCGGGCGGCATCGCTCGCGAGCGACGCGCGTTCCGTCGCGATCCAGCGCTCCAGCTCGTCCGCGCTCCTGATGTAGAAGCCATCGAGGAACGGGCCGCGGTACAGCTCGACCGCCGTCGCGAGGTCGTCCGTCGCGAGCGCAGTGCGGAAATCGGCGACGTCGCTCGAGATCACCTGCGGGTTCAGGCGCAGCTCCGGCGATGACGGGATGAGGTCGGGCGACTGGAGCTGGTTGCGGAGCAGGTGCACGAGCTGTCGCAGCGACGTGCGTGCGCGTTCCTCGTCGCTGTCGGGCCAGAGCAGCGCGAGGACGGCATCACGGCTCACACCACGCTCTCCGGCAGCGGCCAGCACGGCGAGCAGCGCGAGTCCCTTGCGGTACGCGGAAGCGGTGTCCAGGCGGACGCCGTCCCGCTCGAGAGAGCACCCGCCGAAGGTCTGAAGACGAAGCATGGGGCCCTGTTGCGGGCGGATAACGCAGAACTAACGACGGTTCGACGACCTGCCTTGTAGATACCTCCCGTCCCGATTCCGGGGCAAGCACTCACTCGAAGGAGGTCCCCATGTCACGACGTCTGCCGCTCCACCTCGCGCTCGCCATCCTGCTCGCCGGCTGCTCGGCCGACACGCTCACGGAGCCCGTGCAGCTGAGCTCCAATCTGCGGGACGCCGCCGGGCCGGTGCCGTTCAATGCGCGCTGCGAGCTCACGATCCAGCCGCCGACGCCCGTCGGACCGGGCCTGCTCCATCAGATCGATACGGGCACCTGCCAGGCGACCCACCTCGGACGCGCCCAGCTCACATCCGACAAGATCATCGATGTCGTCAACGGGACGCAGACGCTCGAGATTACGTTCGTCGCCGCCAACGGAGACGAGTTGCGCGGCTCCGGCACTGGCACGAACTCGCCCGTGGGCCCCGGCCTCGTCGCGTTCACCGCGACGCTCACGTTCACCGGCGGCACTGGCCGGTTCGCGGATGCGTCCGGACAGGCGACGATCAATGGCCAGGCCGACCTGGTCGCGGGACGGTCGCACATGACCACGAGCGGCTCGATCGATTTCTGACGCTTCACACTGCCGGCGGCGCGCTGACCGCGGCGCGCCGCCGCTGTAGCGGGCGGTGGTGATTGCGGCGCAAGAAAGAGGGGAGGCGCTCGGGGGGTTGACGGCCGATCTGGTTGCGCGGCAAGTAACGCCCTCGAAAACCGTTCTGCGACAAGGGGTCGCTTTGCCGCGCAACGAATTCGGGCGACGGCCCCCGATCGCTCCCAGGGAATAGTGGTTCGCAGGAAACACTTGACGGTGTACGCACCTGTGTTTACTGTTTCGGCCGTCAGTCGACAATAGCAACCCCGTCGCGAGGCGGGTTCGCAAAGCCGGGCGTCTCCCGCGGGTCGGGAGATAGGCCAGCTGCCGAAGCTGAAAACGCGGATAGCGCTTCGGGACGTCGTCATACGGCCCGGGGCGCTTTTTCGTGCCTCCGGCATTCACCCGCTCTACTGGAGGCACCATTGGCTCGGATCCGACAGGCTGTTGTGCTGGTGGCCCTGATGATGGTTGCGGCATCGTGTGGCAGCGATGGTCCGACGGAACCTGCGGCGACCGCCCCGTCGATCACGGCGCAGCCGCAGTCCGCGCAGGTGGATGCCGGCGCGACGGCGATGTTCTCGGTGACGGCGACGGGCACGGCCCCGCTGGCGTATCAGTGGGAGAAGAACGGCTCGGCCATCGCCGGCGCCACGAGCGCTTCGTACACGACGCCGGCGGTGACGGCGGCGGATGACGGCGCGGCGTACACGGTGGTGGTGAGCAACGAGGCGGGCAGTGTGGAGAGCGCGGCCGCGACGCTGAGCGTGCGCACCGGTCCCGCGATCACGACGCAGCCCGCATCGGCGACGGTGCTGGGCGGTGTGGCGGCAACGTTCAGCGTGACCGCGACGGGGTCGGACCTGGAGTACCAGTGGCGGCGCGACGGTACGGACATCGCCGGCGCGACGAACAGCAGCTATACCGTCGGCGTGCCGCTCGCGGGCGATGACGGCGCGGTCTACACGGTGGTCGTCACGAACCCGGTCGGCAGTGTGACCAGTGGTGCCGCGACGCTGACCGTGGACACGGGCAACGGCCTGCGTCCGACTTCGTACGCGAACGCCAAGGGACGCAACCGTCCGGTCGCGAATCTGCCGCACGTGCAGGAGGCGCGCGCGTTCGGCGATTTCTTCGGCGCCGGCAACAGCGACTATTTCGTCGCCACGCTGAACTACAGTCCGCAGGCGCCGCAGTCGGAAGCGCAGCCGGGCGAGTTCCGGTTCTATCGCTGGACGGGCACGGGTTACGAGCTCGATGCAGCGAAGATCGACAACGGTGTCGGCTGTCTGCATCCGCGCAAGGCCGTGGTGGCCGATTACAACGAGGACGGCCGCCCCGACGTCTTCGTCGCGTGTCACGGCTATGATGCCGCGCCGTTCCCGGGCGAGGCGAACTACGTACTGCTGAGCAGTGCGGGCGGTGTCTACGAGCGGCGCGCCGTGGCTGGCGGACTGGCGGGCTTCTATCACTCCGCGACCGCGTTCGACGTCAATAACGACGGCAACACCGATGTAGTGGTGACGAACAACTTCATCGCCACACCCATCTTCGCGTTCATGGGCGATGGCGCCGGCAACTTCACCCCTCGCTACGATCTGTTCCCGAGCGGCCACGGCAACTACTTCGCGGTCGAGGCCGCGGATGTGGATGGCGACGGGCGCACGGACCTGATCGCGGGTGGCCACGACTGGGAGAACGCCCCGACGATCGTGTTGCTGAACAACGGCAGCGGCTCGTTCGCGACCGCACCGAGGCACGAGCTGGCGGCCGTGGCCAACGAGGGCGTCGTGCTCGACTTCACGGTCCTGGACGCCGATGGCGACGGCGCGAACGAGATCTATGTGGTGCGCACGTCGGGCGGGGATGGCACGTTCTACCAGAGCCGGACGGTGCAGCGCGTGCTGTGGCCATCGCTGGCGAGCTCCGTGCTGATCACCGAGCGACCTGCCGAGTGGATCGACTTCATGTTCCCGCTGTTCACGGGCGGCCAGTACTCGCTCATCAGCGACAATTCGACGCGGCCGTTCTCGTTGCCGCTGAACTAGTGGGGGACGCGGAACCCACTCTGCAGAACGGCGCAGGGGCCCATGCCGGCCCCTGCGCCGGGCACGGCGACGGTGGTTGCGGCGCAAGGAAATGGGGAGTGCGCTCCGGGGTTTGACCGCGGATCTCGTTGCCCGGCAAGTAACGGGTTCGAAAACCGGTCTGCGACAGGGGGTCGTTTTGCCGCGCAACGAACTCCGGCGACGACCGGCGATCGGGCCCCCGGGAATATTGCGACGCAACCACGCCAGCCGGACCAATCCATTCAACCGACGTTCCGCTGAGTGCGTCAGGTGGGCCGTGCTGCGGGGAACGTCAGCGCGCGAGCGAGCTGAGCGTCTCGCGGGCGCGAACCGCGATGCTGTCCTGCGGGCCGCGCGTGCCCTGGAGTCGATCGACCACGGCGGCGAGCACGGCGCGCGCCTCGTCCGTCCGCCCGAGTCCTTCGAGTGCGCGGCCGAGCGTGATGCGTGCGAGGTCGGCCCGAAAGTCGTCATCGCCCCAGCGGGCCGCGAGCACGTCGATCGCGGGCAGCAGCATGGCTTCGGCCTCGGCGTAGCGCCCGAGCTCGACGAGCGCGAGACCGTAGTCGCGCCGGACATTGGCGGTCAGGATGTAGTCCGGCGGAAAGTCTGACGTCAGGCCGCGGAGAGAGCTCTCGTACTCCGTGATGGCTTCGTGCAGGCGGCCGGCGCCGTGCAGCGCCACGCCGAGGCGCCACCGGGAAGGCCACAGGTGCACGGTGGCTTCCTCCCCGAGCCGGATGTACGTGCCGATCGCGCGGCGGTGCAGCTCGATGGCCTCCTCGAAGTGGCCGCGGCGGCCGAGCGACTCGGCGAGCGGCGTCAGCGTCAGCGCGACCGTTCGATGATCATCGCCCAGCTGCGCGCGCAGAATCGCGATGGCGCGGCGGTACAGTGAGTCGGAACGCTCATACTGTCGTCGTGTGAACGCGATGTCGGCGAGGGAGCGCAGTGTCTGGGCGACCGGCACGGACGCGACATCGATGTCTTCCTGGATCGTCATCGCGAGCGAGAAGAGCGAGTCCGCGGCATCGATCTCGCCGCGCCGGTGCCGCACGCGGCCCCAGTCGGAGTAGATGTCGGCGACGGCCGCACTGTGCGGACCGGTGGCGGCACTCTGCACATCGACCAGCCGTGCGTAGACGCGCTCGGCGCGCTCGGCCTGACCGCTGGAGAAGCTGAGCAGCTGCGCCAGGCGCGCGAGTGCAGGGCGCGATGCGCTGAAGCTCTCGACGGGCATGCGGTCGAAGACCGCGACGGCCTGCGCCGTGAGATCGGCAGCCTGCCGATGGTCGCCGGTGCCGTGCATGACGCCGGTGAGGTCGACGAGCAGCGACCATGTCCTCGGATCGTTCGTCTCGAGGCCGGCACCTCTGCGCTCCTGAATCGCGATCGCCTCGCCGAGTGCGGCTTCGGCGCCGGCGAGGTCGCCTCGTCTCGACAGTACGCCGGCCAGCTGCTGGAGCGCCTCGACGACGGGTTCGCTGTCGTCGCCGTGGATCGTGCGCTGGAGTGCGAGTGCGCGCTGCACCAGCGGCTCGGCCCTGTCGCTCTGGAGCAGGTTGTCGTAGGCGCGGCCGATGACGGCGAGCATGCGCGCCTGGATCTCCGGCTGACCGCTCAGCTCCGCGTCGATCTGGCGGGCACCGCGATCGAGCAGGTCCGCGGCGCGGATCGTGTCGCCGCGCGCCTCGAGCAGCGGGTCTGCCACCTCGAAGACACCGACGAGGAAATCGGACACGCTCTGCGTGGCCTCGGCCTCGCGCTGCGCACGGTCGCGCTCGAGCGACAGCTCGACCGACTGCCGCTGGATCCGATGTGCCTGCACGCCCGCCGTGATGCCGAACGCGACGATGAGGATGGCGGCGACGCCCGTCGCCAGCACGCTGATGCGATGACGTCGCACGAAGCGCGTGCACTTGTATATCGCCGTATCGGGTCGCGCGCGTACCGGCAGATGCTGCCTGTGCCTGCGGATGTCCTCCCTGAGTGCTTCGGCCGACGCGTACCGCCGTTCCGCCGCGGTCTGCAATGCCGTTGCGACGATCGTCTCCAGGTCGCCAGCGAGCTGCCGGCGAAGTCGCACGCTGTCCGTCCGCCGCGCCGCCGCGATGGCAGCGGCCTCTGCGGGCTCACGTGGCGCGCGCGACAGTGGCGGCACCGCGGCGTCGCTCCCCTGTATGCGTGCGACCGCGTCGAGGCGCGCGAACGGCCGCCGGCCGCACAGCAGCTCGTACAGCACGGCGCCCGCGCTGTACACGTCCGCAGCAGTGGTAACGGATTCCTCGCGCAGCTGCTCGGGCGCCGCGTACTCCGGCGTGAGCATCGTCATGCCGATCGTGAGCGGCTCGGCATCCGCATCCGGGTCGTCGGCCGCGAGCACGCGCGCGATGCCGAAATCGAGCAGCTTCGGCTGGCCGTCCTGCGTGACGAGGATGTTGGATGGCTTCAGATCGCGATGGACGATCAGCCGGCGATGTGCGTACTCGACCGCGCGGCACACCGTGCTGAACAGATCGAGCCGCTCATCGATCGTGAGCCGGCGTTCGTCGCAGTACTGCGTGATCGGCAGCCCCGCGACGTACTCCATCACGAAGTACGGCCGGCCATCCTCCGCGATGCCGCCATCGATCAATCGCGCGATGTTCGGATGCTCGAGCCCGGCCACGATCTGTCGCTCGCGGAGGAAGCGCGCGAGGATCGCGTCGGAATCCATGCCGCGCTTGAGCAGCTTGACGGCCACCTGCTGGTCGAACTGGCCGTCTCTGCGCTCAGCGAGGAACACCTGACCCATGCCGCCGCTCGCGATCTCGCGCACGAACCGGTACGGTCCCACGCCGTCGAGCGCGTCGCCGGCGGACTCGATCACCGTCCGGATCGTCTGCACATCGAGCTCGCGCATGAACGCGGGATCGGCCGCGTCGTGCGCAGCGAGCAGCCGTTCCACGATGGTACGCAGCCGCGATCGTTCGCCGCAGCGCTCCGCAATGAAACGGGCGCGCGCGTCGCGCGGGAGATCCACCGCATCGGCGAAGATGTCGGCCGCGAGCTCCCACGCGGTGTCGCTCAACGGGCCGTCTCCGCGAGATCGCCGTCGTTCAGATAGTCGAAGAGCCAGGCGCGCGCGAACACCCAGTCGCGTTTGACCGTGCGTTCCGTCACATCGAGAGCGAGCGCCGTTTCCTCGACGGTGAGCCCGCCGTAGAAGCGGCACTCGACCACGCGCGTCGGACGTTCCGCGATCAGGGCCAGCCGTTCCAGGCCGCGCTCCAGGTCGAGCACGTCGATCGCAGCGCCCGCCTCCGCGACGAGTGCATCATCCAGCTCCAGTGCCGGCACACCGCTGCCGCGCTTCAACCGATTCCGCCGGCGTGCGTAATCCACGACAATGCGTCGCATCGCCTGCGCGCCGGCCGCGAAGAAGTATGCCCTGCCACGCGCTGTGACGCGTTCGTCCGGCGCGAGCCGCAGATACGCCTCGTGCACGAGCACCGTGGTGGACAGTGTCTCGGCGGCGTGCTCGTGACGCAGCAGACGATGCGCGACGTCGCGCAGCTCGTCATACACGTGCGGGAACAGACGGTCGATCGGCGACCCCGTGCCACCTTCCGCGTCGTTCAGGATCCCGGCGATGCGGGTTGTCGTCAGAGCGTCCATAGTCGCGCGACCAGCGGAACTGGTGCCCCCACTGTCAGTGGAATTGCCACGCGGAAGCACTGCGCTCGAGCGCTGCGGCCGCGCAGCGCCCCGAGCACCGGGGAGAGGTGGGACCGGAGCCGCGGTGCGACTCCGCCCGCGAAGGTAGTGCGTCACCGAAGTGCACGTCAAGGAATCCGTTGTGCGAGAGCGCCGCCCGCCATCGCCGCCAGGGGCGCATCATCCGGATCGGTTGCCGCCGCCCCGGCGTTCTCCGCGCCCGGTCGTCCCGGATGTCCCCTTCCGGACGCTCCCGGCGCAGGTGCATTGAAGGGGTCGTCGTGGCCGGTGGCGAGTCCGCCTGGTTACGGCCGCCCGCCGCTCAGACATTCACTGCTTCAGGAGGTCCGCCGTGAGGACACGACACTTACCGACGGTCGCGCAGATATGCGCGCGGCCCGGTGTCCGGATACTGCCGTTCGCCGCACTGCTGTTCGTATGGGCGTGCGCGGAAACGACCGGTCCGGAACTGCGCGATGCGCAGCAGGTGACAGTGGAGCCTTCCTCGCACCACGACGGGACGTTCACGCTGTCGACCGGCATCTACCGTATTCCGTACAGTGACGGCACCGGCATGTCGGTCGGCCGCGACCATCACACGCACACGCCGATCGACCGCTTCGACCTGAACGCGGGGCAGGGCACACCGATCGTGGCGGCGGCATCCGGCTGGATCCGCGCGATCGTCGATCGTCACGGCGAGTTCCCGAATGCCGGTGATAGCGTGGACATCAACGGCGTCGCCCAGGATGATTCGCTGGAGCACAGCTGCGGCAACAACGATCCCGCGAACACGGTCGTCGGCTCGTGCGCGACGTACAACAACTACGTGTGGATCGAGCATCCGAACGGCGAGTACACGAAGTATACGCATTTCGGCACCGGCACCGTGCAGCTCCCGCCGCCAGCCGGCTTCGGCTGGTCCGTAGATCAGTGGATCGACGCCGGCCAGACCATCGGACTCGAGGGCGATGTCGGCCAGGCGACGAGCGGCGACGGCGTCTCGCCCGCGTTCCACCTGCATTTCGAGGTCGCCCGCGCGAGCACACCGGGCACCACACTCACATGGGGTCAGAACGGGGGCGGCATCCAGAACGGCATCAACCTCGTCGCCGTCATCTGCGACATTGCGGGCGGACTGTTTCTCGCGGGCAACGGCCATACGGCGAACCCGTGCGACAACGATGCGCCGACCGCGAATGCCGGCGGACCCTACGTTGTCGCCGAGGGCGCGCCGCTCGTGCTCGACGGCACCGGCAGCAGCGATCCGGACGGCAACGCGCTCACGTACAAGTGGACGCCCGCCGCAAACCTGAACGACTCGACGCTCGCGCAGCCGACGTTCACCGCCGGCGATGACGGTGATGTCGCCATGACCCTCACCGTGTACGACCAGATCGAAGCGCTCGACGCGACTGACAATGTGACGGTGACGGTCACGAACGTCGCGCCGGTCGTCACGATCGATCCCGCACAGACGACCGTGATCGACGAGGCCGGCCTCGTCACGGTGGTCGCGGAGTTCACCGACGCCGGCTGGCTCGACACGCACGACGTGGCGGTCGACTGGGGCGTGCCCGCCGGACACGAGGGTACGCTCCTCGCTGCACCGACCATCCAGATCCTCGATACCGGCGGGCCGGGCACGCCGCTGCGCGGTCGCATCATGGCGACGTACGAGTACGGCGACAACGACGCGGGCGCAGGCTACACGATCGCAGTGACCGTGACCGACGACGATGGCGCGGTCGGAAGCGACAGCTTCGACCTCACCGTCCGCAACATCGATCCGGCTGTCTCCATCGACCTCGCCGGAGCGGTGCTGCTGAACGGCGTCCCCACGTTCGTCGCGAATGCGGGTGAGGACGTGCCGTTCTCCAGCGGGACGGAGGATCCGGGCAGCGATGACCTCACGCTGACGTGGGACTGGGACGACGGCAGCAGCGATGTGCGCGTGTCGCTCGTGAATGCGCCGGCGGCCGATCCGCTGCCGAGCCCGACCATGCAGCCGCGCGACGAGGATGACGCGCAATCACACACGTTCGCCGCTGCGTGCGTCTACTCGGTCACGTTCACAGCTGACGATGACGACGACGGCAGCGCGTCGCAGGGTGTGGCGGTGCTCATCGCGGGCAATGCCGACCTGGCGCGCAGCTCGGGCTACTGGAGCGCCGAGTACCGCCAGACGAAGAATTCCGACTTCACGACGGGCACGCTCCAGTGCTACCTCGAGATCGTCGCGCATGCGTCCGCGGTGTTCAGTGAGGTGCGCCCGCTCACGACGTTCACCGATGCAGCCGAGGTGCTGAAGACCAATGGCTCGAGCTCGGCGGACGAGATCCTCGATGCCCAGCTGCTCGCGCTGTGGCTCAACTTCGCGAACGGCGCCTACGCTCTCGACGACGCCGTCGACAGCGATGGCGATGGCATGACCGACACCACGCTCCTCGACCTGCTCGAGGATGCGGAGGCGCTCCGGCTGCATCCGAACCGGACGCGGGAGGAACTGCTGGCGATGAAGAACGTGCTGGAGGCGCTGAACACGATGTAGTCTGTGTGCGGGCATGCATGAGGCGGGGCTCGTTCGGAGGAGGGGATTCGCCGGACGGGCCCCGTTTTGTGCGGTCGGGGGTTGTCCGCGCCCCGCGGGCGCCCACGCAATGCGGACGATGTCCGGATCAGGTTTCGCCGGCGATTGACTGGACACCGCTCTGCCGCTAGCCTTCATCTGTACGAGTGAGGGCCGACGCTGACTGCCGAGGCCGACGGATGAGGACCCGGGACGCTTGTCTCTGGTCCTTTTTCATTTCACCGTGCACGTACGGCGGAGCGGTCGATCCGCCATCGTGTGATGATGAACTGGTAGGGACATGCCCGATCCTCTACGTCATCCAGGCCCGAGGAGCGGGTATGCGTA
>DATHVW010000006.1:0-4635 GCA_035461085.1 Longimicrobiales bacterium | reverse complement strand
GTTGGCGGCGCACCGCCACGGCGAGCATGGCAATTAGGCGCGAAGCGGCGAAAGTTCCCGCCCCCCGCCCCTCGCCCCCCGCCCCCCTCTCAGTAGTCCACATCGGCAATCTTCATCATGATCATGTACCCGAGCGCGACCGACACGGCCGCTCCCACCAGCATTGCCTGTCCCAGAGGATTCGCCATGAACCCGTCGATGAAGTCTGGAATCATGTACGAGAGCGCCACGAACACGAGCACCGGCAGCAGCGCCAGGATGCGCGCCGAGTAGGTCGCCTCCGCCGTGAGCGTCTTGAGCTGGCCGCGGATGCTCGCCCGCTGGCGCAGCATGTCGCTCGTGTTCTGCAGGACCTCGCCGAGGTTCCCGCCGGTCTCGCGCTGAATCAGCAGCGCCGTCACCAGCATCTTCACATCCAAGCTGCCCACGCGCTCCTCGAAGTTCGTGAGCGCCGTCCGGGCATCGATGCCGAGCCGCTGCTCGTCGTACATGCGCGCGAACTGCGGCCCCAGCGGCTCGCCCAGCTCCTGACCGAGGAAGTTCGTCGCCGCGTGGAACGAGTAGCCGGACTTGAGCGCGCTCGCGAGCATGTCGATCGCGTCAGGCAGCTGCTCCTCGAATGCCCGCTGCCGACGCTGGTAGCGCGCATTGAGCCAGGCGAACGGCGCGAAACCGCCCGCGATTGCCCCCGCGATCACCCCGACCGGCCCCATGCGCGCGCCGAGCAGTGCGCCGAGCATCGTCGTCACGGCCAAGAGCAGGCTGAACGCCCCGGGGTTGAGCTGCACGCCCGCGCGCTTGAGCCGCTCGCCGATCTCCTCGGTCCACTCGCGGCCGCTGAGCAGCCGATTGAGGAACGGCAGCTGGCTCGCGTCCTCCTCGTCGCGGAGGAGCGCCGCGACCACCGGCCCGGACTCCGGCGCGATGCGCTGCCGCGCCGCCTCCAGCATGGCCAGCTTCCGGCGGTTGAGGAACATCCAGAAGCCGATCAGCAGGCTGGCGACGCTGGCAAACACGACCGCCAGCACCAGCAGCTGCATTACCAGATCCCTCCGAACATCTCCCGCGGCAACTCGATGCCGGCCACCTTGAGCCGCTCCGTGAAGTGCGGGCGGATTCCCGTCGCCTCGAACTTTCCGATCACCTCGCCCTCCGCCGAGATCCCCTTCTTCGCGAAGCGGTAGATCTCTTGCGTCTGGATCACGTCCTCCTCCATCCCCGTGACCTCGACGATGCTGGTCACACGGCGCGTGCCGTCGGTGAGGCGGCTCATCTGCACGATCACGTTGATGGCCGACGCCACCTGCTCCCGCATCGCGCGGTCCGGCAGGTTGGTCCCCGCCATGAGGATCATCGTCTCGAGACGCGAGATCGCATCGCGCGGCGTGTTCGCGTGGATCGTGGTCAGCGACCCCTCGTGGCCGGTGTTCATGGCCTGGAGCATGTCGAGCGCCTCGCCCGCGCGTACCTCGCCGATGATGATCCGGTCCGGACGCATGCGCAGCGCGTTCTTCACGAGGTCGCGCGCAATAACCTCGCCGCGGCCCTCGGCGTTCGGCGGGCGCGTCTCCAGCCTGACGACGTGCTCCTGCTGCAGCTGCAGCTCCGCCGCGTCCTCGATCGTGATGATGCGCTCGTTGGTCGGAATGAACGACGACAGCGCGTTGAGCAGCGTCGTCTTTCCGGCGCCGGTGCCCCCCGAGATCATCATGTTCAGCCGCGCGTGCACGCAGGCCGCGAGCAGCTGCATCATCTCGTCCACCAGCGTGCCGTTCTGGATCAGCTGGTGCACCGCCAGGTCGGTCCCGAACCGGCGGATCGAGAGGATCGGGCCGTCGAGCGCGAGCGGCGGGATGATGGCGTTCACGCGCGAGCCGTCAGGCAGGCGCGCGTCCACCATCGGCGACGCCTCGTCGACGCGTCGGCCGACCCGGCTCACGATGCGGTCGATGACCGCCAGCAGGTGCGCATCGTTGCGGAAGGTCGCGTGCACCTTGTGCAGGCGCCCGCCGCGCTCGATGTAGATGTGCCGCGCGCCGTTCACGAGGATGTCGCTGATCGTCGAGTCGCGGAACAGCGGCTCGATCGGCCCGAGGCCGATCACCTCGTATACGATCTGCTCGACGATCTCCTCGCGCTCCGTCTGGCTGAGCGGCGTGGCTTCGGAGCGCAGGAATTCCAGTACCGCCGCGCGGATCTGCTGCGCGACTTCCGTCTCGCTCTTGATCTGCTCGAGCGCATCGAGGTCGAGTCGCTCGATGAGTCGCCGGTGCAGGTCGACCTTGAGCTGGTCGATAGGGCTCAGCGTCGGCTTCTCGGCACCGATCGGCGAGTACATCTGCGAGGCGCGGCTCGCGGCCGGCACGACCTGACCGCCGCGGCCGTCGCGCGCCGGCAACGCGGGGCGCCCGTCGCCGGCCGGCGGAGCGGACCGACCGTCGCCGCGCGGCGTCACCACGCGATTATCCGGGCGCGGTACCGACGGACGCCCCTCGCCGCGCGGCATCACCGGATGATGATGGTTCGTATGCGACGCCGGCGGCGTGGAGGGCCGCGCATCGGGGCGCGGCACCACGGAGGGCGGTGCGGCCGGCGCGCTGTCGCGCTTGCCGATCAGTCGGTCACGTAAGGACATCTCAACTCCTCTTCTTGGCGCCGAACAGCCCCGCGAACCGCGGCCGCGCGTGCGCGCCGTTCCCCGACGGGTCAGCCGCGCCGCCCAGCTTCGCCGCGAGCTGGGCGAAGCTCCGCGCCAGCTTGGATCCCGGCTCGAACGACGCAATCGGCACGCCCTTCGCGAGCGCGCCCGACGCCGTCCGGTAGTCGTTCGGGATCCTCCAGAAAATCTCGTGCTGCAGCACTTCCTCCGCATCCGCCACCGTCAGCAGCTCGCCCGACTGGTGGCGGTTCACGACCACGCAGAGCTTGTCGTCCAAGTATCCGAGCCGTCTGCATAACGACAGACTCCGCTGCGTGCTGCGAAGCGCGGGCACCGTCAGCTCGGTCACGAGCAGGATCCGGTCGGCCGTGTCCAGCGCCGCCACGGTCCGCTCCGTGAGGTGATGCTCGCAGTCGAGGAGCGTGAACGCGAACTGCGTGCGCAGGTGCTCCACGATCGCCGAGGTGACGTTGGCGTCGAGCACGGACTCCAGCTCCGGATCGTCCGGCCCAGGGAGCGCCCACACCTGACCACCGCTCGGCGTCAGGAGCGAATGCAGCAGCTCCGCATCGACACGGTCCAGCTTTTCGGCCAGGTCGCCCATGTCGTAGGTGGGCTTCAGGTTCAGGAAGACCCGCACGTCGCCGCCCGCCACCACCAGGTCGGCGAGGCTGATGCGCGCATCCCGGTGGCTCGCGGCCAGCGCGTGCGCGAGGTTCACGGCGATCGTGGTGTTCCCCAGCCCGCCCTTCCCGGAGTAGACCGCAATGACGCTGCCGCGCTGCGTTTCGATCTGCTGGCGGCGCATCAGGCGTCCGACCGCCGTCGCGAACTCGTTCTGGTCGGGCGGCAGCTTCACGAATTCGTGGATGCCCGACCGCATGGCGAGCAGAATCAGCTCCGAGTCCGCCTTGGGCGCGGTGCCGATGACGAACAGCGCCCGGCCCCTCCGCACTTCCCGATCGATTCCGCCGAGCTGCACCGGGCCCATCTCGAGCAGCGGCACGAGTAGCAGGTCGAAGTGCTCGGACCGCAGCTGCGTGAGCGCATCGTTCACGGAGGGCGCGAAGATCGGATCGTCGAAGCCGAAGCGCTGGAGTACCTCCAGCGCCGGCTCCTCCGCGTTCATCGCTCCGGTGACGATGAGAACCCGCCGTGCCATGGCTCGTCCGCCTCTTCGTTAGGGCCGCTGCGTCTGCGGCCGCTGCGACGGCGGCAGCCGCTTCTCGATCGCTTCCTGCGCCGGCCGCGTCGGCTCGGGAACGAGCGGCACGATGTCCCGCGCGCGCGGCCGCGCCGGATCGAAGAGGTCGGGCGTCACGATCACCAGCAGCTCGCTCTCGTTCCGCTGCCAGCGGGTGCTTCCGAACAGCGCGCCGATGATCGGGAGATTCATCAACCCCGGCACGCCCGTCCGCACCCGCTCCCGCTCCTCGTTGAACATACCCGAGATGATCAGGCTCTGGTTGCGCTTTACGTCGACGGTCGTGTGCACTCGCCGCGTGCGGAAAGCTGGAATACGGAAGCCGGAGATCGTGATCGCGTTCGTGAAGTCCAGGCTCGACACCTCCGGCGACAGCGTGACCTTGATCAGGCTGTCGTTGATGATCTCCCCCATGAACGAGAGACGGACGCCGAACTCCTTGTAATCGATCGAGATCCGCGTGCCTTCGCCGCCAACGCCGCCCTGCGCGACCGGAATCGGCAGCTCCCCGCCCGCGAGGAACGAGGCCGAGTCCCGGTTCCCCGCCATGATGCTGGGCTCGGCAAGCGTGCGGGCGTTGCCACGCTGCTCCTGCGCCTCGAGGAAGCCGAGCAGCTTATCCGTGTTGAAATCGGTGAGGATCGACAGGAACTGGCCGGCGCCCGGGATCACGACGTTGCCCTGGCTGTCGAAGGCGTTGTCGTTGCGGAATACACCGGTGCCCACCCGCACGTCGCCGTCACGGTAGAGCCCGGAAACACCCAGCTCGTGA
>DATHVW010000005.1:0-8814 GCA_035461085.1 Longimicrobiales bacterium | reverse complement strand
GGGGACTCGCGGGAGGACTGTAATGAATGTGGCTACACTGCGGCGGCTTGCGCTGCTGCTCACGATCTCGTTTTTCACCGCCGGCTGTGAGCTGATCGGCGACATCTTTCAGGCCGGCCTCGTCGTCGGCATCATCATCGTTGTTCTGATCGTCGGTGTCGTGTGGTGGATCATGAGCAAGTTCCGGCGGCGCGGAGCGCCTTGAGCTCCACGGCATTTTTTTTCACCACAGAGCACACAGAGCACACTGAGAACGGATTTTTCTGGCGGGGAGCCCGTGCGGCATGTCCGGCAGTGTGGCTTGGTTTTTTTGATTGGTTCGCGGGGTGATCCGGAGCATCGGAATGTGATCCGGATCACCCGCCGACGAAGCTTTCACGATCCGCCGGCCGCATCGCGCAAATCCACCGCGTTCCCGTCGTACGCATCCCCCGTCGTTCAAAAAAAGAACTCGGACCCGGACTCCGACCTGGAAGTCCGCTCCCCCACCGGCAACCCTCTGTGTGCTCCGTGTGCTCTGTGGTGAAAAAAAAGCCCCTTCCCCTATCTCCCGCCCCGTCCTCCCGGCCTCCGACTCCGCACAGGCGCCTCAGGCTCGGCCTTCAGCTCCACCGGGTTCTCGCGCAGCAGTCGCAGCGCTTCCTGCACGGCGCGCTCGAGCTGCGGGTCACGGCCGGCGATCACGTCCCTGGGTGTCATCTCGACGTGGATGTCGGGCGCGACGCCCTCGTTCTCGACAGCCCAGTTCCCGTCGATGTCGAAGAATCCGCCGCGCGGCGCGATCATGGTGCCGCCGTCGATCAGTGGTGGCGTATCCCACGTGCCGACGAGGCCGCCCCACGTGCGCGTGCCGACGATCGGGCCGACGTTGTTGAACCTGAACATGTACGGCAGCAGGTCGCCGCCGGAGCCGGCCATCTCGTTGATGACCATCACCTTCGGCCCCCAGATGCCCGCACCCGGTGACGTGAACGGCACACGCTCGCCGACGGCGTTGTTGAAGTATCCGTGCAGCCGCCGGTTCATGATGTCTACCATGTAATCCGCTGCCGAGCCGCCGGAGTTGAACCGCTCGTCGATGATCGCGCCCTGGCGGTCCTGCTGCGCGAAGTAGTAACGGTTGAAGTACGTGTAGCCGCCCTGTCCCGTGTTCGGCACCCACACGTACGCCAGCCTGCCGCCGGACATCTCGTCCACCTTCCTGCGGTTCTCCTCGATCCACGCGCGCTGCCGCAGCTGGCCTTCGCTCGAGACCGGCACGACGGTGACGAGTCGCGACCCGCTGCCGTTCGCGTTGGGGCCGACACGGATCGCGGTCTGCTGGTTGGCCGTGTTCTCGAAGTGGCGGTAGATCGACTCGGGAGCGCGCACGTCAGCGCCGTTGACTTCCAGGATGTAATCGCCCTCGTTCACATCGATGCCGGGGCCGCTCAGCGGTGCACGCAGGCCCGGGTTCCAGTTCTCGCCGCTGTAGATCTTCGCAATGCGGTATCGGCCGTCGCGGATCTCGTAGTCGGCGCCGAGCAGCCCGACATCGACGTCCGGCACGTCCGGCGCGTCGCCGCCGCGCACGAACGAATGGCCGATCGATACTTCGCCGCCCATCCAGTCGAGCAGGTATGTCAGGTCGCTGCGGTGCGCGACGTGTGCCACGAGCGGCTCGTACATCGCCTTCGTCGCCACGTAATCGGCGCCGTGCATGTTCGGCACGTACAGGAAGTCGCGCTGGAAGCGCCAGCCTTCGTCGAACATCTGACGGAATTCCTGGCGCGGGTCCACGTTCACCCGCACATCCGCGAGGCTGAGCCGGCCCGTCGTTCCGGTCGGCGCGGCCTTGTCCGTGTCCACGATCGACCAGTTCTGTCCCGCGCGGAACAGCATCTTGCGGCCGTCCGTCGACACCGTGTACTGCGAAACGCCGGTCGTGAACGGCTTCGCCTCGCGGTCCTTCATGATGTAGCGGTGCAGCGTGGAGCTGCCGCCTGCACCCGGCGATGCCTCCAGATAGAATACCGTGCCCGCCGCACCGGCACGCAGCTGCGCGTAGTCGCGCTCCGGTACGTCCAGCGAGATGACGCGCTGCATCAGTCCATCGAAGTCGATGCGGACCGCGGGCGCGCGCGATCCTGCCGCACCGCTCCTCTCATTGCGGGCGCCGGCCGTGTCCGCGGCTGCGCTATCGCGATCCGCGTCAGTGCTGCGGTCGCCGGAAGCGGCCGGCTCCTCATCGGACTCCGGCAGCAGCGGCGACGGCTCGTCTGCCGACAGCACGGCCAGGTAGACCGCGCGGGTGACCGGCCGCTCGTAGGATGACATGTCGAGCCATCCGGTGTTGAGCGCCCAGTTCGTCGAGGCGAGGAAGTACAGGTACTTCCCGCCCGCGTCCCACGCCGGCCACGTCGCGTCCGACAGGCCGTCCGTGAGCTGGTGGATGCGACCCTCGCGCGTGTCATACACGTGGATCGCGTGGAACTGGCTCGGCAGCCGCTTCGCATACGCGATCCAGCGCGAGTCCGGCGACCACACCGGATTCATGCTGCGCTCCGGCGCCATGTACGTATCCGTGTCGGCGTGCGTCGCGCGGCCGCTCTCCACGTCCACCACCCACAGGCGCAGGTGCGTGTCCGTGAACATGATGCTGCGCGAGTCCGGCGACCACGCGGGTGTGAACTGGAAGGCTGGCGACGGCAGATCGATCACGCGCGGCTCGGCGAGGCCGTCCTGCTCGGAGATGACGAGGCTGTACTCGCCGCTCTCATCACTGAACCACGAGATCCACCGCCCGTCCGGCGACCATGCAGGGCTGCGCTCCGCGACGTTCGACGTGCGCGTCAGGTTGCGCCAGTCGCCCTTCTCGAGCGGCACACTGATGATCTCGCCGCGCGCCTCGAACACGGCCCGCTTGCCCGTCGGCGAGATCGCGGCATTGCGCAGCGAATTGGGCGGGACCTCCTTCCACTGCGGCATCAGCCACGGGAAGTCGCCGCGCACCGTGATGTCCAGCCGCTGCGGCGTGCCCGTCGCCGGGTCGAGCGTGTGCAGATACCCCGCCTGCTCGTATACCAGCGTGCGGCCGTCCGTGCCGAGCGTCTTCACGTCCAGGTCCGTGTACGTCGTCACCTGGCGCAGCTGCTTCGTCTGCGTGTCATACGCCCAGATGTTGTTCGCATAGTCACGGTCGCTCAGGAAGTACACGGTCTCCCCGATCCAGACCGGATCACCATCGTTGCTGCCATCCCATGGCGCGACTTCCTCGACGTCGTGCGTGCTCATGTCGAGGATCCATACCGGCCGGTTCTGCCCGCCGCGGTAGTTGCGCCACTCATCCTCCCACGGGCTCACCATGCGATACGCGAAGCGACGCCCGTCCGGCGAGAACTGGCCCTGGTGTGCGCGCGGCATCGGCAGCGGCTGCGGGAAGTCACCGCCCGGGCCGACCGTCCAGAACTTCTGACCGGTCGGCGCGTTCGTGCGTCCCGAGGAGAACACGATGCGCGAGCCGTCCGGCGTCCAGCCCTGCACGATGTCGGAGCCCGGATGCCACGTGAGTCGCACCGGCTCACCCCCATCGACCGGCAGCACGTAGACATCGGTGTTGCCCCCGTATTGCGCGCTGAACGCGATCGTCCGGCCGTCAGGCGAGAAATGCGGATGCGTCTCCTCGCCGGGGAAGCTCGTCAGCCGCCGCGCCGCGCCACCCGTCCGCGACGCGACCCAGAGGTCGTTGCCGTACGCGAACGCGACATGCGACGCACTGAGCGTCGGCTGGCGCAGCAGCCGCGTCGTACCATCGGCCGGTGCGGCACTCGAGGTGGCCACGCCCTGCGACGATGCGGGCGCGAAGGAGGCGGCTGTGAGCAGAAGCGCGAGGAGTGCCGGATGGCGCTGCAGTCTGCGGGAGGCGGGCATCATTGCTGTTCACTGTTGAAGTGGCAGTCGGACGCGGCACCCCTTCTGCAAAATGGCTCATGGGAGCTGCGCCGTGTCCCGCGTCGCGGCTGTCCGCTCGCAGCACGGGTATCTAGAATGGGAGGTTGAGCCATTTTGCAGAAGGGGTGCCGCGTCCGGCGGGGTCAGTCCAGCGACTGCTTCTCCGCCGCCGTCAGCTCCCGAACCTCGCCCGGCGCCAGACTGCCGAGCTCCACCGGCCCGATCGCAGTGCGGATCAGACGGACCACGTCGTAGCCCAGCGACTCGAGCACCCGCCGGATCTGCCGGTTCTTCCCTTCATCCAGCACCACCTCGACCCACTGCGGGCCGCGGCCCATCCGGGAAACCGCCCTGAACCCCAGCACCTCGCCGCGCCCGGCGTCCACACCCGCGATCGCGCGCTCGACGTCCGCGTCCGCCAGCGGACGCGCGAGCTCCACCTCGTACCGCTTGTCCATGTGGCTGGACGGATCCAGGATGCGGTCGGCCCACCGCGTATCGTTCGTGAACAGCAGCAGACCCTCACTGCCGAGATCCAGCCGGCCCACGGCGTTGACCCTCTGCCCATCGCGCGGCAGCAGGTCGTGAACGGTCGGCCGGCCGCGTTCATCGGACGTCGTGGTCACGTACCCCGCCGGCTTGTGCATCATGAGGTAGACACGCTCGCCCGCACGGACGGGCTCGCCATCCACGGCGATGCGCGCGCGGCGCATGTCGATGCGGAACGACGGGTCGGTCACCGCACGCCCGTCTACCGTGACCCGGCCCGTGCTGACGAGCGTCAGCGCCTGCGCTCGCGAGCACCAGCCGAGCTTGGAGAGCGCGCGGGCGAGACTCACCGCTTCCGGTTTCCGTTCAGTCATGAGATGCGGCGGTATCGCGTGCGATCTCGATCGACTCATCACCGGAAAGCGGGCACGCGCGCCGATTTCCGCGCATCTGGCCCCGAAAGCGGCACAGCGCCGTCACCGTTTCCTCCATTCGTACGTTATAGTTCGACGGTGCAAAGCAGGTGGCAGAGTGTCGCAAGATATTGATGTGCTTGATCCTGCGACAGGTCACGACGATGCACCGCCACGCACGGCCGCGCGCCGCGAGGGCATCGGCCATTCACCAGACAGGTATGATCATGAGACGATTCTCCATAGGTTTTTTTGCCGGCGCAGCAGCGCTCGCATTCTCCGCCTCTGCCGCTGACGCTCAGACCATTGGCGTCAAGCTCGGCGCTTCCCTCTCCAACCTGAACATCGACGGTACCACCGGTGATACGGACTGGAACACCGGCTTCATGGGCGGTGGTTTCATCCGTTTCGGTTTCGGCCGGCTCGGCATTCAGCCGGAGATCCTCTCGGTCACGAAGGGTGCCGAGTTCGACGGTGGCGATGGCGGCGAGGACGAGGCGATCAAGATCGAGTACGTCGCCGTGCCGATCCTGCTGCACCTGCCGCTGACGTACGGCTCGTCGTTCGCGCCCTACGTCATCGGCGGTCCTGAGTTCGCCTTCGACATCGGCTGCGAATTCTCGGGCGCCGGTGGCGATATCGACTGCGACGACCCGGCGTTCCCCGATGGAGCGCTGGAGCGGAAGGCCATTGACATCGGCCTCAGCGCCGGCGGCGGCTTCGCGTTCGCAATGGGCCCGGGCGCGCTCCTGCTCGAGGGTCGCTACACCTGGGGCCTGACCAACATCAGTGACGTGGCGGACGCCGTGGAGATCAAGAACCGCTCGGCCTACATCACGGCCGGCTACTCGATCCCGCTCGGCCGAGGCTACTAGACCGCACGGAGGGCGGAGCCCGATCGCTCCGCCCTCCCGGCTGGCCCGGACGACCAGCCCGCTCAGCCCTCTCCGCCATTCCGTCCGGCCCTCCTGCCACTCCCATCTCTCCGTTCCACCACATACAATCCGGGTACTCGATCGCCAGGTTGGAACCGGGCGCGCTCTGCGCGTTATTATCATTGTACCCCCACCCGACCACGGAGCCGTGATGCACATCCGGAAGCCAGCCGACATTCCCTCGTCCGAGATCACGCCGGAGTCCGTCTACCTCGACCGGCGCAGGTTCCTGCGGCTGGGCGCGACCGGCGCCGTCGCGGCGTCGCTCACGCCGGGCGGTCTCGCCGCGTGCACATCGGATGACGACATGGCCGGGGCACAGGCGGAGCAGGAGAAGGTCACGCCGCTCAAGGACATCACGACGTACAACAACTTCTACGAGTACGGCACGGACAAGAGCGATCCGGCCGAGAACGCGCCCGGCCTGCTGCGTACGTCGCCGTGGAGTGTGGCCGTGGAAGGTCACTGCGCGAAGCCGGCCGTGTACGCGCTCGAGGACTTCCTCAGGCCATCGGCGATCGAGGACCGGACATATCGCCTGCGCTGCGTCGAAGCGTGGAGCATGGTCATCCCGTGGCGCGGCATCCCGCTCGCCGATGTCATCCGCCGCGCGGAGCCGACGTCGCGGGCGAAGTTCGTTGAGTTCGTGACGCTCCTGGACCCGGAGCAGATGCCGTATCAGAAGACGAACCTGCTGGACTGGCCCTACGTCGAGGGGCTGCGCATGGACGAGGCGATGCATCCGCTGACCCTCCTGGCGACGGGCCTGTACGGACGTGATCTGCCCGAGCAGAACGGTGCGCCGCTGCGTCTCGTCGTGCCGTGGAAGTACGGCTTCAAGAGCATCAAGTCGATCGTGAAGATCCGGTTCGTCGAGCGCCAGCCGACATCGACCTGGATGCAGTCCAATCCGTCGGAGTACGGGTTCTATTCGAATGTGAATCCGGAAGTGGATCACCCGCGCTGGAGTCAGGCGTCGGAGCGTCGCATCGGTGAGTTCCGTCGTCGTGACACGCTCATGTTCAACGGTTACGCGGACCAGGTCGCCAGCCTCTACACGGGCATGGACCTGAGGCGGAACTTCTGACGGAGGAAGCACCGGCTCGCCCCTCCTCTCCGCGCGGCGCGCCGAGTCCCTCACGCCGCCGTGCATCGGGGTCCATGGTGGCGGCCAAAGCCGCCGTGTGGGCCCTCTGCCTCACGCCCGCCGGACTGCTCGTATGGCGCGGGTTCACGGGCGGTCTCGGCGCGAATCCCATCGAGTTCATCACGCTGCGCACCGGCTTCTGGACGCTGGTCATGCTCATGGTCACGCTCGCGATCACGCCGCTGCGCCGTGTGACGGGTTGGAACCGCGTCATCCAGTTCCGCCGGCTGCTGGGCCTGTTCGCGTTCTTCTACGCGACACTCCACTTCCTCACCTACGTCGCGCTCGATCTGTTCTTCGACTTCAGTGCCGTCGCCGCCGACATCGTCAAGCGACCCTACATCACGGTCGGCTTCACGGCGTTCCTGCTGCTCGTTCCTCTCGCCGTGACATCGACGAAAGGCTCGATCCGCCGTCTCGGCCGCAACTGGCTCCGCATCCACCGCCTCCTCTACGTCAGTGCCGGCCTGGCGGTGCTGCACTTCTACTGGAAGAAATCCGCGAAGTCCGACATCGCGGAGCCGCTCCTCTTTGCCGCGATCCTCGCCGCACTCCTCCTGTTCCGCATCGTCTACCATTACCGGAAGCGACGTGGCACCACCGCCTGACTGGCGCTGATCATGCAACATCGTCGTCGCAGCACTCTTCAGGAGACGACGACGATGGCGAGCAGCAAATCCGGAAGCAGGAAGTCAACGGCGAAGAAAGCGCCCGCAAAGAAATCGTCCGCGAAGGAATCCGCCGCGAAGCAGTCCGCGCGCCACGCGTCCAGAGGCAAGCGGGAGGCCCAGCAGCAGCGCGCGCTCCAGAAGCAGCAGGAGAAGCGGCGCGCCGACCGTGAGAAGAAGCAGTCCGGGAAGCAGGACAGGGCCTCCCGCACGGGCGCGCTGCCGTATCCGAAGCCGCCGCTGCCGAAGCAGCATCTTCGCAAGCCCGGCCTGGAGTCGGACCTGGAGCCACGCCCCGACTACCTGGCGCCGGCGTATCGCGGTGCGGGGAAGCTCGACGGTAAGGTCGCTCTGATCACGGGCGCGGATTCCGGCATCGGCCGCGCCGTCGCGGTGCTGTTCGCGCGTGAGGGAGCGGACGTCGCGATCGCGTACCTGAGCGAGGACAGTGATGCGGAGGAAACGCTCCGCGCCGTGGAAGCGGAAGGTCGCCGCGGCATCCTGCTGCCCGGCGATGTGTCGGACCCCGCCTATGCCGAGCATGCGGTCACTGCAACGGCGGAGCAGCTCGGTGGCCTCGACATCCTCGTGAACAATGCAGCGTATCAGCAGCATCAGAAATCGCTGCTCGACATCACTGATGAACAGCTCGAGCGGACGTTCCGCACCAACATCTTCGGCTACTTCTACATGGCGCGCGCGGCGCTGCGTCTGCTCGGTGAGGGCGGCGTCATCATCAACACGGGCTCCGTGACCGGCATCGACGGTTCCGGCGGCCTCCTCGACTATGCATCGACGAAGGGCGCCATTCACGCGTTCACGAAGTCGCTCGCTCAGAACGTGCTGAGCCAGGGGATCCGCGTGAACTGCGTGGCACCCGGACCGGTCTGGACGCCGCTCAACCCCGCCGACGTGGACGCCGAGAAGGCGGCGGAGTTCGGCTCGGACGTACCCATGAAGCGGCCGGCCCAGCCGGAAGAGCTCGCGCCCTCGTACGTATTCCTCGCCGCTCCTTCGGACTCGAGCTACATCACGGGCGAGGTCATACACGTGTTCGGAGGCGCACCGACACCGTAGCATCGCGATGAATCCCGTGGCTCCGCGGAGAGCCACGGAGCTACAGTGCGACGCCGCGCCATGCTATATTGGTGCAGGATCATATCTTGTCCCTCCTGCGACTGCTGTAATGTCACTGATCTGGGGAATCGTCGGCGCGGTGGTCGGCGGGCTGA
>DATHVW010000004.1:0-3506 GCA_035461085.1 Longimicrobiales bacterium | reverse complement strand
TACACGTACCCGCTCGCCGGCGTCGAACGTGACAACCTGTGGGACGCGGCTGCGATGCAGCTCATGCTGAGTCTGCTGCTGATCGCGATCGCCGTGAACGTGGCGGTGCTCGTGTATGCGCGCACGGCGATGCGGCAGAGCGAGATCGCGGTACGCACGGCGCTCGGTGCAAGCCGTCGCCGCATCATCACACAGCTCTTCATCGAGGCGCTTGTCCTGTCGTCCGTCGGTGCCGCGCTCGGGATGACTCTCGCCCACACTGCGCTCGAGCAGTTCCGGGCTCTGATGGCGGCCCGGGGCGAGTCCGCTTTCTGGGTCGACTACGGCCTGCAGCCGCGCTCGGTTCTGTTCGCGGCGGCGCTCGCCGTACTGAGCGCATGCATCGTCGGTGTCGTGCCGGCTCTGAAGGCGACGGGGCGACGCGTTCAGTCGGACCTGCGCGGTCTCGGCGGCGCGACTGTGCGGCTCGGCCGCGGCTGGACCGCCCTGATCGTCGTGCAGGTCGGCGTTGCCGTCACCGTCCTGCCGCTCGCGCTGAGCCAGGGCTACCGCGACATCCGCGAAGCCGACGTGCGGCCGACGTTCGCGGCGCACGAATTCCTCACCGCCGACCTCGCAGTTGCGACGCCACTGCACCCCGGCATGGACGGTGCCGCACATCGCCGCGCCGCCGCCGCCCGCCTGGCTGTCCGTCTGTCGGACCTCGAGCGACGTCTCGAGGCCGAGCCCGCTGTCGCTGGCGTCACATTCGAGGGCCACGCGGTGCCCGACGGTGCGCGCGTCGAGCTCGAGAACGTGTCCGGCGATGCCGCGTCCGCCACGCACGACGCGCAGCTCACCGGCGTGGCCCCCGACTACTTCGAGGTGCTCGACGTCCCTCTCATGGCCGGCCGCGGCCTGACGACTGTCGATGCTGGCGCCGATGCGGGGACGATCGCTGGAGGCACGGCGCGCGCGCCGGGCGGCGGCGTGCTCGTGAACGAGGCGTTCGTGCGCCAGCTGCTCAGCGGCGGCAACGCACTTGGCCGGCGGCTGCGCTTCGTGCCGCGCCCGGAGAGCGGCGCCTGGAGCGACGAGCACGCGGCTGCAGAGGCAGGCCCGTGGCACGAGGTCGTCGGCGTCGTACCGGATCTCCACGCGAGCGCGTTCGACGGTACGTCCGCGGAGCCCGCGGTCTACTACGCGGTGACGCCGGAGCTCCAGACCGCGACGCTGCTGGTCCGCGTTCGCGGCGACGATGTCGACGCCTTCGCACCACGGCTGCGGGAGCTCGCCAGCGCGCTCGATCCCGATTTGCGGATCGATCGCGTCGCGAACCTGGCACGGCTGCCCAACGCACGCTTCCTCGCCATGGCCTCCGCCCTGCTGCAGCTCATCTTCGGCATCGTCATACTGCTCTCCGCCGCCGGCGTGCACGCGCTCATGTCGGTCACCGTAACGCAACGACGGCGCGAGGTCGGTGTGCGTGCCGCGCTCGGTGCGCAACCGCATCGCCTGCTCATGAACGTCTTCTCGCGGGCCGGCGCGCAGCTCGCGTTCGGAGCGCTGGTGGGCTCGGCCCTCGCCGCCGCGCTGCTCCAGAGCAGCGGCCTCGGCCTGATCAGGAACGCGGTGTTCGTGGGTGTCGTCGTCGGCGTGATGGTGCTGGCCGGCCTGATCGCTGCGACGGGTCCCGCGCTGCGCGGACTGCGCATCCATCCCATGGAGGCGCTCCGGGAGGATTGACGGCCGCGACCGCTCGAGCGCAGCAAGCCCTCCGCCGTATCCCGATCACATCCCGCTGTCGATCCGGCGGAGCAGCACCTCGACGGCACGGTCGAGCTGACTGTCCCGACCCTGGTACCATTCCCCGGTTGCGCGTTCCACCTCCACATCGACCGGGCGCGGATTGAGCTCCATGTTCTGACCGCGGTTGTCGCGGATGTAGGTGCCCGGCATGCGGACGGAAGTGCCGTCCACGAGTGTGCGGCTGCCGGTGAAGATGATCCAGCCGGCGGTGGGCTCGCCGACGACCGGGCCCAGCTCGAGTTCGCGGTATCCCTCGGTGAAGTCCTCGCCGTCCGACAGCGTGTGCTGGTTGGTGACGAGCACGGTGGGCGCGAGCAGCGCGCGCTGACCCAGCTGCACGCGCGACGGCGCCTGCACGGAGCTGCCGCGCCCCTGCATGGTGAAGTAGTTGCGGCGGGCGAGGATGTCGATGGCGTAGACGTTGACGAAGCCGCCGTTGTTGTTGCGGACGTCGATGACGACACCGTCCTTCGCGTGGTTGCCCTGGTCCAGGTCGAAGATGAACTGATTCAGCGCGCCTTCGGACATCGATGCGATATGCGCGTATCCGAGCCGGCCGCCGCTGATGCTGTCGACGTAAGCGCGACGGCTCTCGACCCAGTTGCGATAGATGAGCTGGCCTTCTGCGCCGCCCGACGTTGCGAGCACTTCCACGTTGCGCGGCTCACCGCCGGCGCGTCGCACGCGCAGCACCACCTGTCTGCCTGCCTTGTCGCGGAGTAGCGCGTTCAGGTCGCTGTCCCGGTCCAGTGCGACGCCATCGACGGCCACGACCGCATCGCCGGGCGCGATGTCCGCGATGTCGGCCGGGCCGAGCTCGACGACCTCGGTGATCACGAAGCGGCCATCGTTCTCGTACGCGATACGATCGAAGCGCAGTCCCAGCTCGCCGGTCGTTGCGTCATCGCCGCCGGCCGGCGGACCGGTACGTCCGGAGTGGCCGAGGTGTGACGCGTTCAGCTCGCCGAGCATCAGGTTCATCAGCCGGTTGAGCTCGGCGCGCGTGCGTGCGCCCTCGACCTGCGGCCGGAAGCGTTCGAGGACAGCAGTCCAGTCGGCGCCGTGGAAGTCGGCGTCGTAGAAGCCGTCGCGCATCTCGCCCCACGCCTGCTCGAATGCTGCGACTTTCGTCGCATCGAAGTCCTCGGTCCACGCGACGGACGTGGACACGGTGCGCGTCGGGCCGCTGCCGGACACCGGCACGATGCGGAGCTGACCGCCCTGCGACACGTAGAGCTGCCGGCCGTCGCGATTGAAGCCGATGGGGTTGCCGGTCGCTTCCATGCGCTCGATCTCGACATCGCCGTTTTCGCCGAACGTGATGCGGTGCAGCGCACCGTCGCCCGTCGCGATCGCAGTCTTCCCGTCCGGACTGAGCAGCACCTGCCCTGCGGAGAAGTCGGTGTCCAGGAACGATCCGCGGCGTCGAATGCCGTCGAACTCGATCTCGATCTCAGTCGGCGTCGCGACCGCGCCGCCCGTGGTGTCACGCGTCGTCGTGCGCTCGCGCGCCGGCGCATCCGCCGTGTCGCGCGGCGGCTCGTTGAACAGCTCGCGGAACTTCGCCTCGTCGAATGTCGGCGGCAGCGGCACCATGTCGATCTTCACGAGGCGGCCCGGCTCCGTGCGCTGGCCCGTGCGGTAGACGATGTAGTCGCCCTTCGCGCTCCAGTCGATCGAGCCCAGGAACGCATTCGCCACGAAGCTGACCTGGCGCG
>DATHVW010000003.1:0-13528 GCA_035461085.1 Longimicrobiales bacterium | reverse complement strand
TTCTCCCACGACCTCGAATCCCGCGCCCTTCAGGATGTCCGCGAGCATCGTGCGCATGAACAGCGCATCGTCACAGATCAGGACCGTTCTCGCCATCGTGTGTTCCTCACTAATCGTTTTTGCTCAGCCGGGCAGCAGCCGGCCGAGCAGCATCTGCGGATCGAGGGCTGTGAAATCCCCGTCCTGCATCTGTCCCCTGCCCACGATCCCCGCTGCACCATTCTCCCGCTCGACGTGTGCCGGAGCGATGTCCACCACATCCTCGACCGCCGCGCCAATGCGGCGGGCGCCGAGGTCCATCAACAGCAATCGGTGGTCGGGGAGAGTTGCGGCACTGCGCAGGCCCAGTACAGCGCCCATGTCGAACACCGTCACCACCCGCCCGCGCACCCCCGCCAGACCACACACCTCGGGACCGGCTCCGGGCAGCCGCGTGAACGCTCGCGGCGCGATGATCTCGCACACATGATCGAGCGGCACGCCGAATCGCTTCCCGTCACACGAAAAAACCACCCACGGGAGCGCGGCGGGCACGTGCGTTCCGGCTTCGGCGACGACGGCGTTATTCGACACTATTCCCGCTGGGACGCGACAGCTCGCGGCATGCGCGATGTTAGCACAACTCGGTCGGGTGCCTGAAGATACTGTCCGCCCGCCGCCGGGGTCAACCGCCGAGTGTAGTGGCTTCCGCCCACTCGGCCGCAGCCGCGAGATCCGGCGGCAGTGCGGCATCGAAGCGCATCTCCGCGCCGGTGCGCGGATGCAGGAAACGCAGCCGGGCCGCATGCAGGAACTGGCGCGGCACCCGTTTCGCCAGTTCCGCGGCCCACCGCCGGTCCGGCCCGCTCACTCCGCGTGCGGCGCCCTGGCCATACGTGGCATCGCCCACCACGGGGTGGCCGATGTGCGCCAGATGGACGCGGATCTGGTGCGTGCGCCCGGTATCCAGCTCGGCCTGCACCAGGTCGGCCGCCCGCCACCGCGCGACACGGCGGATGCGGGTGCGTGCCGACCGCCCGTCCGGCATGACGGCCATGCGCTTGCGGTCGTTGCGTGCCCGGCCGATGGGCGCGTCGATCTCCAGGGTGTCCTGGGCCAGGTGGCCCCACGCGGCGGCGAGGTAGATCCGGCGTACTTCGCGGCGCCGCAGCGCGTCGGACAGGGTGCGGTGCGCGGCGTCGTTCTTCGCGACGATCATCAGGCCGGAGGTGTCCCGGTCGAGTCGATGCACGATCCCCGGCCGGCGCACGCCGCCGATACCGGAGAGATCACTCACATGATGCAGGAGCGCGTTGACGAGGGTGCCGGAGCTGTGCCCCGGTGCCGGATGCACGACCAGGCCGGGCGGCTTGTCGATCACGAGGATATCGGCGTCCTCGTAAACTATGGTCAGAGGGATCGCTTCCGGGCCGATCGCCGATTCCGACGGAGCCGGCATGTCGATCTCGATGATGTCGCCGTCACTCAGCCGGAGGCTTTTGCGCGGGGCCGCCCCGTTGACGAGGATGCGACCCTCCTCGAGCAGCTGGGCTGCACGGGAGCGGGAGAGATCGGGATGGTGACGGGCCAGCCAGGAGTCCAGGCGTTCGTTGTCCGCATCCGAGACGACGATGCGCTCGCGCGGCGGCTCAGGGCTGCTCAACCCGCTGCTCTTCCTTCCAGAGGGAGAGCGCGAGAATGATCGCACCCGTCGTAACCGCGACATCCGCAACGTTGAAGACGGGCCAGCGTATGGTGCCGACGCCGACATCGATGAAGTCGACGACGCCGTTCTCGGAGCGGACCCGATCGATCAGATTGCCGACGGCGCCGCCGCAGATGAGAGATATGGCAATGAGGCGTACGCGGTCGGCGACCGGGGTGAACCAGTACATGCCCACGAGTGCGCCGAGCGCGACGAGCGAGAGGACGAGGAAGATGAACCGCGAATGCTCGCCGAGATGAATACCGAACGCGGCGCCGGGATTGTAGATGTAGGTGAGGCGCACGTACTCCCCTATGATGTCCATCTGCTGATACAGGAAAAAGTGTCTCTGCACGAGCAGTTTCGTACTGACGTCCAGCAGCAGCACGCCGAGGAGCACGGCCATGAAGATCACTGCCTTCATGCCGCCGCGCACCTGCGTCCGGTCCTGCTCCAGCGCACTCACGTTTCCCGCACTGTCCATATCCTCCCTCACGCGCGGCGCACGCCCACCCGGGCGGTCACGCCGTCGAGGTCGATCTCCTGCACGTCATCGCGCCATGCTCCATCGGTGGCGTCGCCCCGGGCTATCGAGACCGCGAGCGTCTCGCGCGCCACGTAGTCGCCGTACTCATCGAGCGCCTCCAGCACGTCGGCACCTGCGAACACACCCAGCTCGATGCGGTCGCTCACGGCCAGGCCGGAATCCTTGCGCAGCCGCTGGACACGATTGACCAGCTCGCGCGCCATCCCCTCGCGGCGCAGCGCGTCATCGATAGCCGGATCGAGCGCGATCGTGCAGCCCTCGTCGGACGCCACGACCAGATCGCCCGCAGACTCCTCTATCACCTCCAGGTCTCCGGGCTCGAGAGTGTGCCGCCCGCCCGCCACCTCGACCATCACTTCGTCGCCGCGGCTGTAGGCCCTCAGCATTCCCGCATCCAGCTCCCGTATGCGCTGTGCCGCCTCCTGCGTGCTGCTGCCGAAGCGCTTTCCGATCTGCCGGAAGTTCGGCTGCGCGCGCAGCGATACCAGGTCGCCCGCCGCTTGCAGGAATTGAACCCGCTTCACGTTCAGCTCGTCGCGCAGCACCTCCAGCAGCTCCGCTGTCATGAGCGTTTCGTCGGGAACCACGGCCTGCAGCGTCCCCAGCGGCTGACGCACCCGGATGCGTACTTCCTCGCGCGCCGCACGGCCGAGCCGCGCCAGCACGCGCGTGACGCGCATGCCTTCCTCCAGCCTCGTGTCGCGAGTACCGGGCTCCGGGAAGCCCGCAAGGTGAACGCTCCGCCCTCCGGTCAGCGCGCGGTGCAGCCAGTCCGCGACGAACGGCGTAAACGGCGCCAGCAGCCGTGACAGCACCTCGAGGACGTCGTACAGCGTGCGGAACGCTGCCCGCGTGTCCGCGGCGTCCCCGCTGCCCCAGAAGCGGTCACGGCTCCGCCGCACGTACCAGTTGGACAGGTCGTCCACAATGAAGTCGCCGATGGCACGCCCCGCGTGCGTCAGCTCGTAGCCGTCGAGGTCCGCACCGGTGGCGTGCACGAGGCTCGCGAGACGCGACAGGATCCAGCGGTCCATGACGCCGCGCTGCTCCGGCGCAGGATCATTGTCCGTCGGCGACCATGCCTCCAGGTTCGCATACAGCGTGAAGAACCGGTACGTGTTCGCCAGCGTGTCGAACGAGCGGCGCGCGGCGTCGCCGAGCGCGGCGGGATCGAACCGCTTCGGGATCCAGGGCACGCTGGCCGTCAGGAAGTACCAGCGGATGGCATCCACGCCGAATGTATCGATGGCGTCCCAGGGGTCCACGACGTTGCCGCGCGACTTCGACATCTTCTGCCCGTCGGCATCGAGCACCAGGTCGTTCACGACGACGTTACGGTATGCGGGCCCCTCATCGAGCATGGTCGAGATCGCCATGAGCGAGTAGAACCACCCGCGCGTCTGGTCCACGCCCTCACAGATGAAGTCGGCGGGGAAATGCTTCCTGAACTCGTCCCGGTTCTCGAACGGGTAGTGCCACTGCGCATACGGCATTGCACCGGAGTCGAACCACACGTCCACGACCTCCGGCGTGCGCCGCATCGTGCCGCCGCACTCGCACGCGAACGTGATCTCATCGATGAACGGCTTGTGCGGATCGAACGGGTCCGGCAGATCGCCCGCCAGCGAACGCAGTTCCTCGAACGAGCCGAACATGCGCACGTGCGCAGGGTCCGCATCGCACACCCAGATCGGCAGCGGCGTGCCCCAGTACCGCTCGCGCGAGATGGCCCAGTCGATGTTGCCTTCCAGCCATTCGCCGAAGCGGCCGGTGCCGATCTCCGGCGGGTGCCAGGACACCTGCGCGTTGTTTGCGAGCATCCGCTCCTTCACCTCGGTGGTGCGGATGTACCACGAGTCGCGCGCCATGTACAGCAGCGGGCTGCGGCAGCGCCAGCAGTGAGGATAGGAGTGCGTCTCCAGGGAGTAGCGGAACACGCCGTCGCGTGCGCGCAGGTCCTCCACGAGCACCGGATCCGCATCCTTGACGAACAGCCCGCCCACCTGCGGGATACCCTCGCGGAAACGGCCTGCATCATCGACTGGACGATACATCGGCAGGCCGTGGCGCTGACCGGCCGCATAGTCGTCCGCGCCGAACGCGGGCGCGAGGTGGACGATGCCCGTGCCATCGTCGGCGGTGACGAAATCCTCGAGCACGATGCGGAACGCGTTCCCCGCGTCCGGTCCTTCGTCGATGAGATCGAACGGTCTGCCGTAGCGGACACCCTCGAGCTCGCGTGCGGTGAGGTGCCGCACGACGCGCGCGTCCTCGCCGAACAGCGCGGCCACGCGCGATGCCGCCAGGATGTACGTACGCTCACCGCCCGTAGTCACCTCGACGTAATCCACCTCGGGATGAAGCGCGAGTGCGACGTTCGACGGCAGCGTCCAGGGTGTGGTGGTCCACACGAGGAACGCGCGTGACGGCTCGTCCAGGAGCGGCGCGGTGAAGTAGATGGACGGATCGGCGACATCCTCGTAGCCCTGCGCGACCTCGTGCGAGCTGAGCGCCGTGCCGCAGCGCGGGCAGTAGGGCACGCTCTTGTGCCCGCGGTAGATCAGACCGCGCTCATCGAGCTGCTTCAGGATCCACCAGACGCTCTCGATGTAGCGCGGCTCGAACGTCACGTACGGTCGCGAATAGTCGAGCCAGTAACCGATCCGCTCGGACAGGCGCTCCCAGTCCTCCTTGTACGTGAACACGCTTTCGCGGCATACCTCGTTGAAGCGGGCAACACCGACTTCCTCGATCTGCCGCTTGCCGCTGATGCCGAGGCGCCGCTCGGCCTCGATCTCGACGGGCAGGCCGTGCGTGTCCCAGCCGGCGATGCGCGTCACATGGCGCCCACGCATCGTCTGGTAGCGACACACGACGTCCTTGATCGTGCGGCTGAGCACATGATGGATGCCGGGACGACCGTTCGCCGTGGGCGGGCCCTCGAAGAAGACGAACTCCCGCCCCTCCTGCGTCTGCTCCAGCGTCCTGCGGAAGAGGTCCTCCTCGCGCCACCGCGCGAGCACCTGTTCCTCGAGTTCGATTACACCGGCGGGGTACTGCGGATAGGGTGTCCGCGATTCAGCATCGCTCACTTGTCATCCTCGAGCAGAGTCGGCAGCCAGCCGTCATCCGCCGGCGCGTCCGGCTCATCATCGCCCGACTCGTCCACTACGGCCTCGTCGAGCAGCAGCTCGTCCGTCACGGGTTCATCCTCCAGGTGATAACCGGCGGCCGCCGCGTTGCGCAGCAGCGTCCGCATCTCCTCGTCGTCCTCGTCGTCGGGATCGATATCGTCGCCGAGATCGAGCGCATCGCCGTCCGCGTCACTGCCGACGAGCTGAAGGTCGGCAATCGACCACGTCGGCGCCCCGCTCCACGGCTCCGGATCGCCCAGGCCGATCGGGCCGGGCACGCCATCGCCGTCCGCGTCCGCCGCGATTCCGTCGTACAGCCGCTCCTCCCCGCTGCCGCCCGACACCTCCGTCCGGTCCGCGACGCCGGCATCCGCGCCCTCGACCGGCATGACGGACTCCGCTGCGTAGGCTTCGGCCACCGCTTCGAACTCGTCATCCACGAACGGCTCGGGCGCGAACGGCTCCTCGTCATCATCCTCAGCGTCATCCTGCACGTCGGACGCACTCGCCCCGAGCGCAAACGCGGACTCCTCCGCGACATCCGCTGCGGCGAGCGCTTCCGGCCCCCCCGTACCTGCAACGATCTCCGCACGGTCATCCGCGGACCTGGTTGCGGGGGGCCTCTCAACGGCCGGACCGGCCTCGACCTCGGACTCCGCGTCAACTTCCGGCCCGCCCTCGACCTCCGGCCCGGCTGCGACTACCGGCGCCACGGACTGCGCTGCGCTCGCGGCACGGGCCGACGCAGCCGTGCGATCCACTCCGCGCGGAGCCTTCCCGCCGCTGCCGGCAGCGCGCGCGACGACCGCGAGCTCCTCCAGCTCCCGCTCCAGGAAGGCGCGGTAATTATCGATCAGCTCCTCGCGACGAGCGCGCACCTCGCGCAGCATCTGCTCCTCGCGCTGCCGCTCCTGTGTCAGGCTCGCCAGCGCCTCCGACGCCTTCTGCTGCGCCGAGCTCCGCAGCTGCCGCACCTCGGCCTCCGCCGTTGCGCGCATCTGCTCCGCCTGCTGCTCCGCGGTGCGCCTGGCCAGCTCGGCTTCCTGTGCGGCCTGCCTGCGCACTTCCTCCCGCATCTCCTGCGCAGAGACGAGCGCCTCGGTCAGCGCGCGCTCGCGGTCGCGGTAATCGCGCACCTGCTCTTCCTGCCGCCCCACGCGCTCCAGCAGGCTCATGTTTTCGCGCACCAGCTCCTCGAGCCGGTCCGCCACCAGGTCCAGAAAGTCGTCGACCAGGGCAGGATCGTAGCCGCGCATGGCGCGACGGAAATCGCCCTTCTTCTTCCTCACCTCGAGCGGAGTCAGGTCGATCATTGCGTTCGCTCTCCGAACAGGATCGTGCCAAGTCGCAGCATTGTACTTCCCTCTTCCACGGCGATCTCGAAGTCGCCGGACATCCCCATCGACAGCTCGGCACCACTCAGTCCCGCACCCTCCGCGATACACCGCTCCAGCAGGCCGCGTGCACCCGCGAACGTGGCACGGACCACCGCATCGTCATCCGTCAGCGGCGCCATCGTCATGAGGCCCTCGCACGCGATCGACGGCAGCGCGGCCACCTGCCGGATCTCCTCCACTGCCTGATCCGCATCGAAGCCGCCCTTGGAGTGCTCGCCGGACACGTTCACCTGCACCAGGCCACGCACCGTGATGCCGGCGCGTGCCGCCTCCGCCGACAGCTCGCGCGCGAGCCGCAGCGAATCGATGGAGTGGATGCGGTCGAAAAGCTGCACCGCCCGCCGCGCCTTGTTGCGCTGCAGATGTCCGATCAGATGCCATGTGACGGCGATGCCCGAACCCTCCAGCTCGCTGCGCTTGGCATCCAGCTCCTGGACCCGGTTCTCGCCCACATCCTGCAGACCGGCCGCCGCGGCGGCACGCACCGCATCCACCGGGTGACCCTTCGTCACCGCCACCACCCGCACCGTGTGCCGCCGGCCCGACCGCTCGAGCGCACGCTCTATCCGCTCCCGCACCCGCGGCAGGTTCTCATTCAGCCGTTCACGATACATCTGCGAAATTGTAGGTCGCGCCCCCGCAAAGATCAATCAGAATGTACCGGCAGAAAAAAAGGAGACCGGTCCTTCGACCGGTCTCCTTCTCCCGTGCCGGGCCGCCCGCGCTCCGCTGCGTTACTTCGCAGTGAAGACGATCGGGATCTCCACCCACACCTGAACCTTCTTGTCGCGGTTCAATGCCGGGGAGAACTTCATCTGCTGAGCGACGGCAATCGCCGCATCGTCCAGCGCCGGGTACCCGCTCGACTTGGACATCAGCGTCTTCAGCACGCGGCCGTTCTCATCAATGAAGAAGTGAACGGTCGGGCTGCCGCCGATACCCGCGTCACGCAGCAGCGGCGGGTAGTTGCGCACGAGCGCCCGCTGAACCTCGGCCCGGTTCTGCAGCTCCGGAGCGACCGTCATCGGCGTGAACACCGGCGCGGCCGACAGATCCGCATCGCCCGCCGACGAGCTCGGCGGCGGCGGCAGGTTCTCGATCGGGTTCGCATCGAACGTCGTCGGTGCGATCGTGATGTCCTCGCTGATGTCGGCCGCGCTCACGACCGGCGTCGCCGGACGCGCAATCTGCTCCGGCGGCGGCGGGATCTCGATGTTGTCCGGAATGTCGATGGCCTCCATCGACTCCGTCCTGATCGACACGTCCGCCGAGGACAGGTCCGGGAAGAACGCGAACAGCACCACGTGGAACAGGGCGGCGCCGGCGACGGAATACCAGAACCAGTCGCCGAATCCGCGCTTGAAGCGGTCGTTCGCAGTATCGAAAGTGGACGTCTGTTCCATGCTCTACCTCCGTTCGCGGGTCACCCGCTGTTCCAGGTTCGTGTAAAACGATACACGAACCGCGCCAGCCGCCTGCAGCTCTTCCAGGATCTGGTCGATCTGTGTGTAGGCGACGTCGCGGTCGGACCGCAGCATCACCACCATCGACGTGTTCGCCGCGTACATCGGCGCGATCACGTTCGATACCTGATCGGTGCTGTACAGCTGATCGTTGATGTAGATCGAGCCATCCGACTCGACGTACACGTGCAGCACGTCCTTGCGTGGCTGCTCCAGCTTCTCCGTCGCCTCCGCCTCCGGAAACACGACGTCACGCTCCTCTTCCTTGCGGAACGTCGTCGTCACCATGAAGAAGATGAGTAGCAGGAACGCCATGTCCGCCAGCGAGGACGACGGGATCTCGCTCGCCGCCTTCGACTTCCGCTTCAGTCCGCCCTTGTTCATCATCGTCCGCTACTCCAGGATCTGAAGCGAGATCTTGTCCGCACCAGCCGTCTGCAGCTGGTCCAGCACATCCACCATGAACCGGTACGGCGCGTTCGGCGCCGTCTGCACCGCCGCGATCAGGTTCGGGTTGTTGGCCAGCTCCTGGCGCCAGATCGCGCTGATCTGGCTGGCGCGCACACCCGCCTGGATCTGCGGGTTCTCGCCGCGCTGGATGTTTACCAGCCCATCCGGCTGCACCATCAGGAACAGGATGTTCTTGGGCGGAACCTCCACCTCATTCTCGGCCTCGGGGAGCACGATGCTGAGACCGCGCTCCTCATCGAAGACGGTCGTCACGAGGAAGAACACCAGCAGGAGGAACGCGATGTCGGCCATGGACGACGTCGGGATCTCTCCCGTAGGCCGATTCTTTTTTCTCATCAGAGCCATTTGATCTCTCTCGTCTGCGCGTTCTTCAGTGGTTATGGCTGGTGATCCGAATCGGACGCAGCGCCTCGATCAGGCGTACCCATGCCTTCCACGGAGTCCGTGGCCGGCCGGGGGCTGTGTCTGGGTACCCCGGGACCGCTGGCGAGTGCCGCGGTTCCGCCGGTGCGCTCCATGTCCCATACCATGTTGAGCACGTGGGATGTTCCCTCCTCCATCTCCATGATCAGCTTGTCGATCCGGGTGACGAAGAAGTTGTAGGCCACGTTGACGGGGACGGCGATGATGAGGCCGGCCGCCGTGGTGATCAGGGCGATCTTGATGCCGCTGGCGACGAGTGCGGCATCGACCTGTCCGGCCTCGGCGATGGCGCCGAAGGCGGAGATCATGCCGGCGACGGTGCCGAGGAAGCCGAGGAGCGGGGCGACGTTCGAGATGGTGGCCAGTACGGCGAGGCCACGCTCGAGGAAGCCGAGCTCGATGATGCCCGTGGTCTGGACGGCCTTCTCGATGTCCGCGCCGCTCTGCCGCTCACGGACGCGGCGCAGGCCGGAATAGAGGATGGCGGCCACGGGGCCGGGCGTATCGGCCGCGACGCGGATGGCCTGGTCGAGCTTGCCGCCGCGGGCGAGGGCCTCGACCTCCTCCAGGACCTGACTTGAGCGGCGACGCGCAGCCCAGAGGGTGTAGCCCTTGGCGATGATGACGCCGAGCGCGAACAGAGAGCAGAGGAGGAGAGGATACATCCATGCGCCGCCGTCGTAGAGCAGCGACAGCAGGTTGTAGGATACGCCAGCGCCTGTCTCTTCCAAGAGAACACTCCGGGCAGCAGGGAAACGCAATCAGAGGGACGCGAATGCCAGGGAATTGAGCGAAAATGTATTCGGCGGTGTGGTGAGTGTCAACGTCGCACGGCTCACCTGCCGTCACCGGCCGACAGGGTGTCGATGGAACCGCCCGCGAGGGCGGTCCGGACCGTGTCCAGGGTCACGTTGCGGGAGAGGCGGCCGCGGTAGGCGAGAGAGATCTGCGACGTCTCCTCGCTGACGACGATGATGAGCGCGTCCGTCTCTTCCGACAGGCCGAGCGCCGCACGGTGGCGGGTGCCCAGGCTCTTGTCCGCGACGGGAAACTGCGTGAGCGGGAGAATCACGCCGGCGGCGATGATGGTGTCGCTGTCGATGAGCACGGCGCCGTCATGGAGCGGGCCGTACGGCGCGAACAGGCTGACGAGCAGATCGGCGCCGACGCGCGCGTGGATGCGCGTGCCCGTCTCCGCATATTCTTCCAGTCCGACGTCGCGCTGGATGGCGACGATGCCGCCGATCTTTGCCCGCGTGAGCCGCTCCACGGCCTCGACCAGCTCCTCGACGACTTCGCGCTCCTCGAGACGGTTGAAGAAGCGGATCATGCGGCTCTGCCCGAGGCGGGCGAGCGCCGCACGCAGCTCCGGGTGGAACACGATGATGGCGGCGATGACACCGTAATCGAAGAGCTGGGCGAGGATGTGCTCGATCAGCTCGAGATTGACCAGGGACGAGATGAAATACGTCATCGCGAGGACGAGCAGCCCCACGAGCATCTGGATCGCGCGCGTCCGCGCGAGGAAGCGCAGTACGTAGTAGAAGGCGGTGGCGACGATCAGGATCTGCAGCAGGTCGAGCGGACCTGGCAGGAAATTGAGGATGGCACTCATCGCCGCGCGTACCCGGCCTGGCGGACGGCGTGGGCGAAGTCCACGGCACGACGCACCGGCGCGGTGTCATGAACGCGGAAGATGGTGGCTCCGCGCAGGAGCGCGATGACGCAGGCGGCGAGCGTTCCCTCGAGGCGATCCTCCACGGGCAGGGCCGCTCCGGCCGCATCCCCCGTGAACCGCTTGCGGGACGGACCGACCAGCACGGGGAACCCCAGGTCCGCGAGCCGGTCCAGCCGGGCGAGCAGTGCGAGGGAGTGCTCCGTCCGCTTCGCGAACCCGAGGCCGGGATCGATCACGATGGCCTCATCCGCGATGCCGCCAGCGCGGGCGCGCTCGACGGCCGCGGCCAGCTCGCTCACGACGTCGCCCACCGGATCGGTGCCATATTCCGCGAGCTCGTAGCGCGCCATGCGATCGACGCCGCCACGGGAATGCATCAGGATGACGCCCGCACCCGCCCGCGCAATCTCGCCGGCGAGCGCGGCATCCAGTCGCAGGCCGGACACGTCATTGATGATGGAGGCGCCCGCCGCGAGCGCGGCGCGCGCCACGTCTGCCTTGACGGTGTCAACGGAGATCGGCAGCTGCGGCCATTCGCGACGGACGGCCTCGACGACGGGAATGACGCGCCCGATCTCCTCGCCGGCTTCTACCGCGACCGCGCCCGGCCGCGTGGACTCGCCCCCGATATCGACCATGTCCGCGCCGTCGGCCACCATCGCGGCGACCTGACGGAGGGCGGACTCGACGTCCGCGAAACGGCCGCCATCCCAGAACGAATCAGGTGTGACGTTCAGGATACCCGCGACGACCGGCCGCTCCAGGGACAGGCTGCCCCGCGCGGTGCGCCACGCGACCGGAACGGCGGCGGGCGCAGCCGGCATCAGCGGTGGTTGTCCTGCTCGGAATCCGCCGCCACGACGATGCCGGTGGCGGGATCGCGCTCCGCATCCTGCGGCGCAGCCAGCGCACCCTTCTCGCGGCGCAGCGCGTCGGCGAACTCACGCGCCTGCTTGACCACCTTTGCTTCCGGCAGCCGCTCACCGGCCGCGAGCATATCGATGTCCTCGCGGTCGAGCGTTTCGCGCTCCAGGAGTGCTTCGGCGATCTCCTCGAGAAGCTGACGGTTCGCCTCGAGCATCTGCATGGCGGTGCCGTAGGCCTCGTCGAGCAGGCGCTTCACTTCCGTATCGACGCGCTCGGCCACGTTCTCCGAGACCGCCCGTCGATTGCCGATCTCGCGACCGAGAAACACCTCGTGCTCCGCATCGCCGATCGCCATCGGCCCGATCGCGTCGCTCATGCCGAATTGCGTCACCATGCGCCGGGCCAGCGCGGTAGCGCGCTCGATGTCGTTGCCCGCACCCGTCGTGATCTTCTCCGGTCCGAAGATCATCTCCTCGGCCGCGCGCCCGCCGTACAGCATGGCGAGACTGGCGATCAGGTAATCCTTCGAGTACGAATGGCGATCCTCCTCCGGCAACGACGCCGTGACGCCGAGTGCGCGGCCGCGCGGCACGATCGTGATCTTGTGCACCGGATCCAGACCCGGCACGCGCAGCGCCACGACCGCGTGACCCGCCTCGTGGTACGCGGTGAGCTTCCGCTCCGCGTCCGACAGCACCATGCTGCGCCGCTCCGCGCCGAGCATCACCTTGTCCTTCGCGTCGTCGAGGTCCTCCATGTAGACCTTGTCGTGACCACGGCGCGCGGCCAGCAGCGCGCCCTCGTTGACGAGGTTCGCCAGGTCCGCGCCGCTCATGCCGGGCGTCGCTTTCGCCAGCGACCGCACATCCACGTCCGTGCCGAGCGGGATGCGGCGCAGATGCACGCGCAGGATGCCCTCCCTGCCCTTCACGTCGGGCGCGTCCACCACGACCTGCCGGTCGAACCGGCCCGGCCGCAGCAGTGCCGGATCGAGCACGTCCGGACGGTTCGTCGCAGCCAGCAGGATGACGCCGTCATTCGATTCGAATCCGTCCATCTCGACGAGCAGCTGATTCAGGGTCTGCTCCCGCTCATCGTGGCCGCCGCCCAGGCCCGCACCGCGATGGCGACCGACCGCATCGATCTCATCGATGAAGATGATGCAGGGCGCATGCTGCTTGCCCTGCTCGAACAGGTCGCGCACGCGTGATGCGCCGACGCCGACGAACATCTCCACGAAGTCCGATCCCGACATCGAGAAGAACGGACGGCCCGCCTCGCCGGCGACCGCACGCGCGAGCAGCGTCTTGCCCGTGCCCGGAGGCCCGACGAGCAGCACGCCCTTCGGCAGACGCCCGCCCAGACGGCTGAACTTCTGCGGGTCCTTCAGGAACTCGATGATCTCCTGCAGCTCATCCTTGGCCTCGTCCGCGCCCGCGACATCGACGAACGTGACCTTCGGCGTGTCGCCCGTCAGCAGCCGCGCCTTCGACTTGCCGAACTGGAACGCCTTCGAGCCGCCCGCCTGCATGCCGCGCAGCATGAAGATCCAGAGTCCGATGATGAGCAGCCACGGCAGGAACTGCAGCACCATGATCCACAGGTTCTGCTTCGGATCCGCGCCGCGGATCGGCACATTGCTGTCCTGGAGGCGGGCGAGGATCTCCTCGCTGTCGCGGATCGGCAGCAGCGTCCAGAACTCCTCGACCTGGCGCCCCTCGACCGTGATCGGCTGGCGGAACGTGCCCTCGAGCCGCTTGCCATCGATCACGGTGAGCGAATCGATGTTGCCGGCGTCGAGCTGCTGCACGAACTCCGGCGTATAGGTCAGCTCGGCCTGCTCCTGCTGCCGCGGGTTGAACAC
>DATHVW010000002.1:0-2440 GCA_035461085.1 Longimicrobiales bacterium | reverse complement strand
TTCTCTGCACCCGCACTGCATCCTGACCTGCTCCCGACCGGAACCGAATGCCCGCCCCAGCCCGTACCCGCAGAATCGGCTTTCCGGAGTCGGCGGAGGTGCCTGTCTACCTCACGTCGCTGGTCGGGCGGGACGCCGATGTGGCGGAGGTCTGCCGGCTGCTGCGCGTGAGCCGTCTGGTGTCGCTGGTGGGCGCGGGCGGCAGCGGGAAGACGCGGCTGGCGGCCGCGGTCGCGACCGAGCTGCGGCGACGACACAGCGGCGGGGTGGCCTGGATCGACCTGGCGTCGCTGGCGGATGCGGGCCTGGTGCCCTGTCACGTGTCGGCGACGCTCGGCGTGAGGGAGCAGCCGTGCGTGCCCGCGGCGGATTGTGTGATCGAGCTGATCGGGTCCGGCGCGGTGCTGCTGGTGCTGGACAACTGCGAGCACGTTCTCGGCGCGAGCGCCGCGCTCGCGGACGCGCTGCTCCGCGGCTGCCCGGCGCTGCGCATCGTCACCACGAGCCGCCAGGCGCTCGGGATTCCAGGCGAGAAGGCGTGGCTCGTGCCGCCGCTCGCTCTGCCCGATGACGACGCATCGGCACGGCAGTCGCCGGCGGTTCAGCTGTTCGTTCAGCGCGCGAGCGATGCGATGCGGGGCTTCGAGCTGACGGACGCCAACACGGCCGCCGTCGCACACATCTGCCGGCGGCTGGATGGGCTGCCGCTCGGGATCGAGCTGGCGGCCGCGCGCGTGAAACTACTGCCGCCCGCCCAGCTCGCTGCGCGGCTGGACTCCATGCTGAGTCTGCTCGCGACCGGATCGGAGCAGCGGCTCGCGCGACACCGGACGCTGCGTGCGCTCATCGGCTGGAGCTATGACCTGCTGTCCGATGATGAGCGACGGCTGCTCGGCCGGATCGCGGTGTTCGCGGGTGGATTCACGCTCGATGCAGTGGAACGCGTTGCCGGTGACGAATCGCTTGCGAGCGAGCACGTGATCGATCTGCTCGCGAGCCTGATCGACAAGTCGCTGGTGACGGCGCGCGAGTGGCAGGGCGAGGCGCGGTTCGGTCTGCTGGAGACAGTGCGGCAGTATGCGTTGCAGGCGACGCTCGATACCGGGGACGTCGATGCACTGCGCGCGCGGCACGCCGCGTACTTCGTGGAGCTCGCGGAAACGGCCGAGCCGCACATTCTCGGCGGCACGCGCGGCACACCGTGGATGACGCGGCTCGAGCACGAGCACGGCAACGTGCGCGCTGCGCTGGAATGGTGTGGTGCGCACCCTGACCGTACGGCGCTCGCACTGCGACTCTCGGCGGCGCTGCTCTGGTTCGACTTCGCGCTCGGCCATTTCGACGAGCCGCGACGTGCGATCCAGTCCGCGATCGATAAATCGGGCGACGTGTCACCGCTCGTGCGCGCGCGTGCCCTCACCGCACTCGGCTACATCGCGCTCTGGACGGGTGATGCCCCCGGAGTGCAGCGGCCGCTGATGACCAGCGTCGAGCTGCTGCGCGGCAGCGAAAGCCACACCGACCTCGCCTTCGCGCTCATCGGCCTCGCCACTGCGGCGGGTCTCGGCGGCAATGCAGAGATGGCGTACGGCCTGTTCGACGAGGCGGAGGCCGCGCTGGGGAATCCCGTGCATTTCCCGCGCGACGATTTCCCGCGCGCGCTGCTGTACGCGTTTGCCCGTTACTGGCGCGGCAGCGTGGCCATGGCGCACGGAGACCTCGTGCTCGCGCGCGCATCGTACGAAGCGGCTGTCGATGTCGCGCGCGACTGGGGCTCGCACCCGAGCATCGCACATCCGCTGGCCGCGCTGGCGCGCGTGCTCGTCGTGCAGGGCGAGCTGGATGCGGCGCAGGCGTGCCTCGCCGAGAGCCTGCCGATCCACGCGACGAACGATGACCGCTGGGGTCTCATCCAGGCGCTGGAGGCCGCGGCACTGCTGCTCGAGCGTCGCGGGCACATGAGAGACGCCGCGCGCGTGATCGGCGCGACCGACCGCATGCGCGCGCGGAGCGGCATCAGCCCGACGCCGGCCGAGCAGTCGCAACGCGCGCAGCTCCGCGCAGCCGTGCAGGCGGAGCTCGGTGCGGACCGCTTCCACACGGCGCACGCCGATGGTGAGACCACGCCGATCGCCCGCCTCATCGCCATCATCGCAGGGACTGACGGCGGAGCCGGCGACAGCGACACGTCGCATGACGACGAAGGAGTCGGGGCGCCCGGACAGGATGCGACGCCGGCCGATCTCGAGGTGCGCGCGCTCGGCCCGCTCGAGGTGTTCGTCGGCGGCCGGCCGCTCGAGGGCGATGCGTTCGGCTCGAGCCGGCCGCGCGAGCTGCTGTTGCTGCTGCTCTGTCACCCCGAGGGACGCACGCGCGAGCAGGTCGGGCTCGAGTTCTGGCCGGACGCGTCGGCGGCGCAGGTCAAGAACAGCTTCCACGT
>DATHVW010000001.1:0-28588 GCA_035461085.1 Longimicrobiales bacterium | reverse complement strand
CATATCGTGCCTCCGTGGGCTCGGTCGGCCGCTCCATTGCGGCCGTGGCTGTGGTACGGGGAGCCGTGTCCTGGCTTCTACACACGCCCGCCGGGGAAAGTTCGTCCGTGCTGAACTCCCCGCGCCACGGGCGTCAAGTGGTTGCGCCCGTGACGCTGCGGCGGCGATAATAGGCGCGAGGTCGCGCCCCCGCACACGTGTCTTACGGCAGAGTCCCGGCATGCGTTCCGAGATCACCACTCCTGAAGTTCTGACCGACGAGAGCGCGGTCGAGCTGTCGCTGCGTCCGCAGCGGCTGGCCGAGTTCATCGGTCAGCCGAAGATCAAGGACAGCCTGCGCATCGCGATCGACGCGGCCATGGGCCGGCGCGAGTCGCTCGACCACCTGCTGTTCCATGGACCGCCCGGTCTGGGCAAGACCACGCTCGCGATGCTCATGGCGCGCGAGCTCGGCGTCAACATCAAGACCACGTCCGGCCCCGTCCTCGAGAAGGCCGGCGATCTGGTCGGCATCCTCACGAACCTGCGTGAGGGCGACATCCTCTTCATCGACGAGATCCATCGGCTCCGTCCGATCATCGAGGAGTTCCTCTACCCGGCGATGGAGGACTACCGGATCGATATCCGGCTCTCGGAGGGACCAAAGGCCCAGACCGTGACGATGCCGGTCGAGAAGTTCACGCTCGTCGGCGCCACGACGCGGTTCGGTCTCCTCACGCCGCCCATGCGCGCCCGGTTCGGCATCGTCCAGCGCCTCAACTTCTATTCGCCCGAGGAGCTCACGGAGATCATCACGCGCAGCGCCGAGATCCTGAACGTCGAGTGCACGCGCGACGGCGCGGTCGAGATTGCGCGCCGCTCGCGCGGCACGCCGCGCGTCGCCAACCGGCGGCTGCGCCGGGTCCGCGACTTCGCGCAGGTTCGTGCGCAGGGGGTGATCACCGCTGATGTCGCAGGCGAGGCACTGCTGCTGCTCGATGTCGATGAGTATGGTCTCGACGAGATGGATGCGCGCATCATCAAGAGCATCATCGAGCACTTCGATGGCGGACCGGTCGGCCTGACGACGCTCGCCGTCGCGGTCGGCGAGGATGCCGGCACGCTCGAGGAGGTCTACGAGCCGTTCCTCATCCAGAACGGGTTCCTCATGCGCTCGCCGCGCGGACGCATCGCGACGAACAACGCCTACCGCAGGTTCGGCTACACGATCCCGCCCGCGCGCCTCGGCAGCGAGTCGCAGGTCAACCTGTTCGAGGCATGATCAACATCGTCTGTCTCAGCCCCGCCGACCGGCGCCTGCTGTGCGCCCGCTTCGACGAGCACGGCAACTCGCATCGCCGGATGTTCGACGAGCTGGTCGAGCAGGGTGCCGACGACGCGGGCGCGCGTCTGCTGGCACTGCGTAACATCGAAAAACGCTACAACCTGGACCTGGCCGAGATCTGCGCGCGCCATGCCCGTCGCAATCACGGCAGCACGCACCCGATCGAGCGGCTCGTCCTCGAGTTCATCACCGAGGAGCGACACACCGAGGACGAGACGCAGCTCTGGATCATGCCCGAGCGTGTGCGTCAGGTGCGCGACCTGATGGATGGACGGCTCGTGGGCGAGGCGGAATCCTGAACGTCCGTGCCTGAACGTGCGCCGCTCACCACCTCCTCGTTCGATTACGATCTCCCCGCCGGCCTGATCGCCAGCCACCCGGCGCCGGAGCGCGATGCGAGCCGGTTGCTCGTCGTGCGCCGGGACCGCGACACATTCGAGCACCGTACTTTCCGCGACATCATCGATCTCTTCGAGGCGGGTGATATCCTCGTGCTGAACGAGACGCGCGTCTTTCCCGCGCGCCTGCTCGGCACCCGCGCCGGTGGCGGTGCGGCCGAGATCGTGCTGCTGCACCCGCTCGGCGACACGGTGGAGCCCGCCGCCACGAGGTCGTCGGCGGGCAGGCCCGACACAGATCACGCGGCCTCCGACCTGAACGCGGCGGCGTGGCCGCGCGACTGGACCGCGCTCGTGCGACCGGGCGCCCGCCTCCGCGCCGGCCGCACCGTCCGCATCGCGGATGACCTCACGGTCGAGATTCTCGACGTGCTGGCGGATGGCACGCGGCACGTGCGGCTGAATACGCCGGGTGAAGTGAGGCGAGCGATCGAGCGGCACGGCCGCATGCCACTGCCGCCGTACATCGAGCGGGAGGCGGAGGCGGCCGACGCGGAACGGTACCAGACCGTGTATGCGCGCAGCGAAGGCTCCGTTGCCGCACCCACCGCCGGCCTGCACTTTACGCCCGCCCTGCTGGCGGCCGTGCGCGAGCGGGGGGTGGAGATCGCACGGGTGGTGCTGCACGTCGGTGTCGGCACGTTCCGGCCCGTGGAGGCCGAAGACCCGGCAGACCATCCCATGCACGAGGAGTGGTACGAGGTGACGGAGGCAGAGGCGGTGCGGATGAATGCGGCGCGGCGCGCCGGCGGCCGCCTGTGGGCGGTCGGTACCACCGTCACCCGCACGCTCGAGAGCGCAGCCGATGACAGCGGCCTGGTGCACCCCGGCAGCGGCTGGACCCGGCTCTTCATCCGACCCGGCTATCGCTTCCGCGCGGTCGATGCGCTCATCACGAATTTCCACCTGCCACGCTCGACGCTGCTCATGCTCGTCAGTGCGTTCGCGGGCCACGAGCGGACCCGCGCCGCGTACGACGAGGCGATCCGCGAGCGCTACCGCTTCTATTCGTACGGCGACGCGATGGCAATTCTCTGATGTTCGAGTTCGTCATCGACCACCAGGACGGGCCGGCGCGCGCGGGCCGCTACCAGCTGCCGCACGGCGTCGTCGAGACACCCGCGTTCATGCCGGTCGGCACGCAGGCCACCGTCAAGACTCTGTCGCACCAGGACCTGCGCGAGCTGGGCGCGCAGATCATGCTCTCGAACACGTACCACCTCTACCTCCGTCCCGGCCACGACATCGTGGAGCAGCTCGGCGGGCTCCACGGGTTCATGAACTGGGAGCGGCCGATCCTCACCGATTCCGGCGGCTTCCAGGTATTCAGCCTCGCCGCGAGCAACCGCATCCGCGAGGATGGTGTGCTCTTCCAGAGCCACATCGACGGATCACGCCACCTGTTCACGCCCGAGCGCGTCATGGACGTGCAGCACGCGCTCGGAGCCGATATCATCATGGCGTTCGACGAGTGCCCGCCCGGCCAGTCGAGCCGGGACGCCGCGGTGTCGGCGCACGAGCGCACGCTGCGGTGGCTGGAGCGGTGCCGCGTGCGGTTCGCGGAGATCCAGGCGGAACACGGGACCGCGGAGCGCCAGACACTGCTGCCCATTCTGCAGGGATCGGTGTATCAGGACCTGCGGATCGATGCCGCCCGCCGCACGCTGGCAGCGGGCGACTGGCACGGCATTGCGGTCGGCGGGTTGTCCGTCGGCGAGCCGAAGCCGAAGATGTATGCGATGCTCGAGGCACTCGAGCCGGTGCTGCCGCAGCGGCTCCCGCGATACCTGATGGGCGTCGGCTATCCCGACGACCTGGTGGAGGCGATCCGGCGCGGCATCGACCTGTTCGACTGCGTGGCGCCCACGCGCAACGGACGGAACGGCACGGCGTGGGTACGCGACGGCGGTCAGGTCAACACGAAGGCGGCGCGCTTCAAGCTGGATGAGCAGCCGCTCGACCCGACGTGCGACTGCTTCACGTGCCGGACGTACAGCCGTGCGTACATACGGCACCTGATCGCGGCCGGCGAGCAGCTCGGCATGCGCCTCGTGTCACTGCACAACGTGCGCTTCCTCATCCGCATCGCCGAGGACGCACGCGTTGCGATCCGGGAAGGCCGACTGGAGAGCTGGGCCGATGAATGGCTGCGGCGGTGGCGGGGCGAATCCCGCCACGCTTCCGATCGCCCAACACACACTGAATGGAGCTCACAATAATGTCAGGACAGTTCCTCGCACTGGCACTGCTGCAGCAGCGCCCTGCCGGTCAGGGCATGACGATCATGCTGATCTACATCGTGTCCTTCGGCCTGATCGCGTGGCTGCTGCTGATCCGGCCACAGCGGAAGATGCAGCAGCAGCATCAGCAGATGCTGGCTGCGCTGAAGCGCGGTGACGAGGTCATGACGGAGGGCGGCATCATTGGCACGGTCGTGCACATGACCGATGATCGCGTGACCCTGAAGTCGGGTGAGAACACGCGCGTGCTGGTCGCCCGGATCAAGATCGCGCGCGTGATCAGCGCCACGGAGACCACAAGCTGAGATGGCTGTACGCAAGCTTCGCTTCATGGGTGATCCGGTGCTGCGCGAGAAGGCCAGGCCCGTGGACGGCGTAACCGCCGAAATCCGCACGCTCGTCGCCGACATGTTCGATACGATGTACGCCGAGGAGGGCGTGGGCCTTGCCGCGCCGCAGGTGGGCGTGGCCGATCGTGTGATCGTGGTCGATCCGCGCGACGAGGACATCGAGCCGTTCGCGCTGATCAATCCGGAGATCGTGCATTTCGGCGAAGACCTCGAGCGCGACGAGGAGGGCTGCCTGAGCATACCGGGGCTCAAGGAGATCGTGGAGCGGCCGGCAACGTGCCGCGTCGAGGCCATCAACATGGACGGCAACCGGATCACCATCGATGCCGACGGACTCCTGTCGCGGATCCTCCAGCACGAGGTGGATCACCTCGATGGCATCCTGTTTCTGGACCGCGTCAGCGCGCTCAAGCGGAAGCTGCTTCTCAAGCGCTGGCAGAAGGTGAAACCGGACTGATGCGGATCCTGTTCTGGGGAACGCCCGATTTCGCCGTGCCGTCGCTGCGCGCGCTGCTGGGCGAGGGTCACGACGTGGTGGGCGTGGTGACACAGCCGGACCGGCCGGCCGGGCGCGGGCGCGCCGTGCGGCTCTCGCCGGTCAAGCTCGTGGCACAGGACGAGGCGCTGCCCGTGCTCCAGCCGGAGCGTGCGCGCGGCGACGAGTTCCTCGCCGCAGTCCGCGCCCTGGAGCCGGAGCTTTCCGTGGTGGTGGCGTACGGCCAGATCCTGAAGCGCGAGGTGCTCGATGTGCCGTCGCTCGGATCGATCAACGTGCACGCATCGCTGCTGCCCGAGCTGCGTGGCGCAGCGCCCATCAACTGGGCGATCCGGCTGGGCCACGAGGATACCGGCGTGACGATCATGCGCATGGTCGAGCGCATGGACGCCGGTCCGATCCTGCATCAGGTGGTGGAGCCGATCGGCGAGGAGGAGACCGGCTCGGACCTGTGGGTGCGGCTGAGCGAGATCGGTGCGGAAGCGCTGATCGAGGCGCTGGCGCTCATGGAGCTCGGCGAGACCTCGGAACGGGAGCAGGACGAGTCGCGCGCGACGTACGCGCCGCGCATCACGCGCGATACGGCCCGCGTGGACTGGCACGACAACGCCATCGCCATCGGCCGGCAGATTCGCGCAATGGACGCAGTGCCGGGCGCCTGGACGTCGCATCGCGGAAACGACCTCAAGCTGTTCCGACCCCTGCCGGAGCCGGACTTCGCGCACGACGCGAAGCCCGGCACCGTGCTGCATGCGGATGGAACCGATGACGCCGAGGGCATGCGCGTCGCCTGCGCGACCGGTGCCGTGCTGGTCCGCGAGGTGAAGCCTGCCGGTCGGCGCCGCATGAACACCGCCGAATGGGTGCGCGGCCGCGGCATCGAGGCGGGGGACCACCTCCATTGAATTCGCTGCCGCGGCTGCACCTCATCACCGATGATGTCATGCTCGCGGATCCCCGATTCACGGAAATGGCCGAACGCGTTCTCGAGTGCTGCGGACGGACGCTCGCATTGCACGTGAGAGGCCCTGCGGCCACCGGCGCGCAGCTCCACGCGATCGCGACGCGGCTGCAGACCGCGGCGCTCCGGGCGGGCGCCTGGCTGCTCGTGAACGACCGCGTGGACGTTGCCATGGCCGTGCGCGCGAACGGCGTGCAGCTTGGCGCCCGCTCGCTGCCAGTAGCGGATGCGCGCGCCCTGCTCGGGGCGGGCGCGCGCATCGGCTGCTCCGTGCATAGCGCCACGGAAGCGCTCCAGGCGGAGAGCGACGGAGCGGATTTCGTGGTGCTGGGTACCATCTTCGAGACGGCGTCGCACGCGGGCCGTGCGGCGGCGGGCACGCAGCTGGTGCGCGACACGACAGCGCGGACCGTACTGCCCGTGATCGCGATCGGCGGCATTACACCGGTCCGCGTATCCGAGGCGGCGGATGCCGGCGCGCACGGCGTGGCGGTGCTCGGGGGCGTGTGGCGGGCCGGCGATCCCGCGGCCGCGGCTGCGGAATACGTCGCAGCGGTGCGGGCGGCCTGGCCGCAGCAGGGCCCGGATGACTTACACGACGGCAGGACCCGATGATGACTGTGACCGTTAATGGAGAGAATCGAGAGATCGCGCCCGGCACGACGGTGAGCGAGCTGCTGACCGGGCTCGGTCTGCATCCGCGTCTGATCGTGGTCGAGCACAATCGCGAGATCCTCGATCGCACCTCGTTCGACATGACCGAGCTGAACGCGGGCGACAATCTGGAGCTGGTGCACTTCGTGGGGGGCGGATGAGCAGTCAGACGATGGACAGGCCCGATGCGGCGTCGCTGGATTCGCCGTTCGTCATAGCCGGACGCACGTTTCACTCGCGCCTGATCGTCGGCACGGGCAAGTACCGCACGAACGATGAGATGGTGCGTGCGATCGAGGCGTCGGGCGCCGAGATGGTGACGGTTGCCGTGCGCCGGGTCGATCTCGACCGCACGAAGGAGGAGGGCATCCTCTACCACCTCGACCCGGAACGCTATTTCCTGCTGCCGAACACTGCGGGCTGCTATACCGCCGAGGACGCGATCCGCTACGCCCGTCTCGGCCGCGCGGCGGGCATGAGCGACTGGGTGAAGCTCGAGGTGATCGGCGATCAGCGTACGCTGCTGCCGGACACGGCCGCGACGCTCGAGGCAGCGAAGGTGCTCGTCGCCGAAGGGTTTCAGGTGCTCGCCTACACCAACGAGGACGTCATCACGGCGCTCCGCCTCGAGGAGGTCGGGTGCGCGGCCGTCATGCCGCTCGCGAGCCCCATCGGCAGCGGCCTCGGCCTCGTCAATCCGTATTTCATCCGCGAGATCAAGTCGCGGCTGTCCTGTCCCGTCATCGTCGATGCGGGCGTCGGCACGGCGTCGGACGCCGCGCTGACGATGGAGCAGGGCGTGGATGGCATCCTGATGAACACGGCTCTGGCGGAGGCGCAGGACCCGGTCCGCATGTCGCTCGCGATGCGACTCGGCGTGCAGGCGGGTCGCCTCGCGTTCCTCGCGGGCCGCATGCCGCGCCGCGAGGTGGCCGTGCCGTCGTCGCCCGTCACCGGCATGATCGACTGACGGGCGTGACCGCGCCGACCGCCGGCCGGGTCGCCGCGCTCGAGACACTGCGGGCCGTCCGTGACGGTGCACTCGCGGACCGCGCGCTCGACGCCGCGACCCGGCGGCTGGAGCCGCGGGACCGCGCGTGGACGCACGAGCTGGTCTACGGCACGTTCCGGCTGCGCGGCCGCATCGACCACCATCTCTCCCGTCACTCCAGCCGGCCGCTCGGCGCGCTCGATGCCGATACGCTCGACATCCTGCGGCTCGGCGCCTATCAGCTGCTCGAGATGGACGGCGTCCCCGATTACGCGGCCGTGTCGGCCTCGGTCGATCTCGCGAAGCGATTTGCGGGGCGGGCGGCCGGCTTCGTCAACGCGGTGCTCCAGTCCTTGCGTCGCGCGCCCGCTGCATCGACCTTCCCCTCGCTGGAGCGGGACCCCGTGGCCCACCTGACGACGTGGGGCTCACACCCGCGCTGGCTGGTCGAGAAATGGGTCGCGCGATACGGAGCGGACGGCGCGCGGCGCCTCACGGAAGCGAACAATTCGCGCCCGCAACTGTATCTCCGCGCACTCGGGGAAGACGTTCCGGGAGTCGTGGCGGCCCTGGAACGCGCGGGAGTGGAGACGGAGCCGTTCGATCTGCTGTCGCGCGCGCTCCGCGTGACCGCTGGCAGCGTGGCGGCGGCGCTCGAATCGGCGCCTGTCATCGTGCAGGACCCCGCCGCGGGACTGGTTGTGAATTTCACGGGCGGGGTCCCGTCACGGGTCGTGGACCTGGCGGCGGCGCCCGGCGGCAAGACGCTGGCACTGGCGTGCGACATGCCCGATCCGGACCGTGTGGTGGCCGCGGCCGATGTGTCGCCCCGACGACTCGCCCGGCTTCGGGAGAACGTCGCGCGTCTGGGAGCGCTCGCGGAGAGTGTCGTGCCGGTCGTCGCCGACGGCCGGGCGCCGCCGTTCCGCGCGGCTGGCCTGGTGCTGATCGACGCACCGTGCACCGGCACCGGTACGTTCCGCCGGCATCCGGATGGCCGCTGGCGCGTGCAGCCGGGCGATATCGCCGCACTGGCCGCACTGCAGGCGCAGCTGCTCGACGCGGCCGCGCCGCTCGTGGAGCCGGGCGGCCTGCTCGTGTATGCGACATGTTCGCTGGAAGTGGAAGAGAACGAGGCACAGGTGGAGGCGTTTCTGGAGAGGAACAGCGATTTTGTGCTCGAGCCCGGCCACGGGGTCCCGGTCGCACCGGGCACGGACGGTATGCTGCGCGTGCTGCCGCACGAGCACGGCGTCGATGGTGCATTCGCGGCGCGGCTGCGCCGCCGCTCGTGAGGTTGACACGTGCTGGGTGATTCCGTCAGGCGGCGCCAGCCGAAACCGCGCGCCCCGCGCACGCGGGGGGCGCGCGCGCCGCGTGGCGAGCGCAACTGGAAGCGGCTCCTCGCGGGGGTGGCCGCCGCGCTCATCCTGCCGTTCCTCATCGGCTATTTGGTAGCAGTCTACGTGCTGTTCCCGCCGACCGAAATGAGTGGCAGCGGCACGCCGACGCCCGACCTCATCGGTCGTACGACGAGCGAAGCCGAGCGTGAGCTGATGGCTGCGGGGCTCGGCGGCATCGAGATCACCGAGCTGCCGCACCCGGACGCGGAGGCCGGCACGGTCATCGCCCAGAGCCCCCTGCCGGGTCAGCAGCTGCGCCCCGGCGCCGGTGTGCGGGTGGCGCTGAGCAGCGGACCGGCCCGCGTTCTGGTTCCCGACGTGCTGGGGTTCAGCGCCGACCGGGCAGAGTCGCTGCTCACGCGCGCGGGCTTCACCGTCGTCCGGTCCGAACAGGAGAGCCCGGCGCCGGAGGGGCGCGTGATCCGGACCGATCCGGGGCCGGGCGAGCCGCGGGCTCTGCCAGCGGAGGTCACGCTCATCGTGAGCTCCGGTCCGCCTGCAGTTACGGACCCGGGTGCCTTCCCCGATTCGGCGGCCGCACCCGATACCTCGGCCGCGCCGCCGCGCTGATGCTGCGCATCCGGATCCCGTGCGCTCCGATCGGCCGACGATCCGCTCTGGTACCTTCTCCGTTACCTTTCAGGGCTGATCATCTGAGAGCGGAGCTGACGCGGCAGGGATGAAGACACGCAAGCGCATCGTAACGGCGACATTGATCGGCGTGGTCGCAGTGCTGTCGGCACTGATCTGGACCAACCGCGATCAGTTCACGCCGCTCGACATTGGCAGCCGCGCTCCCGACTACCGCGTACGCACCCTCGACGGGGACACGATCTCGCTCTCCAGCTTCGCCGGCGATGTCGTGGTGCTCAACATCTGGGCGACGTGGTGCCGCCCATGCGTCATCGAGATGCCCGCGCTCCAGCGCCTGCACGAGGAGCTGGGCGATGCCGGCCTGCGCGTCGTCGCCGTCAGTGTGGATGCGCCGCCGGGCGTGGTCGGTGCGTTCGGCGAGGCCGGCGGCAACGTGAAGGAGTTCGTGGACGGGCTCGGCCTCACGTTCACCGTGCTGCACGACCCGTCGGGCCGCATCGAGTCGCGCTACCAGGTCAACGGCCTGCCCACCACGTTCGTGATCGATCGTGATGGCAGGATCCGCCGCAAGGTGCTCGGTGCCAGGGAATGGGATGAGCCGCCGCTCGCCGATGAGATCCGTCAGCTCGTGGAGGACTGAGTGCTGCGCCGCGTCATAGAGTGGGCCACGAACGACTGGGCGCTCAAGCTCACCGCGCTCGTCCTCGCCTTCCTCATGTGGATCACCGTCCGCGCCGACGAGCCCGGCCAGTGGAGCTGGGAAGTACCCGTGCGCGTCGTCAACAACGCGCCCGACTGGGTAGTCACGGGTCCGCCCCTCCCCGCAGAGGTAACGCTCTACCTGCGCGGACCGTACCGAGAGCTGCTGCGCGCTTCGTCCGACATGCCGGAAGTCATCGTACCGGTGGCTGAAGGGGACATCACGGACTCGACCGAGGTTTTTCAGCTCCGCAACAGCTGGGTGAGCCTGCCGAGCGGCACCGATCAGGTCGAAGTCATTCAGCTCCTGCCGAGCAGCGTACGCATCCCGTTCGACAGAGTCAGGACGCAGCTCATTCCGGTCGCAGCGCCCCTGATCGGGGAGCCGCCGGCCGGCTATGAGCTGATCGGTGACATCATTGTCGAGCCGGTAATGGTGCGTGCGAGTGGCGCCCGGCGCGCGATCGCGCGCATGGACTCGGTGCGCCTGCCGCCGATCGACCTGCGCAGCGTTCGTTCCTCCGACACGCTCGAGCTCACTATCGACACCATTGGCAGCGGCCTCATCATCTCGCCTCGCACCGTGCGCGTGTTTGTGCCCGTTGGTCCCGTCGCGGCCGATACTGCCGTCACTCCCATCGTGCCGCGGGAATCCCGGCCGCCTCTCCGCGACTGACGTGAATACCCCGCTCGTGCTCGCGATCGAGACATCGTGTGATGAGACCTCGGCCGCCGTTCTGCGCGCGCCGCGCGAGCTCCTCGGCCACGTGATCCTCTCGCAGGACGTGCATGCCATCTATGGCGGCGTCGTCCCGGAGATCGCGTCGCGTCAGCACCTGACCGCGATCGACGACGTCGTCGCGAGCGCCCTACGCGAAGCCGGGGTCACGCTGCAGGACATCGACGCCGTCGCAGCGACGGCCGGACCCGGCCTCATCGGTGCACTGCTCGTCGGGCTGACGTATGCGAAGTCGCTGGCGTTTGCGCTCGACCGGCCGCTCGTGGCCGTTCATCACATGGAAGCACATCTGTTCGCCACCGAGCTCGAGCACCGCGACGCGCACCCGCCGTTCATCGGCCTGCTCGTGTCCGGTGGCCATACGATGCTGCTCTGGGTGCCGGAGTGGGGCCGCTACGAGCTGCTCGGCGAGACGCGGGACGACGCGGTCGGCGAAGCGTTCGACAAGGTCGCGAAGATCCTCGGTCTCGGATATCCGGGCGGGCCGGAGATCCAGCGCGTGGCCGCAGACGGCGACCCGAAGGCGTTCGCGTTTCCACGACCGATGCTCGCATCGAATCAGACGCCCGCCGACGCCGATTACTACTCGTTCTCGTTCAGTGGCCTGAAGACCGCCGTGCTCACGCGCGTGCGCGATCTCGAGACGCGCGGCGAGCTCGAGGCGCGGCGTGCCGACGTGGCCGCGTCGTTCCAGGCGGCGGCCGTGGCCGTGCTCGTAGCCAAGGTCATGCGTGCGGTCAATGAGAAGGAATGCACACGCGTGGTGCTCGGCGGCGGAGTCGCGGCCAGCCGCGCGCTCCGCGCTGCGCTCGAAGCCGCCCTCCCGCACGGTCAGCTGTACAGCCCGTCCATCCGGCTCGCCACGGACAACGCAGCCATGATCGCCCGCGCCGCCGTGTTCCACCTGGAGCGCGGCAACCGTGCCGGCCTGGACGTGACGGCGCGCTCCGACCTTTCGTTCCCCGGCATGTCGCGACGGGAGGGGGTGGCCGCCTGATGCTGACCATGCTGCACATCTCCGACCTGCACTTCGGCAAGCCGTATGTCGAGGAGGTGGGCGAGGCCGTCGTTCGCGCGGCGCACGAAATGGCCGTGGATGTGATCGTCGCGAGCGGCGATTTCACGCAGCGTGCACGACGGGAGGAGTATCAGCAGGCCCGCGCGTTTCTGGACCGGCTGCCCAACCTGCCCGTGGTCGTCGTGCCGGGCAATCACGATGTACCGCTGTACCGCGTCTTCGAGCGCATCACGGCCCCGCTTCGCCTGTACCGTGAGTACATCTCGCCCGAGCTGGACACGGTCCACCGTCTCGACAATGCAGTGATCGTCGCGCTGAACTCGACGAGTCCGCTGACGGCGATCACGAACGGAAGGCTGGACAGCCGTCAGCTCGAGTTCTGCGCGCGCGCGTTCGACGGCGTGCCCGACGGCATCTCCCGCATTGTCGTTACACACCATCACCTGGCGCCGGCGCCGGATTACGAGGGCGGCCAGGTCATGCCGCGCGCGAAGCGGGCGATGGACTGCTTCTCGGAGCTCCGCGTCGAGATGATACTCGGCGGTCACCTCCACCGCGCCTACATCGGCAACTCCCTGGATGTCTATCCGGGCAGGGACCGCGAGCACGGCATCATCATCGTGCAGTCGGGTACCACCACGTCGCGGCGCGGCCGCGCGCGTGAGCGGGAGAAAAACACGCTGAACCTGGTGCGCATCGGCGAGGACCGCATCCGCATCACGCACTACATGTACTTCGACGACCTGTTCGGTTTCGCTCCGATCAGCCGTCACGTCTTTCCGCGACCCGGCCGCCATTACCTCGACGACAAGGGGGCCGTGGAAGAGGGGATCGCGCTGGCGCCGCCGGTCGGGGTACCGGACTCCGCGCCGCTCCAGCCACCGCCGGACGGGGAGTCCGCGGAGACCTGATGCACATCCTGAAAGCGCCTCCCGCCGGGGCAGTGTGCCGGATGCGGGTATGGTTCACGGCCGCGTGCAGCGCACTTGCTCTGTCCCTCTGCATCGCCACGACAGCCAGTGCACAGAACGTGCGCGATACGGTCGAGGTGCTGTCCGTCGAGATACGCGGCGCGGAGCGGGTCCCGGCAGCGCTCGTGCGCAGCGTCGTCGCGACGCAGGCCACGGGCTGCATCAGCGCCGCGCTGCAACCCGTCTGCTGGCTGGGCGGATCGCTCGACCGGCATTACCTGGACGGGCGCATGCTGACGGCCGACCTGCTGCGGCTGCGGCTGTTCTACCATCAGCGCGGTTTTCGCGAGGCGCGCGTCGAGCTCGACACCACGCGCACCGGCCGCGGCATCCACATCCTCTTCAGGATCACGGAGGGCGAGCCCGTTATCGTCCGCAGCGTGCAGGTGGAGGGAGCCGGCGAGATCGGTGCCGGCCTCACGAACAACCTGCCCCTGCGTGCGGGACAGCCGCTCAGCATGCTGGCGTTCGAGGCCACGCGTGACACGCTGATCGCACGTCTGGCGAACCGCGGATACGCCGCGGCCGACGTGCTCGCGAACTACGAGATCCCCGCGACCGATGCGCGCAGCTCCGAGGTCGCGTATCAGCTGATGCCAGGCCCGCTGACGCGCTTCGGCGAGATTACGATCACGGGGACGGAGCGTGTGTCCCCGTCCGTCGTGCAGCGTATGCTGACGTTTCGGCAGGGCGACCTTTACAGCCGTCAGGCGCTGCTGCGCAGCCAGCGCAATCTCTTCAGTCTCGCCGTCTTCCGTCACGCCGAGATCATTACCGCCGAGCCATCGCTCGCCGACCCCGTGCTGCCGGTGCGCGTGCAGGTGAACGAAGGAGATCTGCATCGCGTGCGCGTCGGCGTCGGCCTCAGCACCGCCGACTTCCTGAATGCCGAGGGCAGGTGGGTGAGCCGCAACTTCCTCGGGCGGGCGCGCCGGCTCGAGGTACGCGGCCGCATCTCCAACATCGTGGCCGAGCCGCTCCGACCGCTGCCCGGCTTCGAGGGTTGTTCCGGCATCTACTGCGACGCGGCCGGGTCGATCGCGGTGGACTTCAGCCAGCCCTGGTTCTTCGATCTGCAGAATACGTTCGGCGCCGGCCTGTTCCTGGAGCGGTTCACGCTGCCGGGCGTCTACGTCCGCACGTCGCGCGGCGGTTATCTGTCGTTCAGCCGCGCATTCGGCGGCGGCGGTGTGGCCTCGATCGGCTACCGCCCCGAGCTGACACAGCTGGAGTCCGACGGCGACCTCATCTTCTGCGTCAACTTCACCGTGTGCGAAGAGCGCGAGATCGATGTCCTGCGCAGCGCGCACTGGCTGGCGCCGCTGGCGCTGTCCGCGAGCATCGATCGCTCCAACAGCCTGTTCTCGCCGACCGGCGGTTACATTCTGCGCGTGGACGGCGAGTACGCCGCACGCGAGACGGGCTCGGAGTTCGACTACGTCCGGCTGCTCGGCGAAGTCTCCGCATATCACGACCCCTTCCGCGGCGTGGTTATTGCCACGCGACTGCGACCCGGCTGGGCGCGCGCCGTCGGCGCGCCGGGCAGTGGTCTGGGGCTGCATCCGCAGAAGCGGTTTTTCGGCGGCGGGCCGAACAGCGTACGGGGCTTCGCGCAGTACCGGCTCGGGCCGAAGCTGCTGGCGATCGATGACGGCCGCGTACTGGCGGACACGGCCGGGTTCCGGCCCGGCTGCACGCCGCAGGACATCAACGCCGGTGAGTGCGATGTCAGTGAGTTGGCACGGCGCGCGCCCGGCGAGTTCGAGGTCCGGCCGGTCGGAGGCGCGGTGATGCTGGAAGGGAACGTCGAGGCCCGCTTCCCGATCTGGTCCGATCGGCTGCGGGGTGCCGCGTTCCTCGACGTGGGGCAGGTCTGGCGCAGCGTTGACGAGGTCGATCTGCGTGCTCTGGCCTGGACGCCGGGGGTGGGCATCCGCTACCTCAGTCCGATTGGCCCCATTCGCATCGATGTCGGGTACAACCCGGCCGGTGCCGAGCGGCTCGCCGTCGTGACGACTGAGATCTGTCACCAGACCGCCGACGATGTATGTGAAGATATCCAGCCGGGTGTCACATACCCGATCGACGAGCTGGGCAATCGGCGCAAGCTGCGTGCGCTGCCGTCGGTCATGTGGCAGCCGGAGCGGTTCCAGTTCCACTTTTCGATAGGACAGGCGTTCTGACGTGTCGCGACCACTCCGTCTAGCCGGATACATCGCCATCGGCGTGTTGAGCGGACTGCTGCTCGCCGCCGGGCTCATCTTCCTGGTATCGCGTACCGACTGGGGCATGGAGCGCGTGCGCGGCTTCGCGGTGAGCTGGCTGGCGGAGCGTGTCGATGGCGAGCTCCGCATCGGCCGCATCACCGGACCGGGACTGCTCGGCGGCGTGGTCATCCACGATTTCGGCATCGTCGATCCGAAGGGGCGGCCGTTCCTCGCGACGGACAGCATCGAGCTCAATTACAACGTCCGCACGCTGCTCGGTGGCAGTGTCGTGCTCAACAACGTCGTGCTGTACGGCCCCGAGATCGTGCTGGAGCAGCTGCCGGGCGATACTGCGTGGAACTACCAGTACGTGTTCCCCGATCGCACTCCCGGTGAGGACGAGCCTCGCACCCGCCGGCTCATCCTCTTCAACGACGCCAGGGTCATAGACGGCACCGCGACAGTACGCATCCCGATCGATCCCGATGGTCGGATCGAGGCGGGGGACACGGCACGCGTCATGTTCGACCGTCTGCCGGGCGGCCTCGCGCGGGTCATGCGCTTCGAGCAGCTGAACGCGCGCCTCAGTCGTGTGATCTGGGAGTCCCCGATCGAGCCCGGCCGCCTCGTGGACATACAGTCGCTGCAGACCCGCGGCTTCGTCTGGCGCGACCCGTTCATCGTCGAGGGCATGCGCGGCACGCTCACCATGCGCGACACGATCGTGGCGTTCGACCTGCCAGAGGTCGAGATGCCCGGCAGCCGCGCCGCCGTGCTGGGAAGTGTCATCCTCGAGGAAGGCCGCAACAACATCGACGTGCGCGTCGAGAGCAGCCGCGTTGCACTCCGCGACCTCCAGTTCCTCCATCCGCAGATCCCCGACGAGGGCGGCGGGTCGGTGCTGCTTCGCATCAAGTCGCAGCCCGACGGCATCCTGTTCCTCGCCGAGGACGCGCGGCTCTCGACGCCCGGCACCAGCATAGCCGGATCCTTCGGCGTCGTGACGGGCGATACGCTGTATTTCACGAATGTGGACCTGCGCGCATCACCGCTCGACGTCCAGCTCATCGAGCGCATTCTCCCCGGTGGCCTGCCGGTGGACGGCCTGCTGGTCGGTACCGTGGAGGTCCGCGGTCCGCTTTCGGCCCTCGAGACGAGCGGCGACATGCGCCTCACCGGCAGCGGCACGGGCGCCCCGTCGGAGGTGGCGTGGCGCGGCGTCCTCGATGTGCGCAACCGCAACGTGTCGGCGCGCTCGTTCAATGCAGACGTGCGCCATCTCGACCTGGCTCTCGTCTCCGCGTTCGCGCCGGATCTCAAGGTCACGGGCAGCGTGTCCGGCACGGTGTCCGGCTCCGGCGGCCGCGGCCGCATGAAATTTTCCGGTCTGCTCGAGCACGCATCGAGCGATGGCGGCAGATCGGTGTTCGACGGCGGAGGAAGTCTCGAGGGAGGCGGCCGAAGTCGTCGCCTCGACCTGACGCTCAACGCCTCGCCCGTCACATTCCACGATCTGGCACAACAGGTACCCGCACTGCAGGGATTGCAGGGAGAGCTCAGCGGACCCGTGCATATCGCCGGTACCGCTGACGACATGGCCTTCGATGCCGAGCTCACCACGCCGGGCGGCCCGCTCGCGCTCGACGGCCGCGTGGTCGGCCGGGCCGGTGCGCGCCGGATCGCTGGAACGGCGGAAGCGCATGGATTCCGGCTCGACGCGTTCCGCGAGGGGCTGCCGCCGACCACGGTATCGGGCACCCTCACGGTGGACCTGACCGGCAACACGGTCGGCACGATGGCGGGCCCGGTTCGACTGGTGCTCGACTCGACGCGTCTCGGCGAGCTGCCGCACTCCACGCTGCTGCTCGGTGCGCACATGTCCGGCGGCCTGCTCGTCGTGGACAGCGCGTTCCTGCGCGGCCCGCTCGGGACCGGTCGCGCCAGCGGCTCGATCGCGCTCGTCGAAGGGGCGCAGGGCACACTCGAGGCCGGTTACACGGCCGAGTCGCTCACCGCGCTCGAGCCGTTCCTGTACCGGAACCAGGGACCGGCCGCGGATGGGGAGCCGCGCGTGTCCGGCCGCGTCGAAGCGCTCGCCACCCTCACCGGCTGGATCGGCGACCTCACGATTGCATCGACAGGCAGCGGCTCCGATATCCTGCTCGGTCCTGTTGCGGCGGGTCGCGTGCACGCGGAGGTCAACGGGTCGGGGCTGGGCACGGACCGCGCCCTGTACAGTGTCACCGCTACCGCGGACTCCGCGCACGCGTTCACGCACGCGTTCCAGGTCGCGCGCCTCCAGCTGGCAGGCTCTCCCGACTCCATGCATGTGACGGCCGGTGCCACGGCCGCGGGCGAGGACCGCCTGTTTGCGGCCGGCGTCGTGCAGCGCGCGGACGGTGACAGCGGCTCCATGTTCCACGCCCGCATGGATGAGGTGCGTCTGGGTGGTCGCTCACCGTGGCTGCTCGCCGCGCCCGCGGCGATACGCATCGCGAACGGTACGGCGCTCCTCGACTCTGTCGTGCTGCAACGCGATGACGGGGGACGCGCGGTGGCGGGCGGTCGCCTTACCTGGGCTCCTTCGACGATCGCCGGCGTCCAGCCGCTCGAGTTCACGATCGGCATCACACGTCTGCCGTTCACGGACCTGCTCGGTGTGCTGAGCTCACGCACGCAGGGCAGCGGCATGGTGGATGGCTCGCTGCGCGTCTCCGGCAGCGCGCTCGACCCGTTCATCGAAGCGGAGGTCACGGCGCGCGACATCACGTACGGCGATGTCCGCATCGACCGCGCGTACGCGGAGCTCAACTATGCCGCCCTGGGCGTCGATGCGCACGCCGAGGCGCAATATGGCGGGCGCAGCATCATCACCGGCGGCGGGCGTATTCCGATCGATCTTCGGCTCGCATCGGTCGGCGAGCGGCGACTCGCGCAGGAGCTTCGCCTGACGATCACTGCCGACAGCCTCCCGCCAGGACTGCCGCTCGGCCTCGTAGACGGGTTCACGAACGTGCGCGGCCGCATCGACGGCATGATGACGATCGGCGGCACTACGCTCGACCCGACGCTGAGCGGCGGTTTCACGGTACGCAACGGCACTGCTGACTGGGACGTCTCCGGTGTTCGCTACAGCGATGTCACCGGCAACTTCGTGCTCGAGCAGGGCCGGCTGCTGCGCGTGGACCTGAGTGCGGTGTCCGTCGATCCGCGCACGCGATCCGCGCTGTCCTTCGGTGGCGCACCGGCGGTCGGCAGCGGTACCGTCAAGGGCACGCTCGATTTCGACGAGCTCGCCGATCCGCAGTTCGATCTCCAGCTCCAGGCCGCCGGCGCATACGCGGCCAGACGTCGCGATGTCGAGGCACGCGTTACGGGCGCCGTGCACGTGGGCGGCCGATACACGCGGCCGGTGATCAGCGGTCAGCTCCACGTCGACCAGGGCGCTCTCTACATCGAGGAGCTGTACCGACAGTACCTGCTGTCCGGTGTCGAGCTGGACGATCCGACGCTTCTGAGCCTGGTGGACACGGCACTCGTCGCCGTACGTCCGATCATCGCCGCATCGCGCAATCCGTTCGTCAAGAACCTGCAGGTCCGCGATCTCCAGGTGGATGTCGGCGCCGATTCCTGGCTGCGCAGCCGTGACATGGACGTCGAGGTGACCGGCAGGCTGAACGTCGCGTTCCGGCTGGACCCGCGCGACGAGGACCTCCGGCTCACAGGGTCTCTCGATGTGAACCGGGGCACATACTCGCTCTACTATCCGCCGCTGCAGTCGCGCCGGTTCCAGGTGAGGCAGGGCTCCATCGATTTCCCGGGAACGCCGGGAATCGATCCCAACCTGTCCATTACGGCCGCATACAAGGCGCGTGCACGCGGCGAGCCGCTCGACGTGCTCGCGATCGTGTCCGGCACGCTCCAGAGCCCGCGCGTGCATCTGTCCAGCGAGGTGCAGCCGCCGATCAGCGAGTCGGACCTCGCGTCATATCTGTTCTTCGGCGTGCCGACGTGGGAAGTGGCAGGCAACAGCCAGCAGAACCGTGCGATGGCCGGCCTCGGCGGCGCGCTCACGCCGAGCGTGCTCGGTTATGCCTCGAGCGGACTCCAGGCCCTCGTCCAGAACGCAGGTCTGCTCGACTACGTCGGCCTCACCACCACCGAGTCCGGTATGGCCACCGAGCCCGACGCCGGTTTCTCCGACTTCCTCGCCGAGACGCAGCTGGAGATCGGCCGCTACCTCACGTCCGATGTCTATTTTGGCATGTCGAAGCGTCTCGGCACGTCGAATCTGGATGCGGGCGCGCGCCTGGAGTGGCGTTTCCTGCCGGAGTACTCTTTCGAGATGTTTGCCGAAGACCGCCTCGCGCGCGCTCCCGCGTTCGGCCTGCGCCAGGAGACGGGGCTGCGGAAGGTCTACGGCTTCCTGCTGTTCCGCGAATGGGGCTTCTAGCCGCAGCACCTCTGGACCGTGCCGCAACGGCATGGGTATAATGCGGCAGCAACGACAAACCCTGGAGGCAGTCGAATGGAACGGATGAAGGTATTCATGCTGATGGCCGGTCTGACCGCGCTGCTGGTCGTACTGGGCGGCGCGGTGGGCGGGCAGCAGGGCATGATGATTTTCTTTGTGCTCGCCGCCCTGATGAACTTCGGCATGTACTGGTTCAGCGACAAGATGGTGCTGAAGATGTACAAGGCGAAGATCATCGAGCGGGAGGCAGCGCCCGAACTTTACGACATGGTGGACACGCTGCGGCAGCGTGCGGGGCTGCCGATGCCGACGGTCGCGATTGCTCCGTCGGAGCAGCCGAATGCGTTCGCGACCGGACGCAATGCCGAGCACGCGGTGGTATGCTGCACCGCGGGTATCCTGAAGCTGGTGAGCCGCGAGGAGCTGGAGGGCGTGATGGCGCACGAGCTCGCGCACATCAAGCACCGTCACATGCTCGTCGGCACCATTGCGGCCACGATGGCCGGCGCGATCGCGATGGTCGCCAATATCGTGAAGTGGGGCGCAATCCTCGGCACGGGCCGCGATGAGGGCGGCAATCCGTTCGCGGTGCTGGCAGCGGCCATCGTCGCTCCGATCGCGGCGATGATCATCCAGTTTGCGATCAGCCGGCAGAACGAGTTCCAGGCCGATGCGACAGCGGCCCGCATCACGGGTCGTCCGATGGAGCTGGCCGGGGCGCTGCGCCGCCTGGATGCGTATGCACAGCGCATCCCGATGCAGATCAATCCCGCTGCGGCCCAGCTCGCGATCGTCAATCCGCTGCGCGGCGGCAGCGTGATGCGTTTGTTCAGCACGCATCCCGCAACCGAGGCGCGTGTTCAGCGGCTGCAGGCGCTCGCCGCCGACCCGCAGATCGGTCAGCTCGGCGTCTGAATCCGAGCGCCGCAGTGACCCCTCTGGACCTGCGTACGGCCGGCTCGACTGCCGGCCGTACGCTCATCATCCTCAATCCGCACGCGGGGCAGGAAGACGAGCAGCGAACGCGACGCCGGCTCGGCGGCGCGTTCGCTGCACGCGGCGCCGCGTTCGACCTGGCATCCACGCAACGTGCGGGACACGCCACCGAGCTGGCGCGCGAGGCGACCGTCCTGGGGTACCGCGCGGTTGCCGTGTGCGGCGGTGATGGCACCCTGGCCGAAGCGGCCACGGGCCTGGCCGGTACAGCCACGCCGCTCGCGATCATTCCCCGCGGCACGGCCAACCAGGTGGCGCAGAATCTCGGCATCCCGCGCGCACTGGAGGACGCCGTGGATGTGGCCGTATTCGGGGCCGCATCGAGCATCGACCTGGGCCTCATCCGCGACCGCGCGTTCGCGCTCGTCGCCGGCGCCGGCTTCGACGCGGCCGTCATGCAGTCGGCTACGCGTGAGCTCAAGGAACGCTGGGGATTCGGTGCCTACATCTATGCAGCCATGAAGGAGGCGCTCACCGCCGGACCGCGCCGCTTCCGGATCAGCGCCGACGGCCGCGACATCGAGATCGATGCCGTCTCGGTGATGGTCGCCAATGTCGGCGAGCTGTTCGCGCGCTGGCTGCCGCTCCGCTTCTCGCTCGCGCCCCAGCCCACGAGCGCCTGGCACGACGGGCTGCTCGACGTGGTCATCGTCGCGCCGCGCAACGCCCCGGAGATCGCCGAAGTGCTGTGGCGCTCGGCCAGCCGCAGGTTCACGGGCAGCGACCGACTGCTCCACTTCCAGTCCCACCAGATCACGATCGACGCCGACCCGCCGATCGCGGTGCAGGCGGACGGGGATCCCGCCGGTCAGACGCCGGTCTCCATCTCGGTCATGCGCGACGCCATGCGCGTGATGGTGCCGGCCTCCCGGGCCACTTGACCGGGACCGTCACCACCCGGCGCATCCTCACCGAAGACGACGTCGCGATCACCGTGCACCGCGTCGGCGCTGCCGACGGTACCCCTGTCATCCTCGCACCCGGCACGTTCTCCAACTGGAGCTTCTGGCTCGGCACACGCGGGACGGGATTCGCACGCGAGCTCGCCGCCCGCGGCTTCGAGGCCTGGGTCGTGGACCTCCGTGGCCACGGCCGCAGCCAGCGCCCGGCACCGGGCGAGCGCTGGAACTTCGACGACTGGGGACGGCTCGACCTGCCCGCAGTCATCCGGGCCGCGCATGACGAGGGCCGCAGACCCCTCCTCGTCGGCCATTCGGCAGGCGGCGCCTCCGTGCTCGCTGCGCTCGCGGGAACGAACGGCCTCGAAAGCCGTGTCGCCGCGGCCGCGATCATCGCCACCCCGTTGCCATGGCTGCAGCGGTGGCGCCGCGCGGTTGGGTGGGCGATGCGCTTCGCCTCCCGTCACATGGATGCATTCCCCGCGCGCCTGCTGGGGCTGGGGCCGGAGGACGAGCTGCCAGGAGTAATGGAGCAGTGGATGGACTGGAACCTCCGCGGCCGCTGGATCGGACGCGACGGTACGGATTACAGCACCGCCCTCACGCAGCTGCGGCTGCCCCTGCTGTTCATCGCGGGATCCGGCGATCACCGCTTTGCGCCGCCCGCCGCCTGCCGCGGTCTCTTCGAGCTCGTCGGCTCACGCGACCGCATCTTCATTGAGGCCGGCATCGACACCGGCTTCAGCCGCGATTACGGCCACGTGGACCTCATCGTCAGCCGCGAGGCACGCCGCGAAATCTGGCCGCTGCTCGCCGACTGGCTGACTGCCCACGCCTCTGCTTCGGCTTGACGCACGCGCCGTGCGCCGCGAAAATTGCCAGGCTGCACTGCTTCCAGAACCAGTAAGAGGAAAGAGCTCCATGTCGATGCCCGCCACGCAGATCCGACGCGGCAACGTGATCCTGTTCAACGGTGAGCCGCACCGCGTGATCGAGTTTCACCACCACACGCCCGGTAATCTGCGCGCGTTCGTCCAGGCCAAGATGCGTAACATCAAGACGGGCTCGACCACCGAGCACCGGTTCCGCGCCGCCGACACGGTCGAGAAGGCGCAGATGGAGACGCACGAGCTCCAGTTCATGTACAAGGACGCGCACCACTACCACTTCATGAACAACGAGACCTTCGAGATGCTGATGCTCGATGACGAGATTCTCGGCGACTCCGGCCAGTGGCTGACCGAGAACATGGTCATCCTGGCCGAGTTCTATAACGGCCAGGCGATCGGCGTGGAGCTCCCGTCGTCGCTCGAGCTGGAAGTGGTGGAGACGGAGCCGACCATGACGGGCGCCACGAAGACCGCCATGACCAAGCCCGCCAAGCTCTCCAACGGCGTCACGGTGCAGGTCCCGTCCTTCATCAACGAGGGCGACATGCTCCGCGTGGACCCGAGGGAAGGGAAGTACCTGGAGCGCGCGAAGTAGCATTACAACAACGGATTCATTCGCGGAGAACTGCAGGAGAGTGCGGAGATCACGGAGGCAGCGCAGGCCGGTCCGCCTCCCGGATAGCCGGCCACCTTCCGTTCATGTAATAAAACGACAGCAGGGTGGCCGTGCCGACTGCGCCGATCGGAGCCGACGCGCGCCGAACGGACCGGCTCCGCGTCCTCTGCCGTTCTCCCGCAGTTCTCCGCGATGAAAATCCCCTGTCCCTGCCCATAACCCCGGACCGAGTCCGCGCCCGCGGGGTATCTCCCCGGTCAGCCCGCAACCCCGAAGGCCGAGCCGATACATGGAAGAGAAACTGGTTGTCCGCGGCGCCCGCGAGCACAACCTGCAGAACATCAACGTGGAGATCCCGCGCGACCGCCTCGTCGTGATCACGGGATTGTCCGGATCCGGCAAGTCGTCGCTGGCGTTCGATACCATCTACGCTGAAGGCCAGCGTCGCTACGTCGAGTCACTCTCGGCGTACGCCCGCCAGTTCCTCGGCGTGATGGAGAAGCCGGATGTCGATGTGATCGAGGGTCTCTCGCCTGCGATCTCCATCGAGCAGAAGACGACCGGCCGTAACCCGCGCTCGACGGTCGGCACCGTCACCGAGGTGTACGACTATCTGCGACTGCTGTGGGCGCGCGTCGGTGTGCCGCACTGCACCGAATGCGGCCAGCCGGTGCGGCGGCAGTCCTCGACCCAGATCGTCGACCAGATCCTCGCGTGGCCGGAAGGCACGCGGCTCGAGGTCCTCGCGCCGCTCGTGCGCGGCCGCAAGGGTGAGTTCCGCGACCTGTTCGAGGACGCGCGCCGGAAGGGATTCGTGCGCGTGCGCGTCGATGGTGAGCTGTATGACCTCGAGGCGCCGCCGAAGCTGAACCGCTACGAGAACCACGACATCTCGATGGTCGTGGACAGACTGGTGGTGCGCGAAGCGGATCGTTCCCGTATCGCGGACTCGCTCGAGACCGCGCTGCGCGCCGCCAACGGCATTGCCGAAGTGGTCGAGCACGCGGCGGAGCCGAAGACGCATCTGTTCAGCGAGCGGTATGCGTGCGTCCACTGCGGCACGAGCATGGCCGAGCTGGAGCCGCGCCAGTTCTCGTTCAACTCCCCGTATGGCGCCTGCGACGGCTGTGGCGGCCTGGGCACGCGGCGAGAGGTCAGCCCCGCACTCGTCGTCGGCGATCCCATCATCTCGCTACTCGAAGGTGTCATCCTCCCGTGGGGCGAGCCGACCGGTCACCTGCGCAAGACCATCATTCCGGGCCTGGCCGAACACTACGGGTTCGATCCGAACACGCCGTGGGGCGAGCTCCCGCAGAAGGTGCGCGACGGCATCCTGAACGGGTCCGGTCGCCGCAAGGTGAAGTTCCCGTATCGTTCCGGCGGCGCCGCCGGTTCGTACAGCGAGCCGTGGGAAGGCGTGCTCACGAACGTGATGCGGCGTTACGAGGAGACGTCGTCCGACTCCGTGCGCGAGCAGCTCCAGGAGTTCATGATGACGCTGCCGTGCCGCACGTGCGGTGGCAGCCGCCTGAAGCCGGAGAGCCTGGCGGTCACGGTCGGAGGCCGCTCGATCGGCGACGCCGTTCACATGAGTGTGGGCGAGGCGCTCGCCTTCTTCGCGGACCTCTCCTCATCGAATTCGCTGCAGACCGAGATCGCGGGGCCGATCCTCAAGGAAGTGCGCGAGCGGCTCCAGTTCCTCGTCAATGTCGGACTGGAATACCTGACGCTCGGCCGGAGTGCCGAAACGCTGTCGGGCGGTGAGGCGCAGCGGATCCGCCTGGCGACGCAGATCGGCAGCCGCCTGGTCGGTGTGCTCTACATCCTGGACGAGCCGAGCATCGGCCTGCACCAGCGCGACAACGAGCGGCTCCTGCAGACGCTCAAGCAGCTGCGTGATCTCGGTAACACGGTCCTCGTCGTGGAGCACGACCGCGACACGATCGCCGCCGCTGATCACATCATCGATCTCGGCCCCGGCGCGGGCCGCCACGGCGGAGAGGTCGTCGCCGAGGGTACGCTCGAAGAGGTGCTCAGGAGCGACCGCTCGCTGACTGCGGCATACCTGCGGGGCGACCGCGAGATCCCGATGCCGAAGACGCGGCGCCGGGCGGCCGATGACGGCTACCTGGTGGTGCGTGGCGCGCGCGAGCACAACCTGCGCAACATCGATGCGGCGTTCCCGCTCGGCACGTTCACGTGCGTGACGGGTGTCAGCGGCTCCGGCAAGAGCACGCTGATCACCGACATCCTGTACCAGACGCTGTCGCGCCATTTCTATAATGCGCGCGTTCTGCCGGGCGAGCACGATGACATCGAGGGTCTCGATCGCATCGACAAGGTCGTCGACATCGACCAGTCGGCGATCGGCCGGACACCGCGCTCCAATCCGGCGACGTACACCGGCCTCTTCACGCCCATCCGCTCGCTCTTTGCCGAGCTGCCGGAGTCGAAGATCCGCGGGTATGCACCGGGCCGCTTCAGCTTCAACGTGAAGGGCGGCCGCTGCGAGTCGTGCCAGGGTGACGGCCTGATCAAGATCGAGATGCACTTCCTGCCGGACGTGTACGTCCCGTGCGATGTGTGCCGCGGCCGGCGCTACAACCGGGAGACGCTCGAGGTCTTCTACAAGGGCCGCACGATCGCGGACGTGCTCGACATGACGGTGGACGAGGCGCTCGAGTTCTTCGATGCGGTGCCGAACATCCGGCACAAGCTGCAGACGCTCTCGGATGTCGGGCTCGGCTACATCCATCTCGGCCAGTCGGCGACCACGCTGAGCGGCGGCGAGGCGCAGCGCGTGAAGCTGGCGACGGAACTGTCCCGCCGCGACACCGGCCGCACGCTCTACATCCTGGACGAGCCGACGACCGGCCTGCACTTCGAGGATGTGCGCATGCTGCTCCACGTGCTGCACCGCCTCGTCGATCGCGGCAACACGGTGGTGGTCATCGAGCACAACCTCGAGGTCGTCAAGACGGCCGACTGGATCATCGATCTCGGGCCGGAGGGCGGGGCGGGCGGTGGCGCTATCGTGGCGGAAGGCACGCCGGAGACGGTAGCCGCGAATCCGGTGTCACATACCGGCCGCTTTCTGGCGGAGACGCTCGGGCTGGCGCCTGTCGGCTGATCGACTGCTTACACTTCAGGGCGCGAAATCCTGGCGCAGGATCGCGCTCCTGGATAAATCGACTTTCACGCTGCGGTGTCGCACGTCATCCGTGGCGACGTGGACTTCCAGCTCGCGATCCGTCGGCACCCAGCAGATGGCGTAGCGACCTTCGGGACTGGTGAGTGACGCCCAGCGTGGAATTGCTGCCGGGTTGCTTTCGTCGCTGCGCGGCTGGCCCTTCCAGCGTGCATGCACCTCCACGCCGCCCAGCGGCTCGCCCGTCTCCGCCCGTCGCACGACACCGTACACCAGCCCCATGGTCCTTTCCGGCGGGGCATGCGGGCAGACAGTGCGAAGCAGCTCGGCCATGGTCGGCAGTGCGAACGTCCGCTGTATCGTCGTCGCGCTGTCCACACGCACCGTATCGAGCTGCTGTGGCAGGCCGACCTCCTGCAGGAGCGGGTGCGTGAAGCCGATCGTGTAGGTGCCCGGTGGAACCCCGGTGATACGGTAGCGGCCGGTGCTGTCGGATACGGCCGAGAACGGGGTTCCGGACAGGAACACGAGCACGCGCTGCGCCGGCACGCCGGTCAGGGTATCGACCACACTGCCTTCGATGATCCCGTTGCCGTGTCGGTCGTGGAACGCCGGGTCGATCACTTCCACCGACGTGACCGTGCCGCCGTCCTCCCGGTACCCCGCGAGCTGGTAGCGGCGCGAGACCGGACGCGTCGATACCCGCGGCGAGCGGATCCACCAGCGCGTGACGATCCAGGCTCCCGTGCCCAGCCGCTCGAAGTGCACTTCCCCCGAAGCGCCGAACCGCCGCATGTGTTCCGGCAGTGCCTCGAACTCGAACTCCAGGTGCTGCAGCTCGGCCGTGCTCCGATTCACCCACAGGACGCCGCTCACGTCCGTGCGCCCATCGCTCCGCAGTGGCGTGAACCCGAGTCCGACCCGCGTCGTGTCCCTCGACGGCACCATCCTGAAGCAGTGCGAATCCAGGAACGACTCCGAAAGCAGTACGTCCGCGTCCAGCCCCAGCAGCCAGCTCACGTCCCCTTCCGTTACGAGGTAGCCGTCACGCGCGAGCTGCTCTGGTCCAACCGCGCCGTACGGCAATGCCGTGGTCGCGTAGACCGGGACGCGCTCTTCCCTCTCGATGTTGCGCTGCGCCGCGTCCAGCTCGCGCGTATGGTTCATCATCGAGTAGCGGATCGAGCCGGTCTCGCCCGTCCACGCCGTGACGGTCAGTGCAGTCCGCACCGCATCCCACAAGGCCACCACGGCCTCCCCGTCCGGGCGTCGCTCGCACCCGCGTGAATCCTCCGAACGGGCGTCTACCGACGGCAGCACGAGCGCCCGCCGGTCCAGCTCGAAGACATACTCGACGGGGTCGGGGCCGAGACGCAGCACCGGCGATGTCGCGGTGATGTAGCCCAGAGCCTGCGCATGCAGCCGGTACTCGCCGGGGGCGCGGGCGCGCAGCGAGTACCAGCCGGCGGAGTCCGTCAACGCCCCTTCGTGACGCACGCCAGCCGCGTCCACCAGCTGCACGAACGCACTGGCGACGGGACGGCCGGCCGCGGCATCGGTGAGCCGGCCCGTTATGATCTGCGCATGCGCGGGCCGTTGCGCGAGTAGCGTGAGGAGCAGCGGGATGGCGGCAATGGCGGGTCTTGCTGGCAGCATTTCCGGCCCTGGATACGTCGGGGAAGCGGGCGGGTGAGCCGGTCGCGAGCACGTGCGACCGTTGGCCGGAGAATGGGGCGGAACGCGGCGGCGAGTCAAGAGAAGCGTGCCGGCCGGCCGCGCGGCCCGGAGCGCACGCCAGGCTCCGGCCGCATTCATGTGCGCGTATGGTCGCGAGCGGCACATGACCGGCGGGCGGCGGGTGCCCGCAACCAAAGCGTGACAGGTGGCGTAGGGATGCTGTACCTTGGTACCCTGCACGGGTAAGACTTCTGACCAGCGAACTGGGCGTCACGATGATGACACGGGAAGACCTCGAGAGCTATCTCATCCGGATGGAGCACGATTTCGAGGAAATCGAGGAGTCGATGTGGCGGATCGAGTCCGATAATGATGGCGCGCCTGTGGTCGTCATTTACGCACCGCCGGTTGTCGTTCTGCGGCTGAAGGTGATGGACCTGCCGCAGGTCGCCGACGACACGCGGCTCACGCCGCTCTACCGTCGTCTGCTCGAGCTGAACGCCACGGACATCGTGCACGGCAGCTACGGCATCGAAGCGCAGGAGGTGGTGCTCTCCGATGCCCTCGAGCTGGAGACACTCGACTTCGTGGAGCTCCGCAGCAGCTTCGAGAGCATGACGATGGCGGCGGCAAGTCACCTGCCGGAACTGGCTGGAATCGTGGAACAGGGCGCGGCTGCACCGGCCGTGCAACAGGGATAAAGCCAATGGGAATTTTTCAGAAGCTCTCGACGCTGCTGCGTTCGAACATCAATGATGCGATCGCGCGTGCGGAGAACCCGGAGAAGATGCTGAACCAGGTTCTCATCGACATGCGTGAGCAGCTCGCGAAGGCGAAGCAGGA